>CAJWYI010000027.1 GCA_913049815.1 uncultured Gammaproteobacteria bacterium
GTCTGGGCCGTGTCTCAGTCCCAGTGTGGCTGATCGTCCTCTCAGACCAGCTATGGATCGTCGCCTTGGTAGGCCGTTACCCCACCAACTAGCTAATCCAACGCAGGCTCCTCCAATAGCGAGAGCCAAAGGCCCCCTTTCCCCCGTAGGGCGTATGCGGTATTAATCCGAGTTTCCTCGGGCTGTCCCCCACTACTGGGCAGATTCCTACGCGTTACTCACCCGTCCGCCACTCGTCAGCCGGAGCAAGCTCCGCTGTTACCGTTCGACTTGCATGTATGAGGCCTGCCGCCAACGTTCAATCTGAGCCATGATCAAACTCTTCAATTTAAGAGTATTAATCCAGTTTCCCTTGTTACGCCTTTTTGAGGCTCCCTTAGGTCTCTGTTGCGGATTGAGTCCGCAAATCTTTTCAGAGTTCAGAGTCTTACGACGCATTCCCCTGGCTCAGCTAAACGACCATACTAAAATATTCGTCCCAGTCCCCCTGAGGAGGCTGGTGAACATCGTTAATCAAGTAACCGTACACCAAACAAAACACCGAAGTGTCTGTTCAGAGAAGTTCTCAATAAATTGTTGGTCTTGAAGCTGAATGTTTCTGACATTCACCTTTCAAGTACCCACACCTATTGCGTGTTTTCCTAACTGTTAAAGAACTGACAGCGAACCTTCAGCGCGAAAACACCCATACTGAACTGATAACTCAGCAGGTGGTCGCTAGGGGATTCATTGTCTGTAGGATTGAATGCAGCCTGCGGCTACTTCCACCCCCCTTGGCTGCTTGCGGCAACCAGCTCGACCGGAGTCGAGGGGCCGAATTATACGCAGGTCCGACCCGAAAACAACACCGGGTTCGGATTTTTTTGAATAGGCCGGTTAGGACCCTTGGGGACCCCGAAAACTCCTTCCGAATCAATCATCTGAAGCAATTACAGGCGGCCGTTTTCGACGTGTGATACGGCGTCTGATGGCGTCGATGGGTCCTGAAGCCGTATACAGGACGCCGATCATGAGCAACAGTCCTGGTGGATAGGCAAATATAAACGCAAACAACACGATGACAATCAGCATGTAGAAAAAGGAAACTCGGCCCTTCAGATCAATCTGCTTTGGGCTGAAGTAGCGGATGTTGCTGACCATCAGCAACGCCAATACAACCGTCATAGCCGCCATTGGTAGGCCAATCTCCATCCCGCCGGCCAGGTCATTATCCACCCAGACCCAGACACAGGTCGCTGTAGTACCCGCCGCTGCGGGGCTCGCCAGGCCGAAAAAAACCGCGTTATCAGGCTTTGTATTGAACCTTGCCAATCGCAGGGCAGCACATGCCATATAGATAAATGCAACGGTCCACCCGAACTTATCCAGTTCCGAAAGACTGAAAGAGAACATCAAGACCGCTGGCGCTACACCAAACGCCACCAGGTCAGACAGACTGTCGTACTGAACCCCAAATTCACTCTGCGTATTAGTCATCCTGGCGATACGACCATCCAGCGCATCCAGAAATCCTGCAATGACGATGGCGATGGCCGCGCTCTCCAGGCGGTCGGTCATCGCAGCGATAATTGCATAGAAGCCAGAAAAAAGTGCACCTGTAGTGACGAGGTTTGGCAAAAGATAGATACCTCGCCGTATCCCTGCACGCTCACCAGATGGAGCGACATCATCGCAGTGAAGAGGATCATCGCCATCAGAATCAGACTGGCGGCTCGCCGCGTTCAACGGAATCACGGGATCCGTGCCTTCTGAGCCTTCGGTGTTTACCATCGTAAGTCCTCGAAAACAGGCCAGGGAAAACGCTAGATAGCCAGGACTTTCTCGCCTCTAGACAGGCCCGAACTACCTGATCGAACAACTTCCATGATCACAGCATCCGCTAATGCCCCGATAAACGCATCCAGTTTGTCTTTCGTGCCCGTTAGTTGGATCGTGTAAGTACTACCCGTCACATCAACGATTTGTCCTCTGAAGATATCTGCCGTGCGCTTGATCTCCGCTCGCTGACTATTGCTGGTCCGAATTTTGACCAGCATCAGTTCGCGTTCGACGTGGCTACCTTCGGTCAAATCGACCAGTTTTACCACCTCGATGAGCTTGTTAAGTTGTTTGGTAATCTGCTCAATCTCACGGTCATCGCCATGTGTCGTCAGGGTCAGACGCGACAACGTTTGATCTTCGGTAGGTGCGACGGTCAGAGTTTCAATATTGTAGTTGCGTTGCGCAAAGAGACCCACAACCCGTGACAAGGCACCGGCCTCGTTCTCGAGTAATACGCTGAGTATCCGTCTCATCAGGTTCGAACTCCTTTCCGCAGCCACATGTCACGCATGGCACCATTGGGTGAGACTGCCATCGGATATACATGCTCTTCGGGATCGACCAGGATATCGAGGAATACCAAACGATCTTTCAGCGCAAAAGCTTCCTTCATAACTGGCTCAAGATCATCGACACTCTCGATTCTGAAGCCAACATGCCCGTAGGCTTCAACCAGTGCCACAAAATCCGGTAAAGACTCCATGTAACTATGTGCGTGACGGCCTTCATACTGCATATCCTGCCACTGCTTCACCATGCCAAGGGCCTGGTTGTTCACATTGATGATCTTGATCGGCAGACTGTACTGCAGGCACGTGGACAATTCCTGGATGTTCATCTGGATGCTGCCTTCACCAGTGATGCAGATAACCTGTTCGTCTGGATAGGCCATCTGCACGCCCATGGCGGCGGGTAACCCGAACCCCATCGTGCCTAGACCACCTGAATTGATCCACTTCCGAGGTTCGTCGAACGGATGATACAGAGCGGCAAACATCTGATGTTGGCCAACATCTGACGTCACATACGCACCGCCACCAGAGACCTCGTACGCCGCCTGGACGGCTTCTTGCGGCTTAATCTGCTTATCACTTTCCTCACGGATGATTTTCAAACACTCCTGTCCCCGCCATCCCTCAATCTGACTCCACCAGTCTGCCAGGGCACTTTTCTGACCCTCCGTACGCTCGCTAATCTGGGCATCGACCAACTGATTCATCTCTTCGAGTACCTGAGTGACGTCACCGACAATGGGGACATCGACCGCTACATTCTTTGAGATCGACGCCGGATCGACGTCAACGTGGACAATCTTGGCAGTTGGACAGAACAGGGACACTGTATTCGTGACCCGGTCATCAAAACGCGCGCCAATAGCCAAAATCAGATCGCTGTGATGCATGGCCATATTCGCTTCATAGGTGCCATGCATACCTAACATGCCCAGAAACTGCGGATCAGTGCCTGGAAAGGCGCCCAATCCCATCAGAGTATTGGTAATGGGATAGCCCAATGTCCTGGTCAATCGCGTTAGCAATTGGCATCCTTCTCCCTGAATAACACCACCCCCGGCGTAGATGATGGGCCGTTCGGCTTCCATCACCATCGATATCGCTTTTCGAATCTGTCCAGAGTGGCCTTTACTCGCAGGATTGTAGCTACGAATGTCGACCGTGTCGGGATACTCAAAATCAATCAAGTCCGTGGGACTCGTAATGTCTTTAGGAATATCAATCACAACAGGGCCAGGACGTCCGGACGTCGCAATAACAAAGGCTTTCTTGATCGCGGTCGCAATGTCTTCAGCTTTCTTCAACAGAAAGCTATGTTTCACGATGGGACGAGAAATACCCACCATATCTGTTTCCTGAAACGAATCAGTACCAATCAGATGGCTCTGGACCTGCCCTGAAAGCACAATCATGGGGATAGAATCCATGTAGGCTGTCGCGATGCCAGTGATCGCATTGGTGGCGCCAGGTCCTGAGGTCACCAGTACAACACCAGGTCGGCCCGTGCTACGCGCATAGCCGTCCGCCATGTGCGTCGCAGCTTGCTCGTGACGCGTCAGGATGTGGCGCACCTGATTCTGCCTGAACAGTGCGTCATAGATATGCAGCACAGCCCCGCCGGGATAACCAAAAATGACCTCGACACCTTCTTCCTGCAAAGAACGAATGACTGCATCCGCTCCAGATATTCTCTCCACTGACTCTTCCTCTGGAATCTCGATAGGTAACTTTACTCGGATTGGCACGTTACTGAATCAACGTGCGGCAGGCAGCAATCAACGCCTGCGAAAAGGCCCGGCATTCTCAATGAAATCAGTCATATCGTCAATGTTCGCGCCAGTTCACCCGCCCTTCGTCCTTCTAGTGCGTAGATTGGGGCTCAAATTAGTGCTCCGCATTCATCTACCTTCCCTCCGGGTGGGAAAATTCTCTAACTCGCATGCCTTTATGCTTTAAACCTCGTGTCAAAATTCACATCTGGTCCTTCGTCCGCAAGGCATCGATCCAGATGCGTTGGTCGCAGATCAGCGCGCCGCACTCGCAGCAGAGGTTGTCCAGACCAGAGCCAACAACTGCAAGATCGCGCGAGACAATCTGACCCAACTTCAAGCGTTTATACGTAACCGAGTACGCGATGACGACGGCCAGGAACATGTACTTTCGTACGAAGAAAAGCAGGGCAAAATCGATGAGGCCCGGAGATCATCCAGGACAACTGCTAGAAACAACCTCCAGGCCCACCTCGCGCCAGATCAAAGCTGCAAAGCGTCTGATCTCCGGTTTTCCCATCTGCGAACCCAGCCGATGAGAATAGAGATGACCCTCACCATCGGACAGTGCCGAACAAGCGGTACATCGATCATCCTCTTTGAGCACCTCTACCCCACACTGACGCAGTTGATAGCGGGCGATCTGTTGTAGATCCATGCGGAAATGGCCCTCCCGATTGGCCAGGAATCCGATTCGTTGTTCTTCGGGTGCCATGCGATCACGCACGATGGCATCGACCTCATAGTGACAGGGTCCAATACAAGGGCCCATTTGTGCTACGAGAGACGGCGCATCAAACCTGGTCACCGTACGTTCAATAATGCGCTCCGCGAGCCCTCGCCAACCTGCATGTATGGCAGCAATCTCCAAGCCATCGGTACTCGTGATCAGTACGGGTAAACAGTCCGCAACCAGAATACCGAGCGGGGTATCAACCGCTCTCGTATAACTTGCGTCCGCGGTGATCTCAGCTTGTTGAATCGGCGATACTGTCGCTACCTCGTGACCATGGACCTGTCGCAACCACACAGGTAAGCCAGGCAACGATGCGGCCAAACGGTCACGATTGCGCGCAACGACATCCGGATCATCATTTGTATGGACCGCCAGGTTCCCATCCTGATGAGACGTTACCCTCACACAAACATTGTCAGGCCATCTTGCTGCTTTGGTGGGATCTCCTTTGACCATCAGTCATTGCTCAGCCGACTTCAAGCCCGGCAATCAGAGCCACAACATCCTCTGGCACCGGTGCCCGAAACGATACGGTTCCCCCATGCCCGGGGTGAACAAAAGAGAGCGAATGCGCATGCAACGCCTGCCGGTCGAACTCTCGAATCAACCGCTGTAGCTCATCCGATAGGTCCAGGTGCTGACGATAAGTGCCGCCATAGGTTGTATCACCAATCAACGGAAAGCCAATGTGTTGCATATGTACCCGGATCTGGTGGGTACGGCCTGTCGCGAGTTTGAGTCTCGTAAGCGTGTGGTGATCATAGTGCGCAAGTGGTTCGTAATAGGTCGCCGCGAACTTACCTGAAGGATGCACTGCCATTCGGGTCCTGTATACAGGATGTCTCCTAATCGGCTCAGTAACCGTACCAGAACCACCTAAAACACCATAAACGACAGCCGTGTAATGCCTGGCGGCCGTTCGTTCCTCCAGTTGTTTCACCAGGCTTGTCTGGCTCTTCAGTGTTCTTGCAACTACCATCAGACCGGTTGTGTCCTTATCCAGACGATGAACGATCCCCGCGCGAGGTACATTTGAAAGTAGCGGGTCATGGTGAAGTAACCCATTCGCGAGCGTCCCACTCAGGTTGCCCGCGCCAGGGTGCACAACTACTCCTGCAGGTTTGTTGACGACAATGATCTCATCGTCCTCATGGATAATATTCAAAGGTATTCGCTCAGGGACCAATGCCAATTCCTCAAGATTGGCCGCCACCACCAACTCTGCTCCAAGCGGGACCTTGTCCCTCACGCCTGATGGACTGCCATTGACAAGCAGTTCTCCGGAGCGGATCCACTGCTGGAGGCGGTTTCTCGAGTATTCAGGGAACAGTTCTCTCGCGACGCGATCCAAACGTTGCAGGGCGAGTTCGGGAGGCACCGTTGCATTCAGGCGAACGGTTGTCATAGTGCTAACCGGCTTGGGACTCGCCTGAGGCTATGGTTAAATAGCGGGGGTTTCAAGCGCCGTCTGGACGTCATCTGTCATCATGCGCAAAATAATTTACGTTCTCATTATCGCGGGATTGTCCGCAGTCTCAGCTTGCAGCAGTCAGGACGTTGATCCTGCGGATGTCGCGATCAACTCTACTGAAGGCCAACTATACACAACCGCACAACGGAGTCTCCGTACGGGGAACTATACGATCGCGATCGAACAACTTGAACTCCTCGAATCCCGCTTTCCGTTTGGTCGCTATGCCCAACAGGCACAACTTGAGCTGATCTACGCCTATTTCAGAAGCAGTCAACCAGAGGCCGCTCGTGCTGCTGCCGACCGGTTTATCCGGTTACATCCTCAACACGTTAATGTGGACTACGCTTACTACCTCAAAGCGATGGTCTCCTTCCAGAAGGACAAAAATTTCCTGGAGAGCGTATTACCCATCAACCCTGCACGTAGAGATATTTCTGGTTCCCGTGAAGCGTTCGACTTTTTCGACGAGTTGATCGAGCAGTATCCGGATAGCAAGTATGCACCCGATGCCCAGCAACGGATGGTCTATCTCCGCAATCTTATGGCGGAACATGAACTGGAAGTTGCACGGTACTACATCAAGCGAAGGGCATTTGTCGCCGCCGCGAACCGAGGTCGCAACGTCTTTGAACACTACCAGACAACACCGGCTGTTCCCGACGCGCTGGCACTAATGGTCGAAGCCTACCTGTCTCTGGAAATGCCGGACCTCGCCAACGAGTCTCTACTGGTGCTCCAGAAGAACTTTCCGGACCATCCTTCTCTCGACAATGAAGGCAATTTCAGACGAGCCGCCGCAGAGCGCGAACGTAGCTTTCTGAATATCATGACCTTTGGACTCTTAGGCTAGTCGTGCACATCACAGCGACCAACATCCCGATCGGATCTCCGGAAGAACAGCAATCTCAGCAAAAATCCACGATTCTCAAGGTCTACGCCTAGTAAAGGATTTTTCGGTCTTTTCTCTTTCTGCTCCTGCTCCCGGCACCACGCAGTAGCCTTCTCTAAATTCATCACCACTCCCAATTCCTCCCACCTGGAGCGTCACAGTGGCAATTGTGAGCTGCCTCACTACGGGCAATATTAACGGCAAGAAAAAATCATTGTCCGGGATGACGACGCAATTCCGCGTCAATCATGTTGACAAAAGTGGGACCCGCTGTAAGCAACATGATGTCAATCAGCAGCTCTATCAGCGTCACGCCTCTATTTCGAAAACCAAGTGGGGAGTCGTTGTCATGCCGCATTTCCTTATTTCTAACATCAAGCCATTACCCGGCTCGATCATCATGCGATCGGTTGACGAGTCCGACAACTGCGCTCTGTAGCCCTCGTGATACCGTTAACGGCTACGTGCAATCTCATTTGAAACCCGTTCAACCGCCAGGATCGTCACATCAAATCGCAAATCCTTTCCAGCGAGAGGATGATTAAAGTCCACCGTCGCAGTTTCCGCATCGAGATCAATGACAACACCAGGCAGCTCCGCATCCTGAGCGTCTGCAAACGACACCACTAGCCCGGACTCCAGTCCAATATCAGCAGAGAATCGGCCACGATCAATCCGTTGGATATTTTCCTCACGACGTGGTCCAAACGCCTCTTCGCTCGGCACATCAAAACACTGATGCTCGTTCACTGCCATCCCGAAAAGTCTACGCTCAAACGCTTCGGGTAGGTTGCCATCGCCATAAAGAAACGTTGCACCTTCATTTGGTGTCTCATCAACGAGTTCACCATGCGTAAGTTCTAGGCGAAATCGCAAACGTATCCGGCAACCCGGCCCAACAACGATGGACATCAGGCATCCTCCGCGACTTGTGATGAGTCTCGTCTCGATGACAGCACGACATCGAGTATCATCAGTGCTGCGCCCACTGATACTGACGAATCCGCAACATTGAAAGCCGGGAAATACCAGTCGTCATAGTGAAGGAGTAGAAAATCAACGACGTAACCTTGAAACGCACGATCAATGAGATTCCCTAAGGCACCCCCCAGAATCAGACTCAACGAAAGCGCCAATAACTTCTCATTCGATTTGAGCCTCATCATCCAGACAGCGATCACAATACTCACCACAAGAGACACAGTGGCCAGGAACCAACGTTGCCATCCACCAGCATCTGCTAGGAAACTGAATGCTGCCCCGGTGTTGTGAACGACGACGAGCTGAAAACCTGGTAACACATCTACCACTTCACAGGCACCCGCCTCACACAGCCCCAACCATTGGCTCATCAAACGTTTACTGAGCTGGTCGATGACAACGATCGCTGCAGTCATCAGGAAATAGATCATTCTGTCGCCAGCCCAAAAAATCTGCGTGCCACCGTCGTGTCGTTCATGATCGCTTCCTTGAGCGCATCGAGACCTGAGAATTTCTTCTCGTCCCTGATTTTTTTTCTAAACGTGACCCGTAAGCACTGCCCGTAGATATTTTCATTGAAGTTGAAAATGTGAACCTCGAGAACAGGAACCACCATCTCCTCTTCGATAGTTGGACGAAATCCGAAATTGGCCACGCCATACAGAGTGTTCCCCGATTCCACGATGGTACCTTCAACCGCATAGACGCCACTGATAGGAGCTTTGTAACGATGGAGCAGTATATTTGCGGTTGGTACGCCGATCGTCCGTCCCAGCCGACGGCCATGGATGACCTTCCCAACGATCATGTAGGGATATCCCAACAGAGATTCTGCCTCGGCAAAATCTCCGGATTGGAGGCACCCTCTTATACGCGTACTACTCACCCTCAGATCATCTTGCGTCAGTGAAAACATGTCCGTCACCTGGAACCCATGCACGTCTCCCATAGAGGATAACAACGCAAAATCACCACCACGGTCTGCCCCGAACCGGAAATCGTCACCCACAAAAAGAGCAGAGACCTGAATTTGGGAGACCAGGATATCGACAAACGAATCCGCACTCATCGAGCGTGTACGTTCATCAAATTTGAAGCATAGGACGTAGTCGATGCCATGTTGATCGAGGAGTTCGACTTTCTCTCTAAAGCGCGTTAGTCGAGCCGGTGCGTTAAACGCGTGAAAGAACTCTTTCGGTTGCGGCTCAAAACAGATAAGCATCGTCGGCACCTTTAGCTCATCAGCTTTTGCGCGTAAACGCTCCAGAATCTTCCGATGTCCGAGATGAACACCATCGAAGTTCCCGATGGTTACGACAGATCGCCGATGCTTCGCCTTCAGATTGATTGCCCCACGAACAACCTCAACCACTACTTCAGTACCTGTCTCACGTTAAACCCCAGGAGCCACAGACTTGATGCGTAAAGCGCGGCGCCGCCTGCACAGATTGATAATGTTATGAGCAGGCGCGGCCAATATAGCATTTCAGACCAGCTACCGACTGCCCCAATCACCCAGACCAAAATGATCACGAGTATCACATTGGCGAAAGTGAGCTGTATGAGAAAACGGCGCCACCCGGCTTGGAACCTCAAGACATCCATGCGCCGCAGGCCACGCCACAGCAAGCCCGCGTTCACGAACGCAGCCAGCGATGTCGCCATTGCTAAACCCACATGTTTAAAGTGCCAGATCAATACAAAGTTGAGCACCATGTTGGATACCAGAGCTATGATTCCGATACGCACAGGCGTATGCGTGTTCTGACGCGCAAAATATCCCGGTGCCAGCACTTTCACCAACATGTGCCCAACCAGACCGCAACCGTAGGCAGCGAGGCTCATCCCTGCCATTTCGGAGTCCAGCAAGGTCATCTCGCCCTGGTGAAAAAGAGCGATAATTAGGACATCAGCCATGACAACCAATGCCAACGTCGCGGGGATACCCAGTAGCAGAACCATTCGTATACCCCAATCCAGGGTCGAAGCAAATTCATCCGGATCTTCCTCCGCATGTTGGCGTGACAGGCTGGGCAAAATCACCGTTGCAATGGCGATGCCAAAGAGAGCCAGAGGCAACTCGAGCAATCGATCTGAGTAGTAGAGCCACGAAAGACTACCCGTTGGTAGAAACGTCGCAAGAACGGTATCAACAAGTAGGTTGATCTGTCCGACAGAGACACCAAACATCGCAGGTAACATGAGCCCTATAATCTTCTTGACGCCAGGGTCGCGAAAGGAAGTGCGTGGAGGCACCAACAGTCCGAGACTAGCCAGCGACGGGAGTTGCAACGTCAATTGAACAACCCCGCCTATTAGCACCGCCCATGCCAGTGCCATGACGGGCTCAGCCAGGTAGGGTCGAAGATATACCGCACACAGAATCAGCGATAGATTGAGCATTACCGGGGTAATCGCTGGAATGGCAAATCGCCCATAGGTATTCAGTACACTCCCCGCAAAGGCAGTCATCGAAATAAGTAGCAGATAGGGGAACGTTAGCCGAAGCATGTCTACGGCCAGATCGAACTTATCGGCTTCTCCGTGATAGATATACCCAGCCGCGAAAATACTGATGACAATTTCCGCGCCAACGACACCAATGACCACCACGACAACGAGCGTGCTTGCCAACGCACCTTCTGTTTTGCCAATCAGGTCCCGCACATCATCACGATTCCGTTTCTGGCGGTACTCTGTCAGAACAGGGACAAAGGCTTGCGAGAAAGCGCCTTCTGCGAACAGACGACGAAAAAAGTTCGGTATACGGTTTGCGAGAAAAAAGACGTCTGTACCAGCACTGGCACCAAAAAAGTGAGCAACCACAACATCTCGAACCAGTCCCAGGATCCGGGATAGAAAGGTCAAAGAGGACACCACCAGACTGGAACGGAGGAGACCACCACTCGATTGGTCTGGCTTCCCCCCGATGGGTTCGGTTTCAGGCATAAGATTAGTGGCTCAGTCTAAAGTGGATTCGAAGCCGCAATGCCTTTTAGCGTGCAGTCCAGCAGGGTTTGAACACGGGTTTCATTGACAAAGACAGGCTCGCTGGGCATAGTACCCCACCTTATTTTTCCGGACCATCGAGGTTTTACGACAGTGGCCAATTCTCCACAGGCTCGCAAACGGGCCCGTCAGGCTGAAACCCATCGCAGACGTAATGCCAGTCAGCGATCACGACTACGTACAGCGATCAAGACCGTGGTCGCAGCAACGGAATCTGGAGATTATCAAAGCGCCAGCGCTGCTTACCAGACTGCCGTACCGATAATTGATCGCGCCGTCACGCACGGCCTGATCCACAGAAACAAGGCTGCACGCCACAAATCTCGCCTGAATGGCCATATCAAAGCCCTGAACGCTTCCTAGAGCGACGAATTGCAAATTAGCTGAACATCTCTGGCTGAGATATAACCTCAGCCTTGCCAAACCCTCAAAAGACCGTTCCCCGCCCTGTTCCGACCTCTTCTTTATAGCCCGAACATCGCCGTGCTCCGAATTTCAAGCCAGTCGACGCACCGACGCACCAGGAGCGAAGTTATAAAACAGACGTATTGATGACCATATTGTCTCGGTGCACCAACTCCTCGTCGCCCTTGTAATCAAGCACCCGCTCAATCTCGTAGCTCTCGTGGCCACAGAGCTTCTCAGCTTCCTCTGCCGCATAGTTGCTGAGCCCGCGAGCCACCTCTTCGCCTTGTTCGTTTACACAGGACACCATATCTCCACGCTTGAAATCACCACTTATTCTGATCGCACCAACGGGTAAAAGGCTGACTCCCTGTGATCTGAGCACACGTGCCGCCCCTGCATCGACGACAATGCCACCTCGCGCTGGCAAGCTGGCAAGCCACTGCTTGCGTGATACGAGCAAGGGTTGGTCCGCCGTCAACAACGTTCCGCAAGGTTCTCCATCGGCGATCCTCCGAATGACGTTGTCCTCTCGGCCAGACACGATCAAAGTGTTGGCACCACTTCTGGCAGCCATCCTGGCTGCCGCCAGTTTGGTGATCATACCGCCCCTTCCCAAAGCACTACCCATTCCAACCATCGCATCCAAAGAAGCATCTGAGGCACGGGCACTAGTCACAAGCTCGCTGTTCGTGGAGCGCCTTGGATCAGCCGTATAGAGGCCCATCTGGTCCGTCATCAGAACCAATGTTGAAGCGGATATCAGGTTTGCAACGAGTGCTGCCAACGTATCGTTATCACCGAAGCGAATCTCGTCCGTCACAACAGTGTCGTTTTCATTCACGATCGGAATGACGCCCATAGACAAAAGTGTCGTCAGGGTACTGCGGGCATTCAGGTAGCGTTCCCGAGACCTCAGATCCGCGTGGGTCAACAGTACCTGGCCAGTCAGAATGCCATAGGTGTGAAACCGGCTCTCCCAGGCCTGTACCAACGATGACTGCCCGACAGACGCGGCCGCTTGAAGTTGGTGGATCGATTCCGGACGCTCCGATAGGCCCAGACGATTCATCCCTTCAACAACCGAGCCCGATGACACGATGACAATTCGTGAACCCCGCCCATGCAGCTGAGCGATCTGGTCTACCCAGCTATGGAGATGTGTCACAGCCAACCCCTTTCCGGGGTCCGTCAACAGGGAAGAACCGAGTTTGAAAACAAGGACTTCGCCTGGCGCGAACGCTTCAGTGCTCATAAATCACCTCGACGTCATCATCATCTTTTCCTTGTCGTCGCCGTTGACGAGCAGCCCGTTGTTCTCGCGAAAAAGCATGAACCTCATCTCGAATCAACGTGTCGTCATCATTCTCCTCTGACGCGGCGTCCAGTTCTGATAGAAACTGGGACACTTCTGAGATTAGCTCGTCCAGCGCTGTTCCAGAAACCGCGGAAATGGCATGCACAGACCCTTCAAACAAACCTGCGTTTCGTAACGCTGTGGTGAGCGACTCCACACGGTTGAATGCTTCTTCGGCAGTCAGCACGTCCGTTTTGGTGATGACGAGGAACCGTGGTTTATCGGCAATCCCCTGACTGTACGCCGTCAGTTCTTCCTCGATGGTTTTAAAATTATCCAACGGATCCGAACCATCAAGCGGCTCAATGTCGATTAGATGCAGCAGGACCTGCGTCCGCGAAAGGTGTTTGAGGAACTGGACACCCAGACCGGCACCTTTCGATGCCCCCTCGATAAGACCCGGTATGTCAGCAACCACAAAACTGCGGTCCTGCCCCACCCGAACAACCCCGAGATTCGGGACAAGTGTCGTAAAGGGATAGTCCGCGATACGTGGTGTCGCTGCTGAAATCCTGCTGATCAATGTCGACTTGCCTGCATTAGGCAAACCAAGCAACCCGACGTCCGCCAACAGCTTCAACTCAAGACGAAGCCGCTTGATCTCACCAGGCTCACCTGGCGTTGTCTCCCGTGGTGCCCGGTTTGTGCTCGACTTAAAGCGAACGTTACCCAAACCATGTCGTCCACCTTTGGCCACAAGAACCTCACGGCGCTTTGCATTAACTTCACCAAGATACTCGTCTGTTTCATCATCAAAAACGGAAGTACCCAGAGGGACCCGCAGCGAAATATCATCACCCTTGGCCCCTGTCCGATCGGACCCTTTACCATGCTCTCCTTTAGGCGCCTTGTAGATCGGTTGATAGCGGAAATCCACCAATGTATTCAGCGCATCGTCTGCCACGAGATAGACACTACCACCGTCACCACCATCCCCACCGTCGGGACCACCTTTCTCAATGTACTTCTCTCGACGAAACGACAAGCAGCCAGCGCCGCCTTTTCCGGCTTCAACTCGAATACTCGCTTCATCAACAAATTTCATGGGTATACCTTGCGATCTGGCTAGCTGTCTTCACGCAAAAAAAAGCCCCGTCGAGGACAGGGCTTTATTCTAACGCGACAATCCTGTCAGGCCTCGGCAGCCACCACATCAACGTACTGTCTACTCTTGGGACCGCGAGTCTGGAAGGCAACCACACCATCGGAGGTGGCAAATAATGTGTGGTCTTTACCACAACCAACGTTTCGTCCCGGATGAAACCGTGTACCGCGCTGACGAACAATGATATTGCCGGCACGTACTTCCTGACCACCGAAAATTTTCACACCCAACCGTTTGGATTCTGAATCACGGCCGTTCCTTGTACTGCCGCCTGCTTTTTTATGTGCCATCGAATCAGTCTCCTGAAATCTCTTTGATTTTCACTTGCGTAAAAGCCTGGCGATGCCCTGCCTGGCGCCGGTAGTGCTTACGACGGCGCATCTTGACGATGGTGACCTTCTTACCACGACCGTGGGTAATCACCTCAGCGGACACCTTGCCACCATCCACATAAGGCGCACCGATCTTGACATCATCGCCCTCTCCAACCAGCATTACTCTGTCGAACTCGACGGTACTGCCTGCTTCGACATCGAGTTTCTCTAAATTGAGAACCTCACCTGGTTCAACACGGTGTTGTTTGCCACCGCTTTCAAAAACAGCGTACATCGCCTCAGTAACCTCGGTCATAGGTGGTCATTAATAAAACTATCGCATCTGGTCGCTGCTGACGGACTGGCCTCACCTCAGCGTCACCGATGCCGGGGCCGCATTCTACGAGACCTGAGCCTTGTATATCAACCACATCCGCTAGAACCAACAGACTAGAGCCCTATATACAGAGGCCATCACACGACACCTGCTCTGAGGATGCGCTCGTAGCATCCAGCGGCCGCATTTCGTATGCTAGCGTTTCCTTTTTGTGCACCCATCCTGCCCGCTGACTGATGAAATATCCGTTCCACGCCGTCGTAGAGAAAGATTTCAGTGCCGTAGACCGACTGATTATCGATCGACTCTGTTCGCGCGTACCTCTCGTCGAGGAAATTGGTCACTATCTCGTTGAGGCAGGGGGCAAAAGACTTCGTCCGCTGGTCGTGCTGCTCACCACAAACGCCTGCGGTTATCTAGGGAAAGATCGCCTGAAACTGGCCGCCGTGATCGAATTTCTTCATACCGCTATGTTGCTTCATGACGATGTAGTGGACGCATCTAACCTTCGTCGAGGTAGGGAGACCGTCAACGCAGCATGGGGCAACCCAGCCAGTGTGCTGGTCGGTGACTTCCTCCACTCACGGGCCTTTGAGATGATGGTTGAGATCGGCCATATGAAGGTGATGCAGATACTGTCTCATTCCACCAATATTATCGCCGAAGGCGAGGTGCAGCAGTTAGCGAACTTAGGCAATCCCCACATCACCGAAAAAATCTACCTTCAGGTTATCAAACGCAAGACCGCCACCTTGTTTCAGGCTGCGTCGCACAGTGCCGTCGCACTGTCGGGCCAGGTCGAACATGAACAGGCATTGTCAGATTTTGGACTTCATCTCGGCATGGCGTTTCAGCTGATTGATGACGTGCTCGACTATGAAGGTTCTACAGAGCTATTAGGCAAGAACATCGGAGACGACCTCGCGGAAGGCAAAGTCACCCTGCCACTGATCGTCACGATGCGCGAAGGCGATAAAAAGGACGCTGAGATCGTTCGCACCGCTATCCAGCAGCGTAGCGCAGAGAACCTCAATGAGATTGTTAGGATTGTTCAGAACAACGGTGCTCTGGATTACACTCGCGAGCTGGCTACCACCGAGCGGGACCTTGCACGCGAAATGGTCTGTCATCTTCCAGCCTCAAGCTATCGGGACAATATGATCGCGCTGGCTGACTTCGCAGTAGCCCGGGAGCACTGAAGCAACTCTAACCGCCATGCACCGGGGTCTGTGTTGCCGCCTCGGACTGTAGGGCATCTAAATGGCTTTACTTTTCTTTGCTTCACGGACCTTGTAAAGCGCCCTACATATAACAGGGATGTCGCTTGATAGGTTCACGCACTGATTGTGGCATCACTCGCCATCTATCAGGGACCAATCTATAATCGGGACCGCGTCGGGGTGTAGCTCAGCCTGGTAGAGCACTGTCTTCGGGAGGCAGGGGTCGTGAGTTCAAATCTCGCCATCCCGACCAATCAAATCAAGGCTTTCGAAGGAAAATCCTATATAAGCTTGAAGTAGCGGTACTACTAATAAACCCAGTCTTTCAATTTAGCGGTCATCCTCGCCGCGGTCTGGGTCCGTGTTGTCGTCCCGGTGAGAATCCAGCAGCTCGTTCAAGTGCAGGTTGTCGAGCCACGATTTCAACTCCAGCACATTTGCTGGAAGAATGATCCGGGCATTCTCAAGATTTCGGATTGTATTGACGTATCGCTCGTTCATCTGGAGTTTGAGTGCCTCAGTGCCACCTTCCTCGCGGGTCACGGCAGCGATTTTTGTGATGGACTCAGCCGTTGCGCGTGCGATTGCAAGAATCTCCTCTGCCTGTCCTTCCGCTTCGTTGATCCGACGCTGCATCTCACCTTCCGAAATATTGATGACCTCTTTCTTCACACCTTCAGAACGATTGATCTTGCTCTGACGTTCACCCTCACTCGCTGCCAGGATTGCGCGCCGATCACGCTCTGCCGTGACCTGTTTCTCCATCGCGTTACGAACCGTCGTGGGCGGCGTTATATTCTTGATCTCATATCGGTGAACACGAATCCCCCAGATGTTTCCGGCCTGGTCGAGGACTTCGACGACCTTGGCACTGATCAGATCCCTCTCTTCAAACGTCCTGTCCAGCGGCAACGTGCCAATAACTGACCGAGTGGTCGTTTTTGCCAGCTGAACCGCGGCATCCCGATAGTCCACAATCCCATAGCAGGCCTTGATCGGATCCGTAATCTGAATATAGATCACACCGTCAACCGTCACCTTCACCTCGTCGCTGGTGAAACACTCCTGAGGAGGCACATCGATCGCCTCCTCACGGAGATCCTGCACATAAGTCACTTTATCGACGAAGGGGATCAGCAGATGGAAGCCAGCCTCAAGTGTCTTCCGATATCGACCCAGCCTTTCGACAATATGCGCAGTCTGAGTCGAGACCAGTCTGATCGACTGGAACACCTTGATGATGAAGATGAGGAATATGACACCCCAGATACCGGTGACCACAATATCCATGATTACTGTCCTCCCTTGATGGTCTGAGACACCTGATCCATCCCTTCAAAGAAACCCTCCATCCGAGCTAACTCTCTCGGGACGACAGATATATCGGCTTCTTTAAACAGCGCGTCAATCCGGCTCACGTAAGAACCGACAAGTTCCAGATTCATGGCTTGCGCACCACCGGGCTCATTGATCGCACTCGCTATCAAACGCATCCCTTCCGCAGTTGCTTCAGCGAGAATCGTGATCTCCTTTGCCCGCCCCAATGCCTCGTTAATGCGCTTTTGCCGCTCTCCTTCCGAAAGATTGATGGCTTCCTGTCGATCGCCTTCGGACAGGTTAATCGTTGAATCCCTCTCTGCATTTGCAAGCGTGATCTCTGCTCGCTTCTGGCGCTCGGCCTCCATCTGTTTCTCAAGCGTATCGATCACGTTTACCGAAGGCGTGATGTTCATGACCTCATAGCGCAACACCTTGATACCCCAGGGTTCTGATGCATCATCGATTTCTCTGACGATGGTTTCGTTCAGTTTCTCGCGCTCGGAGAAAGTCTCACCCAGGGTTAGTTTGCCGACCTCGGATCGCACCGTCGTCTGCGCCAGATTCACCGCTGCAACAAGGTAGTCCTCAATCCCATAACTCGCTTTGTAAGGATCCATCACCTTGATGTAGAGCAAACCATCAACGTCGACCTGGATATTGTCTCTTGAGATACAGCTCTGATGTGGAATGTTGAGGCACTGCTCCCGGATTTCGTGCCGGTGAGCAACCCGGTCTACGAACGGAATCAGCAGATGCAGTCCTGGATCAAGCACACCTTTAAACTTGCCCAACCGCTCGATAACACAGGCTTCGCGCATCGGCACAATGAGAATCAGGTGGTAAAAGATAAAGGCGATGACCAGAATGATCATCGTCAAGGTGAATCCAAGCATCTTACGTCCCCTCGGTTCCTATCAATTTATAGGCGTCGACTCATATCCTTACACTTGCGGCGGGTTAGCGTCCGTAGGCACGACCACCAGTGTAATGTTCTCCCGGGAAACAATACGCGCGTTCTCGCCTGCGGCAATCTCCCGACCATCGCCGACCGCCTTCCAATCGGTCCCGCGAAAACTGACAAGTCCTTCTGCATCACCAGGACCGATCCGTTCAATGACCGTCACAAACTCGTCGATGTCATCCAGGATTTCGATGGTATTGCCTTTTGTAGACTCTCCTTCAGCCATCCCTGATAGAAGCCCCCGTAGCGCGATGATCAGTGCCATCGACCCCAACATGAACGTCATCATCGCACCAGTCCACGTGCTGACGATCCCCAGCCATATCGCAAGCGCGACAACCACACTGGCGAGCCCGAGAAAGAAGACAATGCCCCCAGGGACGATGATTTCGGCGAGCATCAGCAACACTCCTGCGACCAACCAACCGAACGCATTTACGAGAAACTCCATTCCGTCATTGTGGGGCGCTCTGACATATTATGTCAATCACAAAGTAAGCAAAGAATGATGGAGATTTCGGGCGCAAAACAACCAAGATCTGCGCAAGGTCTGATCAGCCCGATAGAGCTGAGCGGTCAAGAACTGGTCGTACAGATCAGAGTATGGAGGCGATATTGAGCAAAGACCGAAACCAAGGTCTAAGCTCTAGAGCTAGTTAGATTCACCAGAGCCAGAGATTTAGTAAACCGAGAGCGTTGATGGATGCGACTTTATGGACGTAGAGAGCTCGTAGGGATTTAGAGTTTCTAGACAGCTGATGAATGCCGATCTTGACAAAACCCGGCCAGACTAACCGCTATCCAAGGATAGTCAGCCCTACCAGACTTTTGGAGGATCGTATGCGACCTGCGGACCTAGACCGGTTCGGTGGCAAGTCGTTCAGAGATCGGCGCTTCTTCAATCATCCAACCTGCTGGCATTTCATTGAGAGAGACACCGCGCAGCTTGATAGACGCAGGGTTCAGAGGAACCATCAGACCTGAGGTCTGCAGGTAGCTGCCCTGACCCTCCAACATTTCATGTGGTACAAAAACTTTCATGGCGATGTTGCCTGTTAATCCGAAGTTCCAAGTTAACCTGTGAAAGTCTAAGTACGCGTTGAAGGAAAGTGAAAGATCGGCGGAACAATGCTGGAGAAAGTATGAACCGTGCCCTCTAGTGCTAAGATGAGACCGCTCGTCGACAATCTTCGGAAGGGCGCGGAGTGAACTTAAGTGGCTTGTCAGGAATTACAACGATAGGATCGATCCCATAAAAGCTGCTCACTCCAATCTGACACGCTGACCAATACGCTGAATAAAAAGCAGGGTACGAGACAAGATGGCCAAACGCATAGCGATCGTAGAAGATGATCCTGATCAGCAAAGCAATTATGTCGACGCGATTACGAGAAAAGGTTACGACGTGATCGCTTACAGCAGTCGCGACGACGCCATCGCTGGTTTTGAAAAAGAACTTCCAGAACTCGTGATTCTAGACATTATTCTCGGTGATGAGGTCGATGCCGGTTTCGAGATCTGTCGAGAGTTGCTGTCACGTGCCCCCTCGTTGCCTGTAATTTTTCTGACAGAGCGCATTAAAGAGATCGACAAGATAAGTGGACTCAGACTCGGTGCCTGGGACTATCTCCCCAAACCAATCACGCTGGATTATCTTGCAGAAAGGATCTCGTCCCTCCTGCGTATCAGTGAGGCACGCAACCAGTCCAACGCCACTGGTTCTAACTCTGCGAAGGTAATCGGTGATCTTAGTATCGATCAGGAGGCCCTTCTCGTTTCCTGGCAAGGCAACGCGATCAACCTGTCGGGTACCGAATTCAGAATGCTCGCTAAACTGGTGCGCCTCCCAGGCCACGCGGTGTCCTACGGAACATTAATGAACGCCACCATGCAGTCACTGGTCACCAACAACACTATCAATACCCACATGCGTAACATCCGGAAGAAGTTCGAGACCATCGACCCGGACTTCAACGCTATCAAAAGTGAATATGGTTATGGGTATCGCTGGTCTGCAGGTTAAGGGGCGGGCCCGACAATGCTGAAACGTCTATTCAGCTTCAGCGGACCCAGACTCGCCACTAAGCTGTTCATCATCATGAGCCTCACCATGGTGGTTATCCCATGGTTCAGTTACCTGTACCTTCGGGAAATGGAAGCCTTCCTGATTGATAGCCAGGCCAACGCTCAACGACTGACCGCTGAAGGTATCAGCACCCTGCTAAACGGTCGCACCGACTTGTTTCACGAACTACCTTTGTCACCCGATGGCTATGATCAACTGTATGCACATCCCCTCGAGTCTCCCGTTAGGATCGACGGCAAGGACAACGACTGGGAGGACATTCTTGATTTCGATCTCCAGTTTGGCGAGGAACCCGAGCAGACCGAAGCCGGAACACAGTTCTATCTACTCCTGGGCGAACACAACGAACTGGTCTATGTACTGGCCCGGGTTATTGACGATCAACTGGTTTTTCGCGACAGCACGATCCTTCGCCTTGACGTGTCCGACCACCTTCGCCTGAACTACACCGACGCACTCGACCAAAATCGGAAAATGGTAATCACCATGCCGGCGCCAGGTGTCACCACGGCTTATGATATCGACGACGAATGGCGCTACGCGACACAATCGGGTGCCGACAATCGCGTCCAGGGATTTGTCAGTGAGACATCGGATGGCTACATCGCCGAGTTCCGATTTCCACTCGCCATGCTGGGATCAACCCGTCAATTTGGACTCGCAGTCGTCGACGTGGACGACGCGGTGGAAAGATCCATCGAGTCGATTACCAGCACCTTGCCTTCCGCCGGTCATGAAGCCTATGGCCTAGTACTATTGAAGTCACCCGAAGTATTGAAGATCATTCAGGGGCTGGGGTACTCCGGCGCCAATATCCAGGTTATCGATACCAGCAAAAGGGTCCGTGCAGAAGTGGGTAGCTACGACGCTGCCACTACGCTGGAACCCAACAACGAAGATGCCAGCGCCATCGATCGATTTCTCTCACTCACCAGTGGTCCTGTTGATGCCATCTTCTCGGCAATGGTCGCGAGAGATATTGATTTCAACCCGTTGGCTGCGGATCAGGTCATCAGTACCTCCCTGGAAGGTACTCCTAACCATCAACTGCGCTTTACGCAACAGGAAGGCGAAGTCATCATTGCCGCACACCCGATCATCGCGCAGGACGATACGATAGGCACCGTCGTGCTGACGCAAAACACCGAACGGATTCTTGAACTGCGGCGCGATGCACTTGGTCGCATCGTCAATTTCTCAGTCCTAGCCCTCTTCATATTTGTCGCGCTGGTAATGGCATTCTCCGTGACCCTCGCGCGACGCATCCGAAAACTTGGTACAGAAACCACGGACGCGATCGATGCCTACGGACGGCTCAAAACCAACCGCATCTATAGCGAGACAGAGTCGGGCGATGAGATTGGCGACCTGGCTCGCAATATTTCCAACATGCTGTCCCGGCTCCATCAGCACAACCAGTTCCTGGAGAACATGCCTCGAACACTACGCCACGAAATCAACAATCCGCTCAACGCGCTCTCAACATCGCTGCAGAACCTTGCTTCCGAAGAACAACCTGACCATCGTGCAAAGTATCTGGACAGCGCCCAGCGTGCGGTGCTGCGCATCGGCATGATCGTCCAGAATTTGGCCGATGCAGCCAGTCTCGAAGAGGCATTGGAAGCAGACGATTTTGAAGTCATCGATCTTCGTGAATTAGTTAATAACTACCTGAATAACTGTCGCGTGCTCCACCCAAAGGCTCACTTCGAATATCGAGGTACCCATAAACGCGTTTTGAGCGCAGTCTCCGACTATCGCATCGAACAGTTACTCGACAAACTCATCGACAACGCGGTCGATTTCTCAGTCCCAGGTACCACGATTACCGTCGGGCTCACAACTGATGCTAACGAGTTGACGCTGTTTGTCACGAACGAAGGGCCGACTATACCCCGTGAAGAATTGGATAATATTTTCGATTCCATGGTTTCGGTTCGTCAGAACAATCCCGACAATCGTCTTCACTTTGGGATGGGTCTCTATGTCGTCCGGGTGATCGCCGAACATCATGGTGGCCAGGTCAGCGCGGTCAACCTACTCAATCGGCGGGGTGTCACCGTTCGTGTGACCTTATCGCTGTATCGCGAACAAACCGAGGAACTGATGGCCGCCATCTGATGAGTATCAGATGGTTGATCGATCCTTTGAGCACCGGCCTTTCTGAGCGGATTCAGGGGGTCGATGTCCTGCCTGGATCGCGGTCTCCCACCCCACCCCGCTTGGCGGCAGCCCGTAGAGGCGGTGTCAGACTATTATCTATGTCTCGGTTGGTGCCGATATTGATGCCCTGTCCCTCTTTCGGCGCAATCCCCATGTTGAGCTGCAATCGCTAATCTTCTACGAGAGACCATGTGCGAGGATTGCATCCTGCCCAAGTGGCCTAAGGGTAGAGGACTCAAACTGTTTCGACATGTTTGCGGACTGCTAATGCTTGAAGGACTGCAACGCCTGACGAGCTTTTGGCGCCTATTGGACGACAATGTCAGGATCACTCGCCTGATTCTCTTGATGCACTCGCGGCAAGAGCATCGTTTAACGCCTGCAAAACCAGAAACGAAATTCTGATTGTTCTGTAGTGTGCCACGAAAAAGTATCCGGCCTTCTTCCGTAATGCACACCACCTGGAGCTGGCTGATCGCGCCACGAATGTCGCTACCACTCGCATACACCCAGTATGTCGCCCAACACACTTCAATAAACATCAAAATATGTTGATGTTTATTCTAGGTCACACTATAACGATCACATTTATTGGATGTACGCTAAGTTCAAAGATGAGCGCCCTGCTAAAGCGTGAGGCCACCGGAGACCTTTTGGTCGTCTGTAAAGCCAGCGGTGATAAATTGCGATTGCAAATCCTGGGCATCCTGCGAAACGAGCCCTTCG
>CAJWYI010000028.1 GCA_913049815.1 uncultured Gammaproteobacteria bacterium
ATATCATTGGATCACCCCATGAGTTACTGTCGCTTGACCTTCCCAAGTGAATCATCATGTCCTCGCCTGATCACAACCTGTTACCAGATAATCTGAACAGTTTCTGGATGCCATTTACCGATCACCGCCAGTTCAAGGCGAAGCCACGATTCATTGTGCGGGCAGAAGGCATGTACTACGAAGATAGTGAGGGTCATCACGTTCTTGACGGTGCAGCCGGCCTTTGGTGTGTCAACGCCGGGCACAAGCGCGAGTCGATCAACCAGGCGATTGCGAATCAACTGGCACAACTGGATTTTGCCCATAACTTCAACGCTGGACATCCCCTCGTCTTTCGCTATGCAGAACGATTGGTTCAACATTTTCCCGATCCACTGAACCATGTGTTTTTCACCAACTCCGGATCGGAGTCCGTGGATACCGCACTCAAAATCGCTCTGGCTTACCATAAGCGGAATAATCTGGGTTCGAAACAGCGTTTGATCGGTAGGGAAAAGGCGTATCATGGTATGGGGTTCGGCGGCTTGTCTGTCAGTGGTCTCGTCAAGAATAGATCGGCCTTCGGCAATCTGCTTCCTGCTGGACACTTGAGACATACCCTCGATATTGAACGCAACGCGTTTTCGCACGGGCTGCCAACCCATGGCGTCGAACTGGCCAATGATCTTGAACGCCTCGTTGCCCTTTATGGGGCAGAGACGATCGCCGCAGTGATCGTTGAACCCATCTCCGGTGCAGGTGGTGTGGTCATGCCACCGGCGGGATACCTGCAGCGACTCCGCGAGATCTGCGACACATACAACATCCTATTGATTTTCGATGAAGTGGTTACTGCTTTTGGTAGACTGGGCGCTATGTCCGCGGCTGAACGGTTCGGTGTCACCCCAGATATCATCACCACGGCGAAAGGTATTACCAACGCCACCGTGCCGATGGGTGGTGTCTTTGTCAGCGATGCGATTTACGAAGCATTTATGGCCACCGAAGAAACGGGGCCAGAATTGGCGCATGGTTACACCTACTCTGGACATCCCCTGGCCTGTGCAGCAGGTATGGCGACATTGTCCATCTACGAAGATGAAGGGCTACTATCTCGGGCGCGGGAATTGCAGGAGCACTGGATATCTTCTGCCCTCAGACTACAGGGCCATTCAAAGGTCATTGATGTGCGTGCGTTTGCCCTGATCGGAGCCGTCGAACTGGCGACTGATCCCGAAGCACCTATGCGTCGAGGGACGGCATTATCTGCCGCCTGTTACAAACGAGGACTATGGGCAAGAAACATCGGTGATGCACTAGTACTTTCGCCACCATTGATTATCTCACCCGAACAGATCACTGAGATCTTTGATCTTATTGCTGATGCATTGAATGATGTTGACTAGGCAATTGGCGGTATCCTGGTTGATGTTTACAGTGACTGGCCTATAATTTCGTTCAAGCGCCGATTTGAGTCAGCTTGCGGGCGCTATAAAAAAACCGCTAAAGAGAGCGAGCAAGTCTAGTTCACGAGTGCCCAGGGCAAGACCCGATCCAGGATGACCTACTTCAGTCTCAAGAGCGGTAGACACGCAGGCTGAAAGGGTTTTTATGTCTGGAGAACCAACATGCCCCTCAGAATAGACAGCCATCTTCCAGCAGGTAACGTTCTGCGACAGGAGAACGTGTTCTGCATTCCCCAGCTTACAGCAGAAAACCAGGACATTCGTCCCCTCGACATCATCATTCTGAATTTGATGCCAAAGAAGATTGAAACGGAGATACACCTGCTAAGGATGTTGTCCAATTCTCCATTACAGGTGAATGTAGAACTGATGCGCATCGATGATTCCTCGTCACGTCATACGCCTGACGAGCACATTGATCGGTTCTATCGGCGGTTCGACGATATCCTCCATCGAAAGTACGATGGCATGATCATTACAGGTGCGCCCCTTGGTCAGTTACCCTTCAATGAGGTGCGATTCTGGCCCAGGCTGACAGAAATCATTGATTGGTCCTGGAGTAACGTCACGTCCACCATGTTCCTGTGTTGGGCGGTCCAGGCCGCGATGTATCATTTGTACGGTATTCCGAAAAACATCCTGCCAACTAAGCTCTCAGGCGTCTATCGACATCAGTTAGAAAACCCCCTGGCCCCAATCGCACGGGGTTTCGATGACACATTTGATGCGCCTCATTCTCGGTACGCAGAGGTTCCTACCGCCGACATCGCTGCACATCCTGATCTAAGTATTATTGCGACCTCATCCGTCGCCGGTGCCTATATTGCGACGCGCACCGACGGTCGGCAGGTTTTTGTGACTGGGCACTCCGAGTATGAACCCCAATGTCTGAAGGACGAATATCAAAGGGACGTTGAGGCCGGAATCGCTTCGGCGATCCCTGAGAACTACTTTCCCGATGATGATCCGTCACGCGAACCGGTTGTCACTTGGAAAAGCCACGGCAATCTACTGTTTTCAAACTGGTTGAATTACCATGTGTACCAGCTCACGCCCTTTGACGCCTCAATGATCGGCACAGAGGTTCATTCGGTAGATGTTCAATTCAGTTAGATCAGGTCTGCAGGACTAAGATCATAATCACGCAACATGTCGTCAGCATAGGTGATTTTTCCTGTCAGCTTCTTGTGATCGCCATAAACCAGCCGAAGACAAGCTTCAGACATATGCTCAACGGGTGTCACCCGCTCTTCCGGGGTGTCCTCCGTGATGAGATTGTGGTGCATGACGCCGGGGGTTGCGACCAGACCTGGAGAAATAACGTTCACACCAATGCCATCACCATAGACTTCTGAAGCGAGGCCCGTGGTCATTCTTTCGAGTGCAGCCTTACACATGCCATAGACCGTTCCACCACGTGCGCCGGCATTGACGGCCGGATGCAGTGCAGCGTGGGAGGAGATGTTGAGTATCCATCCTGCCTGCTTTTCTTTCATCGCCGGTAACACCATTTGAGCAAGTTGGAATGGTGCATAAACCTGAACCTCCATCATCAGCTGATAGTGCTTTTCCTTGAAGGACTCAACGGGGACGAAATAAGTCACTGCTGCATTGTTGCAGAGGATATCGATCGACCCGAACTCCGACTCCGCCTCGGCAACCAGGTTGCGACGATGGTCTTCGAGCGCGAGATCGCAACGGACCGCGTGCGCTTCGCCTCCCGCGTCTTTGATCTTTTTGACCACTCCATTGATGCTGCCTTCCAGTATGTGGTCGCCCTCTTCTAAGGTTCTTGCGGAAACGATCACACGCGCACCTTCCATCGCATAACGAAGCGCGATCGCTTCACCGATCCCTCGGCTGGCGCCAGTCACAACTGCGACCTGTCCCGCCAAAACGCCACCTTTATTGATAGTTGCACCCATCTCTACCTCCTGGATTTTTCATTGGCTCCCTGTCTCCTTGTTCGTTGACTATATATTATTCGGCCGGCACTTGGTCGACGTCATTGAGAAACAGATGTCGAAATACCCTAGAGAGTTCAGGAGTCCTCATCGATATTGTTATCCAGATCATCGCACCCATATTCGGGCTAATCCTGCTGGGGTATGTGGCAGGTTGGTTAAAATGGATATCCACTAAGGGCATCGATGGTCTGGCGGAATTCGTATTCAATTTTGCGATTCCGGTCATGTTATTTACCCGTATCTCAGTAGTCACCCTACCCAAGACTGTTCCCTGGGATTTCCTAGGCATTTTCTACGGCATCACGCTGAGTTTATTTGCCGTCACGCTGACATGGAGTCGGATGCAACAGGTGAGCAGTTCAGCATCTTGTGCCATCATCGCGATGGGAGGCACCTATAGCAACGTCATCCTAATTGGCATTCCGCTGGTCTTGGCTGCACTGCCAGACGCGGCCATCGTTCCTCTATTCATCATTGTCTCAACGCATGCAGCTGTGTTGTTTTTCGTCACCACGCTGTTCGCCGAGAGGCAATCAGGATCCCTCGCAGATCTATCATTGAAAACAATGACCGTACTGTTCAAGAATCCGATCTTCAGTGCAGTGATACTCGGGATCACGGCAAATCTCCTAGGATTTTCTTTACCTGATCCTATCGCGGTACCTGTGAAAACTATGGCTGAGTATTTGTCCGCTGCGGCATTACCCTGTGCAGTGTTTTCCATGGGCGCATCCATCAGCCGCTACCCGATCAGGGGAAGTCTCCCCATTATCATCTCCATGCTAGCGATCAAGAACCTTGTGCATCCGTTGCTTGTTCTAGCGGTTGCGTTGCTCATCGGGTGGGATGAAGACAGGCGGATCTGGCTTCAGGTCGCCCTGTTATTGGCCACATGCCCAACCGGCATCAACGTATATCTGTTTGCGCAACGATACTCTGTGCAAGTCCCAGCGACGGCCACTGCGGTTGTCCTCTCGACGGTGTTGTCGGTGTTTACCTTGAGTGGCGTTCTGCTGTGGATTCACTCCACGGTGTGAACACCATGGTAGTCGTGTGCTCGTCCTGAGCACCATCCTGTAGCGCAGCCCGAGTTAATAAATCGAGATAGCTGCCACGTTCTCTAACGCTACAAAGAGCCTGCATGCCCCCGAAATCTACTATTAAGCTCTGCAGGAGCAAATCACTATGTCGAGAGACGATCTCCCGATTTTCTGACGTCGCCATTCTGGTCTTACAAACATTCCCTATAGTATTGGCGCATGCTTTTGAGCCATCGAGTCCCCCCGTTGGCAATTGCCGACAACACCCGGTGCTCAAAAGAACCTCACACCCTGGCGCGAACAGACACATTAGTAGGACTATATTGCGGACCACCAATGACCTCTAAAAGTGCACCGTAGGCAGCAGCATCGCTCTCACGCGATCGTCGAAACGTGAAAAGACTATTCGTCTTGTGTCGCCGCTGCATATCTCGTCAAGGGGAAAATCAGAACCAACCAGAATGTTGCGGCGATGAATGCGACCGGCAGGTAATAGTATCCCATAGCGACGCCACCGCTTTGCAGAGCAGCGATGGGGACAGACGTCCCACCTTTTCCAGCTCGATAACCAAAGACGTCAATAATCTCTTTTGCACGATATCTTTCATCATATGAAAGCGGCACGTAGAGGACTTCCTTCGCTGCCCGGAAAAGGGAGTAGTCAAACGCCTTGAATACGAATAGAGCCAAGCCGACGGTAAATACCGAGGTTTCGAGGAATGCGAGCGTGATTGCCCCAACATGTATGAGCGGCATCGAGATGTGAATCCAGCGTAGCGCAACGAAGCTAAGTAGCAAGGGTGTAAAAATAAACTGCAAGACAAGCCCCGCGGTGCCAAGCGATCCCCAAAACCATCCCTGAAACGCGGTTTCCTCGTCTGGTCGTCCAATATACTCGACCGAAAGGAGTTCCTGGAACTTGAAGTCAAGACAAGCGGCAAGGACCTGTGTTGAAAGCACTATCATCAGTAGGTAGAGCAGTGTTGGATTCTCTCGCAACCAGTGCCAACCCATGTGTCCATGATCACGCCCGGTGTCTGCAGGCACCTCAGGTTCGCCAAACGTTGAATACGTAAACCACGATAAAAGAGCGGCAGGCAACAAAGCCAGCGCACCAAACAAAACCATCGTTTCTGTCCCATAGGAGGCAGCCGAAAGGCCAACACCAAAACCACCGATCGTACTCCCAAAACCTGCAATACCCGTCACCGGACCGTTGACACGTCGGGATGTCGTCGGCGAGACCGAAGAGTTAATGTAACTCCAGTACTGTTCAATCAGCAGGACGATGTAGATTTCTTTGATCAGAAAAAGAACTGGCGTCACGACCTTGCTGCCTGATAACACAAGCAGATAGCAGCAGAACATCAACAGACTCGAACCTAGCGTCGTCAACACCAATGTACGACGTGGCCCCAGGGAAGATAGTAAACGACCGTAACCCCAGACGGCACCGAAGACCACAAAAGGCAAAGCAGCCATGACCAGAGGCAGATTCTCTGCTCCGTATGCGTTCTTAAAAAGTACGGTCGCGGATGACCTTACAAACTCGTAACCCACGAGCGTAAACATTGCCGTGATCGCCATAAATCCGGCGACCTGATATTCCCTGTTCAAGAACCCTCCCAATAGACCTCGAAACGGTTTCCTTCCGAATCGGCACTCTCGAGACTACAAAAATCTACATCGACGATCACAGGAACATCCAGCGATTCTTCGAATCGCTCCAGTTCACTCCGAGAATCACTTCTGAAACCCAATAGCGGTGTTTCAGTGCACAGTGGTTCACCTTGCACAAAAACAGGATGAGCCCGGATGATGTGACCATGCGGTCTTTGACCGTCAGATCCAGATGCTACGCACATCATGCTGGCTTGCGACACGGTATGTAGAGTTGGTTCAGGTGCAGCGACACGTTTCCCGCATAATTTTGCTTCAAGGTAATAGTATACAGTTCCATGGGGCGGCGGCCTTGACTTATCCACATTGAATCTTCACATTTCGCTGCTTCCATTTGCCAATTGGTTTTCAGTATGGAACAGCCTTCGGCCAAACCAGCAAACCCCTGTTTTTCATCGGGTCCAACATCCAAATATCCAGGTTGGTCAGCCTCCGATCTACCTACGGACTCATTGGGTAGATCTCACCGTGCGAAGGGGGCAAAAGCACGCTTGAAGAAGGTCATTGATGACAGTCAACGGATACTGGGTATCCCGGAAGACTACCTGGTAGCGATTGTACCAGCGTCAGACACAGGAGCGTTCGAGATGGCGATGTGGACCATGTTGGGTGAACGTGGCATCGATGTGCTGGCATGGGAAAGTTTTGGCAGCGGCTGGGTCACCGATATCAACGAGCAACTCAAGATCGATGACGTCCGCCTGATGGAAGCAGCCTATGGAGAATTACCTGATCTCTCTCAAGTAGATAGTTCACGCGACGTGATCTTCACATGGAATGGCACCACGTCCGGGGTCAGAGTACCCGATGCAAATTGGATCGATGCAGATCGCGAGGGGCTTGTATTCTGCGATGCCACCAGTGCCTTATTTGCTATGGATGTGGATTGGCAAAAACTCGATGCAGTGACCTGGTCTTGGCAGAAGGCACTGGGAGGCGAAGCCGCTCACGGGATGCTAGCCTTGTCGCCGCGCGCGGTTGAACGTCTTGAACGCTATACCCCACCCTGGCCCCTACCAAAGATTTTTCGATTGGCTAAGTCGGGCAAGGTTTCACCCGATCTGTTTGAAGGTTCAACTATCAATACGCCATCCTTGCTGGCCGTGGAGGACCATCTCGCAGGCCTCCGTTGGGCAGATAGCATTGGCGGACTTACTACATTGATCAGTCGCAGTCAGGCCAATCTTGCGTGTCTGAACGATTGGGTAGCGCATACCGATTGGGTTTCTTTCCTTGCGAAAGACCCAGCGATACGCTCTTCTACATCGATCTGCCTGGCGATTGAAGACCCCTGGTTTACCGATCAGGACCCTGCTGATCAGCAAGGGATCATTAAGCAGATGACATCACTTCTGGAAGAACAGGAGGTGGCATACGACATCGGTAGCTATCGAGATGCACCGGTCGGTCTTCGCATCTGGGGAGGCGGTACCGTCAATACATCGGACATCGAAACGTTGTTACCTTGGCTTGATTGGGCCTGGGACCGGACATGTCAAACATGATGGTTTCTGCAACCTTGTCCAAGGCTTCGCTGTGTTGCGTGGCTAGTTTTCAAAGGTTGGCCCTGTTCGTTGCCTTGGCGCTATCGCCAACGGCGCTCAACGCGGAACTGTTGCCGAAGGTGCACTTCCTCATTCCCGCCGGTCCCGGTGGTGGTTGGGATGGGACAGCGCGTGGTACCGGTGAAGCGCTTGTGAAATCCGGCCTCGTCACCGACGTTTCCTATGAAAACCTGTCCGGTGGCGGAGGCGGTCGTGCGATCGCCAAATTGATCGAGACTGCTAATAGACAACACTTCACGCTGATGATCAGTTCTACACCCTTGGTCGTTCGTTCCTTACAAGGGATCTTTCCCCAGAACTTTCGAGACCTTGAACCGATTGCGTCCGTCATCGCGGACTACGGCTGCTTTGCGGTCAAAGCAGACTCAGCGATCAAAGACTTCGCCGATGTTGTTGCACGCATGCGCGACAATCCACGATCCATCAAGGTGGCAGGTGGCTCCGTCAAGGGGAGTACGGACCATTTCGTGTTCGCCAAAGCGGTCGCGTTGGCAGACATCAACCCACGACAAACTGTCTATGTTGCCTATGATGGCGGCGGCAAGGCGATGGCAGGGCTGTTGACCGGAGAAACGGAATTGCTGTCGACAGGACTTTCTGAAGCGATAGATATGGCGCGCCAGGGTGAAATCAGAATTATTGGAATCACGGCGACTGAACGACTCCATGATGCACCGGAACTACCCACGCTCAACGAACAGGGCTTCCCGGTAGAGTTCGCCAACTGGCGTGGTTTTTTTGCTGCGCCCGGCCTGCCAAAGGAAAGATATCAGAAGATGCAATACACCCTGCGTAAAGTCGTTGAGACAGATGCGTTTGATACAGTACGCGCACGCAACCAGTGGACCCAGCTATATCACGAGGGGTCTGCATTTACCGATTTCCTGGTTGAGCAGGAACGCGATATAGGTAACCTGATGCGCGAACTTGGATTTCTACGGTAGACACCCCCCGCTTTTCCGATGAAGAGTTCCTTCAATATAAGTACTCTAAGTTCTTGAAATATATAACCTTGGATAGAGTCTCGGGTCTGGTTTTCGTGCTGATCTCCGGCACGTATGGCTACTATGCACAGCAGATTCCACTCGATTTCTTCTCGGAGACCGAATTCTTCAATGCGAGATCCTTGCCGTCAATAATCGCCGTCCTTGGTGTGATCATCGGTGGGTTTCTTCTGATCAGTCCTAAAGCGTCCACGCAGACAAACGCAGTCAGTGAAGGAATATCTGGACAGTCCGTTTCCGCAAAACCGTTGCTACTCGTCGGGCTGATTGGGTGTTATGCGTTTCTTCTTCCGTGGAGCGGTTTCGTGATAACTACTGTGGCATTTCTATGGCTGGCGTTCCTGGTCATGGGTGAACGCCGGTGGTCACGAATGACAATCGTGGCCATCCTCCTACCTGTCGCATTCCAATGGTTGATGTCTTCACTGGGAATCTATCTGGACCCGGGCGAACTCTGGACGGGCATCATAAGTGATTGATGGACTGTTAATTGGACTCGGCACCGTACTTGTTCCCGAGAACCTCCTGCTTGTGCTGGCGGGATGTGCGATCGGGACCTTGATTGGAATGTTGCCGGGATTAGGACCTATATCAGCAATCGCTTTGATGATTCCCGTCACCTATGGACTTGATCCTGCGAGCGGCATGATTCTGCTAGCCGGTGTCTACTATGGGGCTATCTTTGGCGGTTCAACCTCTTCGATCCTCATTAATGCACCGGGTATTGCTGGTACTGTAGCGACCGCGTTTGATGGCTATCCGTTAGCGAGGTCAGGCCTCGCGGGTAAAGCGCTCGCGATTGCCGCGTATTCTTCCTTCGCGGGTGGAACGCTGGCGGCCATGTTCCTGGTGATGTCGGCTCCTTGGCTATCGGACATCGCACTCGGATTCCAGTCAGCCGACTATTTTTTGTTGATGCTGCTAGGTCTTACTCTGGTCTCTGCGTTTGCCTCTCGTGGCGAGTATCTTAAGGCACTGGTCATGACATGCATTGGACTTATGCTGGCGACAGTGGGCACCGACCTGACGGCAGGCGTCCAGCGTTTCACTTTCGGACGTAGCGATCTGATTGATGGCATCAGCTTCCTTGTACTCGCCATGGGAACTTTCGCGCTTTCAGAGGCCATGATGATGGCGATGTCTAGAGATGACACCGAGCTGTCAGATCTCCAATCCAGACTCCGCAACACAAACATGAAAGTCTCTCGACGTGAAGCGGCGGAGCTCGCGCCCGTTATAGGTCGGTCATCCGTACTTGGCTTCCTCATCGGGACACTACCCGGTGCAGGAGCAACGATTGCTTCATTTCTTGCCTACGGTGCGGAAAGACGAATGGCGCCGACATCGGTTGAACAAGCAGACAAATCATCGGAAGACACACCCTTTGGAGAGGGTAATATCCGAGGCCTGGCGGCGCCAGAATCAGCCAACAACGCCGCCTGTACTGGCTCTTTTGTGCCATTGCTAACGCTCGGAATTCCTGGCTCTGGAACAACTGCAGTGCTTCTGGGTGCGTTGATCGCCTACGGTATTCAGCCCGGTCCTCGGTTATTCATCGATGAACCAGGAGTTTTTTGGGCAGTCATTATCTCCATGTATATCGGCAACGTGTTCCTGCTGGTGCTGAACTTACCGTTGATTCCCTGGATCGCACGGCTCCTCACGATCCCCAGGAACTATCTGATTCCGATCATTGTATTTTTCTCAATGATGGGTGTTTACCTGGTGTCGTTTAACACCTTCGATATTCAACTCATGGTGATCATCGCTTGCATCGCCGTGGTATTACGTAAGCTGAGCTTCCCGATGGCGCCATTGCTACTGGGGTTCATTCTGGGTGGTATGCTGGAAGACAACCTGAGGCGTGCGATCACCCTGTCTGACGGCAGTTGGAGTTTTCTCTGGGATCGACCAATCACGTTATCGCTAACCATCCTGACGGTCGTCGCGTTATTGAGCCCAGCACTCCATATCTCGTGGCAGAAACTCCGCGGTGTCTTATGAGGCTTACCGCAAAGAATCAGAGCCCGGCTGTCATAGCCTCTAATGCTGCAATCCGCTGCTTCTCACTTCGAATATACTTTATGTATTGATCAGCAGTCCTGCGGCGTGTTTTATTTTCGCCCTTTCGTGACTCCCGGAATGCCTCAATGGCGGCATCATACTCATTCAGCTGAAGCAATGAATTCCCCTTCCAGAAGTGGATCTCGGACTCATCATCCATACCACCTGCGTCTAATGCATCGTCATAGGCCTTGATCGCCTCACGGTGTCTATCTTCACTTTGCAGGGCATGCGCCAAGCGATAGTAGATTGTGCCATCCTCGGCGAATCGCGTTGCATCACTCCAAGCATCGATGGCTTTCGTATGCTCTTGCGCCATGGTGTACGCCATCGCTAACAGCTTGATGTTCTTCTCGTTCTCCTCGATGACACCTTTCTTGAAGCCTTCCTCCAGTATTTGGGATGCCTCGAAAGGTACCTCGGCAGACAACAGACGCTGCGCCAGCATGACGAATTCCGATTCCTTGTCCAGAAGATCCTGGGTATAAGCGGCGTAGTAAGTGGACAATGCCTGACTCTCCATATCCTTCTCGGAGTACATAGCGGCCAAGTGCATCCAATAGCGCTTCTTCGGATAATTCGCGATCAGTTTCTCAAGTACGTTGATGACATTGTCGATGTCTTTGAGCTCAGAGTAATCAAGCACCTGCACGTACCACCAAAGTTCCTTGATGGGTTTGCCCTGCTCAATCGCCAGGTTCTCAAGGATTAGCGCATGCTTGAGTGATTCGCGGTAGTCCTTCAACTGAAACCAGGAATTGGCACGCGCAAACTGGAGATTTAGATCAGGACCAAGATTCAGTCTTTCCCACCGATCCATGTACTCCAGAGCATCCCGGAAATTCTCTTCAGCCATCTGAATCTGATACAGCGAACGAAGCACTGTGAGTTCGAAACGAATCTTGATGCCTGGAGACTGCGCGAGAATCATCTCGTAGGATTTCACCGCATTGGGGATGTCTTCCAGTGAATAGTAGGCAAATGCAAGCAGATAGTGAACGTTGGCACGCTCGGAAGGATTCAGGGACTTCCTGTCCTTGATCTTGTTGAGTAGTTCAATGGCACCACGCGGATCAGGTGGTGGTAACTCGGATTCGTCATCACCCTCTTCAAGCTCAGACGCTGGATCAATCAGCACCCGCGCTTCCATCAAGCGCCTGTTGATCTGTTCGGTTACCGGCATTACCCGACGTTTCTCTTGTTCCTTCTTTTCTGCCGCATTCACCAGTGGAACGACAGGTGAACTTGGATGGGTCGCGGCAACAACCAGGAACAGTGCAATGGCTGTTTTTCTGATCAGTTTTCTCATGGTGACTCTCCCATGTCCGCGCAAACGGTCGTTTCTTTGTCGACGGTGAATCGTTTAACGTTCGTCCGCCATCTGGAATCTCAAACGAAAAGGTACTTCCTGAGTTGCCACAGCAACCCCATCTTCAATCTTGGGTTTGTATTTGAACTTCAGGACCGCACGTTCAGCAGCGCGATCAAATACACTATTCGGGCTGTCTTCACACTCTTCTTCAGAACGTGCTGACTTAACGAAAGCACAGTTTGCGACCACGACGGGATCAGCGACACTGCCCGTTTCCGTGACGGTGAACTCAAGAACAACCCACCCCTGCAGACCACGAGCAAGTGCTCGTTGCGGATACTGGGGCTGTACCTGCACGATCGGCAAATATTCGCCGTCACCCATACCAATGCCGCCTCCAGCATCAAGACCAGCGCCCGCATCGAGTCCAGCCATAGAGAAAGCGTTCGCATCAACATTGACATCAAACTGTTGTGGAGGAACCTCCGGTGGCGGCTCATCAGGAGGTGGTGGTTTCTTGGGCTTTCTTTTCTTTGTTTGTACTTCCTGATCCTGCTTGACCCGAACGAAGTCGACCAGACGAATGTCGCTCTCGTCTGTGAGCGCACTGCCGCTCGATGCAATCAGATACTGCATAAGATAAAAGAGCGCCAGAGTGACAAACACCCCGACAATCGCTGAGGCACCCAGTCGGACCGCAATCATTGTGCGTCCTCAGACGCGATTGCGACCTTCACAATACCAATGTTTCGTGCCGCATCCATCACCGCAAGCACTTTCTCAACTTTCGACTCGCTATCCGCCTTAATCACCAGCCCACCAAGGGGGTTTTCAGCATGCAGTCGTTCCATCATTGGACGGACATTTTGTACGTCGACCTTTTTCTTATCGATCCAGATCTGACTATCCGGCGCAACACCCACCAGCAAAGAGACTTTCTTCTTGGGCTCTGCCGTTTCCGTATCGGGCCGGTCGATCTCGACACCCGTTTCTTTTATAAAGGTTGCTGTGACAATGAAGAAAATCAGCATGATAAACACAACGTCCAGCATCGGGGTCAGGTCCGCGACCTTGTCTTCTGAATCTTGTGAAACGCGTCTCGCCATCTCGTTACCTATCTATTAATCCCTGGGGGCTAGTAGTCGGTTGAAAGGTTGTCCTTGATGTACTCCTGTTCATCGGAGATTCTCGACATCAGGAAAGTATTGGCGAATACACCGGACAGCGTCGCTACCATGCCAGACATGGTGGGAATCGTCGCTGCAGAGACGCCTGCGGCCATAGAACGTGCGTTGCCTCCGGTGTGGTTCATCGCTTCAAAGACCTGGATCATCCCTGTAACGGTTCCCAACAGCCCGAGTAACGGCAATAGTGAGATCAATGTCTTGATCATAGCCATGTTAGCGTTGAGATTCGAATTCACCTCTGAGATCAAACGTTCGCTGATCGCTACTGCCATCCAAGATTGACGTTCACGACGACTATTCCAATACACCAGAACCTGGGCGACATCCTTCTTGTGTTCAGTGAGCAAGAACAGGAAGCGTTCGAAGATCACCAGCCACATCACAAACGTTGCCGCTGCAATCAACCAGAGAACATCGCCCCCAGCCTCGAAGTAGGTCCTTATCGCAACAATGATGTTTTCCATGGGGCGTTAAGCTGCCTTCTCGCCTTCCACATGTTCGGCAATCATTCCGGCACTTTGTTCCTCAAGCACATGCAGGATTGATTGTGCGCGCGAGTGCACAATGCTGTGCAGTAGAACGGTCGGAATAGCTACCACGAGACCAAGAACCGTCGTCATCAACGCTTGTGAAATACCACCCGCCATGGTCTTGGGATCACCGGTACCAAACAATGTAATCGCCTGGAACGTGATGATCATGCCCGTCACCGTACCGAGGAGACCGAGCAATGGCGCGACCATCGAGATAATCTTGATGAAGGCAATATTCCGGTTAATTTTTGGACGTTCCTTCAGCATTTGCTCATCAAGATGCAGCATCAGGTTGTCGGCGGAAACATCCTTGTTGTCATGATAAACGGCAAGAATACGTCCAAGGGGATTATCGCTTGGCGCGTCACTATCCTTGATCTGGCGGCTTACTTGCGCGCTCATCAGTCCAAGTCTGACCAGGCGCTCGAGGGTCAAAAGAAATGCAATCGCGCCAAGGCTGAGGATCACATATCCAGTCGTTCCACCCTGGTGAATTCGCTCCTCAATAGTGGGTATTTCGACCTGAAGGGCCAACAGCTGTCCGCGAGTCGGGTCCACGCCAAATGGAACAAACCCAGAATTTGAGTCTTCTAGCGACGCTGCTGAACTGACGAATCGTCCCGCAGGCTGGCGAGGCAACTCCTTCACGATGTCATTTTCAATGTCATAGGACACATATTCGCCGTTGGAGACGAGATTCCACGCGCCTATTCGTACCACTTCACGTTGCGATTTTTGCCCGTCTACAGCGGTGACTTCAGTGTTAAATCGAACCACCTTGCCGGATTCCGTCATTTCTTGCTGGATCTCCGTCCAGAGCCGTTCAATCTCTCCAATCGTGGCCAACTTGGAACTACGTCCCATCGATTGGGCGAATTCACCCAACCATTGCTCGCGACCCGGATACTGAGCACTGATCAATGAGCCACTGAAAACACCTTGTGTATCGCCAGACACTTGCTGTAGGACACCAAAGAGCTCTCTCAAAGAGCCAAGGCGTTTACTCAAAATCTCCTGAAGACCTGCAATCTGCTGTTCGTTGGCTTCAAACTGGGACTCAAGACGTTCGCTGCGGGCTTCTTCATTCCGCTGTTGGCGCCTGGCATCACTGAGAGCCTGATTCTGACGAGATTTGTCCGCATTGAAATCTTGTTCGCGTTGCTCGTTGATTCGACCATTGACCACTTTGCCCTGTCGAACCAGCTCTAGCAGTTCACCCAGTGACTTTGCCTGAATTTCTTCTGCTTCCTCAGCATGTACCATGTTGATGTTCAGAGCCAGCACGCAACCGGACAGTAGTAAGAGTATTTTTTTCATGCTTATTCTCCTGGTGCGGGCACTGGCAGCAATACGATGTCAGCTGTCTGTGTTTTGCGTGCGATCCGAATACCGTTGCGCACACCTGAACGAAATTCGCTATCCAGTATCTGCCAGTCGCCAGCTTTTTTATCCCAGACACCGGTGATCTCCTGGTCGGGTGTCTGGAAAGCCAGAATCACGCGACCCCAACGCAACATGTCCACCTGGCGTTCTGATCCCTGAACCTCGATCGTATCGGTATAAGCATCGATGGTGGTGCCATAACCATTTTCTATCTGGTAGGCCTGGAGGACCTGACTGAATTTCTCGGAAACGGAAACGTCAGCGCGGTCGAGGGTTTCTCTCAAGAACGAAATTCGATCTTCGCGTTCTCGGACGAGGAATGGTGCGTCAAGTTCGACGAACTTCTCGAGGTTATCAATCATACGTTCGATCAGTGGACCGATCTGTCGTTCGATCACCGTCACTTGGTCGATCGAGACATTGAGTTCTGCGATTTCCTGTTCCTGACCTTCAATCAGCCGCTCTTGCTGCCGATTGTAAGCTTTTAGGCCATCAACTATTTTCATGACCTGTTTGAACTGGCTGAGGAGGTCCTGGGTTTCTTCCCGCAGGTCATCGATTTTGAGTTGTGAGTCCCTGCCAGCAGATGTCGTCGAGGCACGAACCCCCAGAACCTCATCCAATGACTGCGACAGAACAGGTCCTGACCCTGTCATCGCCATGATCCCGAAGAACCACGATATACGCAGAAGTGTCAGACGCGCGCGCCTGCGATGGTCTCTCATGCTGCTACCTTTGCAATTTGGTCAATCGTTCTTTTGGGACGCCACTGCTATTTTGCTGTGTTACGTCGTCACTTGCCGGGATTTTTCCAAACCATCTCAGTTGGCCTGAAACCCGCGCCAGCCGTGCCCCCGACTCAGATTGGGCGACAGAATGTAGAAGCGCCCAGTCTTTGTCAAGCAACCATGTCTGCGTTTTATCTGCTACTCAAGCGTACCCGTATTATGATCGTTTCATCACTCAAGACGGCTCTGGAATCTGTTCCGGGTTCGATTACACGGAAAAAGTCGAAAACGACGACGATAATTCCGCCACATGCCTTTCGCTGGTCAGGACTGCTCTTCTTGGAATCCCTTTGAGATAGGTTGCGGAGACTCGAATCACGTCATCCTGCGTCACCGACAATAGTCGATCCCGTTGCAGTGCCCTGTGTTCAGCATCTCTGCCGTATAGCGTCTGCACGAAGGCCTGACGGCATTCTCCTGCAGGTGATCCGGGCGCATCCACACCGCTGACCAGTCCCAAAATAGACTCCTCAACCTGCTCGAACGAAGGCGGCTGATGTTCAAGCCACTTAATTGAATCCTCGAAAGCATCGAAGCTCTTCATCAGATTGGGGTCGCGATAGCTGTAGAACCGAAACACACCATTAGCCGCGTCGTGGGTTGCACCTCCACCATAGGCACCACCCTTTTCTCTCAGTGCACCGTGAAGAAATCCATTCCGCAAGACGCCCGCCAGCACCGCTAAAGCGGCGCCATCTTTATGTGACTCGGCGACGGTCGGGAAAACGCTGGCACAAAAGTTGACCTGAGTACTGGTCAGCCAGGCTTGATCACTGGCGCCTGCGCGCCAATCTTGAAAGGGTGATTCCGATGACTTCAACACAGTGATTGAGTCATCAACCGTAACATGATCTATCGATGACAGCGCCGAAATGACATCATTCTCCGACGCCGCATCGCAGATCCCGAGTTGCTGACAACCCGTCGTCTGAACACTGCTGTTGATTTCTCTGAGGGTTTCGATCAACTGATCGAGATTGGCATCATCCGAGAGCCCATCATCGAGCTCCTTGAGCAGCTTAATACCCTGAAAACCGACCAACTGGTACATCAGCATCGGCACAGGTCGAATCGCGGCGGCGGCCGCAGTCATCGCAAGATCATGACCGGCTTCTGTCAACGACGCTTCACGTCGGGTCCGCAGCTGTCTGATCAGTTCCCGGATACGCTGACGTTCATGAAAATTGGGCTGGCTGCGCGTTTCGCTCACCAGTGTGAGCATGTTGGAGAGATTATTGACGAGCGCACGGCTCCCGACCGTAAAGGCAGCACGAACCTGGTCCGGAGACCGAACATCAGCACGAAACGTCGTAAACGCAGACAGTCCACCGGTGTTCAAGTGCTGCAGGTGCTGTGTTTCAAGATAGCCACGTTCTGCAGATCCAATCTCCGGTAACAATGTCGTGAAGATTGGAAGCAACGGCCACTGTTTCGCCGTCAGACGAGGAAGTGGCGAGACTACCTGGTGATAGACGAGTCCATTGGTGCCTGTTCGGAAAACGGTCAGCCCCTTTTCCCGCCGTGAGGGTTCAGGCGGTGCCTTCGCGAGTTCGACATCCTGAAGTCCAACACTGGGGAGCAAGGATAGATCGTGCTCTGTCTCCTGGCGTTCGCGGAGATATCTCGCACTCACCACGATATCTTCTGCTTCTCGATCGCTGAGATCTGCCTGAATGGCCGACAACACCGCGTGTTCCCGAGCATTTTTCTCCTCATGCAATCCCGTATCGGGCTCCATCGTCAACGTGACACGATGATTGTTCTCAAGCAGCAATTCACGAATAAGCGAAGGGATAAATGAAGGATCCTCGATTTCATGCCTCAGACCCGCAAGTACATGATCCATCTCGAGCAGCGACACGGGATCACCCCGATGAATCGCACCTGGTAGACAGGTCAGCAACAGTTGAAGTCCATAGGGATATCCATCGCCACCCACCTCTCGCTGATGCAATTCGATCTGATGGAGGCAAGCCGCCAGTTGCGGTTGCGGGACCCCCTCATCCGCAACCTGCTGCAATGTCGATAGGATCAGATCCTCTATGGCACCGACATGTTGCAAATCCGTGCCTTCCACGCCGCAGACGAACGACATTTCGCGTTCCTGACTTTCAAGTCCGCAAAGTGGCGATGGCGCACTCGCGAGTTCTGTTGTTTCAAGTGCCCGACGTAACGGTGACGCGCTGGTACTCAACAGGACATCAGCCAGCAATCGACACTTCATCAGCATATCGAGATCTGTATTCTCACCAAGCAACCATGCTAACACCACATGGGTTTTCGCGTCGGTTTCCTCCTCTTCAGGAATCGCATAGCGGGCCCGCTTATGAACGGGTTTACGGAGGCGCATTTCAAGATCTACCTGAACAGTACGTGGTGAACGTTCAAAACGATGTAACGCCATGCTCTCGAAACGTGCCTGAAGTTCATTGGCGGGAATATCACCAAACGTCAGAAACATGGCATTTGATGGGTGGTAATGGGAGCGATGAAAGTCGACTAGTTGGTCATGGGTCAAATTCGGGATCTCTGCGGGATCACCACCGCTATTGAAATGATAGGTGTTCTCTTGAAACAACGCGGAAGAAAGTTCCTCGTACAAAGTTGATATCGGTGAACTCATTTCTCCTTTCATTTCGTTAAAAACGACACCTTTGTAGGTCAGAGAAGATTGAGTGTCGTCCGCGTTCTCGAACTCCATACGATGCCCTTCTTGGGCGAAATCTAGTGGATCAAGCGTTGGAAAAAAAACGGCATCCAGATAGACGCCCAAAAGATTATAAAAGTCCTTCCTGTTCTGGGTCGCAAACGGGTAGCCGGTGTAGTCGCTACCGGTAAAAGCATTCATGAACGTGTTTAGCGAACGTCGGACCATCAGAAAAAATGGGTCACGAACAGGGAACCGTTCACTCCCGCAAAGCGCTGTGTGCTCAAGGATATGAGCAACTCCGGTGGAGTCCTTTGGTACTGTACGGAACGCGACCATAAACGCATTCTCACTATTATCCGCACAGAGATGATAGTGGCTCGCACCTGTCTTTCGATGCTCGTAGGTCTCTGCCAGAATCCCAAGCAAAGGAATCTCGCGTGTGTCCTTCAACTCAAATGCGCTATGCGTCATTTCCCTGTCCTCGATGGAACGTCATCGACGAGATGATCCGTCGACGTTGTTTTCGGCTTCAAACTTTTCCCAGTACTCAGCCACAGTAGCTTTCATTTCCTCCCGCAGCCAAATCATGGAGAGCAGATTGGGTAGCGTCATAAGTGCAACAGTCACTGCCGAGATCAGCCAGATCAAACCGGTGTCGACAATCGCCGCGACAAAAAAGCCCAGGACGTAGAGCACACGGTACGGAACGACCGCACGAACACCCAGAAGGTACGTGATCGACCGATCACCATAGTATGACCATGCGACTGCAGTAGAAAAAGCAAATAGAACAAGACCAATGGATACAATATATTGACCCCAGTCCCCAAATGCCCCTTGTTTGAATGCATGTGTCGTAAGTTCCACCGAATGCACCAGAGATCGACCACGGATGTCGACATCAGTCTCGACGGTGCCGTTTTCGACAAGGATCACGCCGGTGAAGGGTTCACCATCTTCGGTGACAGTCACATCCTCCGCAACGGATCGATTGTGGAGTATGGTGATGTCGCTGGTCACAATTTCTCCGACCACGACTTCGATCTCACCGCTAAAAGATAATACCGAATCCTCTGGCGGATCAATGAACATGGTCACTGGCCAGGTATCGGCGGGTTGAAGATGGATGAATAGGGCTTCACGGTCTTCTTCTCGTTGATCGCTGTAGTGCCCTTCAAGGATTTCCATATCAAAATGACCGAAACCGTTTTCGAATTTGGTGGTCCATACCCCCGAGGAGAGGATCACGAGCGCAGTGAGCGTGCAGATAATAATCGTATCGATGAACGGTTCTAGAATAGAAACCATACCCTCAGATACAGGCTCATCGGCTTTGGCCGCGGCGTGCGCGATTGGCGCGGAGCCCTGCCCGGCTTCGTTCGAGAACAGACCACGATTGACACCTCTATTGAACGCATAGGCAAAACTTGCACCAAGAAAACCGCCCGCTGCCGCTGATCCGGTGAAAGCATCACTAAACACAGCAGCAAACGACGGCCCTATCTGAGGGAGATTCCACAGGATGACGGCTAACGCGCCGATCACATAGATCACCGACATAGTCGGCACCAGACTCTGCGCGGTCTTGATGATGCGTTGAACACCGCCGAGCAATACCAGTCCAAGCATGACAGCAAGGACGCCGCCCGTGACAATGCCAGGGACGCCAAATGTTGCCTCTACACCATCAGCTATACCGCGGCTCTGTGGTAGATTTCCTGAACCGAATGACGAGACCACCGTCGCAATCGCAAACAAGACAGCCAGCCATTTCATGTTGAGCCCTTTCTCCATGACGTACATGGGGCCCCCAACAATGTGGCCGTTGTCATCCTTCTCGCGATACTTGTGGGACAGGGTTACTTCGACGAACTTTGAGGTCATACCGACGAACGCGGTCGCCCACATCCAGAACAGTGCAGCGGGTCCTCCAAGAAAGATCGCAAAAGCAACACCGCCGATGTTTCCTGTACCCACTGTTCCCGAAATGGCGGTCGTGAGTGCCTGAAAGTGAGTGGCGTCCCCTTCTGCCCCAGGTTTGTCGTACTTACCTCGAGCATGTTGGAGCGCATGACGAAAATAGCGGATCTGCGGGAATCCCAGGTAAAGTGTCAAGAATAGTCCTGTACCCAGGAGGGCAAATGGAAACCAGACTGCAGAACCCAGCAGACTGTCCACAAAGTTGAGAACCACTGTGATCAGGTCCATCGCAACGCACTCCGTGATCTTTTCTCTGTCAGCGGCGGACCATATCACACTACCGTTGTTGGATTGTGCTCAGTCGGGGACGGGTTCCCGCATGGTTACAAACTCTTCCGCTGAGGTTGGATGTATCCCGACCGTACTATCGAACACAGCTTTGGTTGCACCCGCCTTCATTGCGACTGCCATACCCTGGATGATTTCACCGGCGTCTGCTCCGACCATATGAATGCCCAGTACTTTGTCGGAATGACGATCAACTACCATCTTCATCATGGTGCGTTCTTCGTTCCCGGACAGTGCATGTTTCAGCGCTTTGAACGATGACCTGAAGATGTCAACATCGTGGCCTGCATCGCGCGCCTGGGTCTCGGTCAACCCCACAGTCCCAATGTTTGGCTGACAGAAAACAGCCGTTGGTATCCCCTCGTAGCTCATCATGGTCTCTTCTGAAAGAAACTGACGACCGGCAAACGCCATAGCTTCAGTGATGGCGACCGGTGTAAGCTGAACCCGATCAATCACATCGCCCAGTGCAAATATCGAGGGTTCAGAGGTTCGGAACTCGTCGTCAACAATAATCGCACCGTTGTCCCGACAGGCAACATTGACGTTCTCAAGACCGATGTCTGACACAGCAGGGCGTCGGCCAATCGCGGCGAGGACCAGGTCCACCTCAATAAATGATCCACCCACAAAGTGCACGGTTAGTGCGCCCCCCGGTTGTCGCTCAATCGATTCAGGTACAGAGTCGAAATGTAGTTTGACTCCCTTTCTATGCAACTCTTCAGCGACCAGCATCCGGACATCGTCATCGAAACCCGTCAGAAACCGGGGGCCGCGGTATGACAGATGACTTTCGGCACCCAATCCTTGGAAAATTCCTGCAAACTCAACGCCTATATACCCCCCACCGATGACGAGCGAACGCTTTGGAATGTAGTCGAGATAGAACGCTTCATTTGACGTGATGGCATATTCTGCACCGGGAATGTCTAGGGGTACTGGCCAACCGCCAGTCGCAATCAGAATTTTGTCGGCGGAAACGATGGTGTCACCGACCGCGACATGATGTGCATCGACAATACGAGCACGTCCTTCGTAATGCGTGACACCAGCGTTATCAAGCATCCCCTTGTAAATGCCATTGAGTCGCTGGATTTCTGCATTCTTGTTTTGGAGAAGCGTTCCCCATTCAAAACCGGG
>CAJWYI010000029.1 GCA_913049815.1 uncultured Gammaproteobacteria bacterium
CTAGATGGATAAATCGCATTGGAATTCCCTTGTGGAAATTTGAATTACCAGATCAGGTTGCAATGAATGAATTCTTGGAGAAAGAAGCGCGGGCTGGAGCGATTAATGAAGCAAGGAAGTTAGTTCAGGAACTAAAGATATCGAAGTCAGATGACTCTCCGAAAGTGGAAGAGGCCGAACTGTATAATCTGATGCCAATGCTCGGACCTAAAGATTCGAATACGGAATACTCGGTGCCTGAGAGCGACCCGCCTCTTTTTCTGCGAGAGGATGTTTCTCATGATCGAAAAAATGATTTAGACGGGAAGAAAGCGAGTTTCGATATCCAGTCGACTTCCCTTAAAGCATCGAATTCAACGACGGCTTCGCGTAAATCTATGAAGGAAAACAAGTGGTGGACCCGCCTTAGGCTTGTCGGATTCAGCATGTTCCTCCTGACACTATCGTTAATTTTCGTCGGCATAATTCTTGGAGATACTAACCTAAGCAAACTTTATATGAAGGCTACTGAATTATATGCAGGTTCTTTGACGCAACCCGAGCAAACGCCACTGCCATCAGATGCCGAGCCACCTCTGCAATCAGAGAATAAGACTGCTGACGTTGTGACAACTGATACACGCTTGGTTACTGATTTAAGTCGCACTAAGCGTGACATTCCAAACGAGATTTTTGCCGAGTCTTTGAATACTGGTTCCAAATCCGGATTTACGCCAGGAGATAATCTTGAAAGCGAAGCGGTATTGACCTTGGTAACTGAACCAATAAGTGGCGTTTCGAATCCACAATCAGATGCCAATTTGAACCACAAATTAGGGAACAGTTCTCACGACGACTCTACGCCTGATTTAAAGACGTATTCTCAAAATGAAATACTTAACGATCAATACTTTGCCCAGCTTGGGGCCTTTGGATCGAGGAACGCGGCTGTCATGTGGCAGATCACAAACGCCAAAAGCTTATCGGATACTTTCGTAGAAAGGAAAGGTGAGAAAAGGTGGGTAGTTTTGAATGGGCCGTTTAAGTCGCGTGAAATAGCTAAGACAACGCTCAGCAAAGTCGGGATCGATTTTTATGTAATTGCGGGCTCTGACCTAATCAATCGATAAGAAACTAGAGGTAAGTAAATCATGAGCGAGCAAGATGGAAAAGAAGAAACTGGATCAGTCGAAGGCAAGGAGGACAATTCAGTAGCAGCGATCGAGAATACTAAAGTAAGCGACAATGAAACCGATACAGCGCTGAATCCGACGCTTGTACAGGAATCCCAATCCTCAGAGGAAGAAGATCAAGCGTCTCGAGCAACCCAGAATACAGAAAGTGACTCTTCAGCTGATTCAGATAATTCAAATGTTGATGTCGATGATGAAAGGCTGCCTAACATTTATATAAGTGGTAAAACATTAGTGAGGGGCGTTCAAGATGCATCCAATCTAGGTTTAATTGAGGACACACTGGAAAAAGTTCATGCAAAAGTAAAAGACCTAAAAGATCCTAGCGATAGAGAATGGACGAAAGCAAAGAGTTTAATATTGTTGCTGAGCGGTATTACCGGGCTTGTTATGATTTCAGCAATTACGTTCTTCATCGTGATGTCAGTTACGATCTCGCAGAAAGTGGCGGAATTAGATCGAGTAATGCTGGCTGTCGCGAAAAGAGGCATGCAGCTAGGTGATGGAATTGAAAGTATCGTTGAGATGGAATCGAAACTTTTAGAAATTATTGAACAAAATAATCCAATACCGTCGAGTCTAGCTGATATCGAGAGAAAACTGTCTCGCCACGGAGAGACGCTGGTAAATAACGACAAGTCGGTAAGAACGCTTCTTCAGAGCCAGATAGAATTAACGTTAGAAAACCAGAATGGTGTAAAAACTGAGATGGTCGCGAATATTGACGAGTTGCAAAGAGACTTAATAAAGCTAATAAACTATGAACCTCTTATCGTGGAACAGAGTCAAATTAGACAGGAGTTAGAAAACTTGAATGCGACAGTAATAGAAATGCAAGGCAAGGTTCATGATCTATACGTCATTAAGCAAGCCGAAATTGAGAGTGCTTACCTAGGCCTGACTGTAAACGAGTAGGCGTATACGTCCCGAGGAGAAAACTGCTATGACTCAAACCGCAGTGAGTAGTGTACTTTTAGTTATTGTTTTGGTCCTCCTTGTAATAATCTTTAGTTGCCTCTACTACCTGTGGGACAAGACGCGAAAACTCGAATCTTTGGCAATAAAGTCAGCAAATTCTAAACCTGTTCATCAAACGAATGGACATATTTGTGGATACGCGGGAAAGGAGCTCTTCGATGTCCTGAGAGATAGAAAAGAGTCGCCACAACTAATAGAGGAAATGAAGAAGAGCTATGTTTTCTACCTCAGTAGGCATCTTGAGGCTGCTTTAGAGCAAGGAATAATAGATAGAAAAAAATCTAGACCATCGGAATTAGAGTGCGAAATCGCGGTAGGGGGTACCCGTGGAGAAATTATTTCATGGCTTCCAATGGAGGTGTTGTCGAAATTTTACGTGTTCGGACGTGGCATAGATAAGATTTCTGACGATGAAAATGATGATGTTCTGGAACTCGAATCAAAGCTCAAAGATTTAGTGGCAGACGCGTTGTCACAATTAAACATGGATGCCTACGCTGAGAGAATGTCCGATCTAATATCTCGAAAATACTTACGTGATTTGTCCAATCGTGCAGAAAATTAGACAAGGGCAACTTAATTGCATTCGACCTATGGCAATACTCGTCGACCTTTAAGGTCAATTAAGATCCTTAGCATGCGAATAGCTCTGCCTTGGGCACTCTTTTTTTTATCTAGTTGTTCCCTAGAAAGAGAATTACCGTTGGTCTGTATTACCGAAGAAAAAAAACTTCTAAAACAAATATGCGCAGAGTTTCGGAAAGCAAGCAACACGGAAGCTGCGCAAACCATTGTTCTTAATAGTTATGGATTCAATGACAAGGATTCTAAAGAAATCTTATTTCAGGTCTCAAAGAGCCGATTTACATGTGAGAATGCCATAGTTAGACAGTGCGACCTGATCACACTAAGGAATGGCGTCGGCTATTGAACATGAAGTACTAGAATCAAAAAATGCACTAGCGGAGTTTGTTTTCCGGCATGAGTGTCTTTCAGGTATCTCATGTTCTGTGGCAGACGGGTAAGACGTGCATTTAGACATGTCCCAGACCGGGCCTTGCATGGAGATGTGAGACTCATAAAGAATAATCTATGGATTGGCAGTTGGCTCAAGCCGTTCGAGCTGAGTTGCCTTTACTAATTTTTTAAAAAAATTTTGATGATTAAATCAAAAACCGTTGACACGATGTTAGTTGATCGCTGACGCAGCTAGACGGTTTCGGGCAACTCTAGGGCTGATCTTGGCAGTGCTATGACCCGGGAAGATGCAATCAGATTTAGAATCGGTTCTAAAACGGGAGAGTGTTCTTAATCAGATAGCAAGACGCCATGCGGATCCATGTTGACGGTGCGGCGACATTCTTCGCGGAGCGGAAGCCAAAGTTTAGAATTAGCTGAGTAGGTCTATCCGAAAATCCACTCGTACACAAAAATTGAAGTGTTCTCTCGATCAGGACCGTTGCGAAAACGGCGAGGGTTCTGCCTCCACCGATTTTTCAATAGCTCTGACCAAGCTAGAGTCAATACCGCTGCGCAGCATAGATTCCCAGCTACGTAGTGGTAGGCTTCGCAGGAGATCATGCGTCTGCGCACAAGCATTTTGCGCATGGGGGTTAGACGGGTTAGTGTGCTTATGACCCAGACGACTGAGCGCATCGAGTGCAGATCCGGCGCAGAAAATATTACGGTCCTCTGAGGCGATTTTTGACAGTTCATTGATGGCGCGTTTCATAGTGGCTCCAGTCAGGTTACTCGCGTGCGTACTGAGTATGACAAGGGACCATAGTGCGTTTTCTCTGGGTGCTGACCGAACCCGTCCGAATCGTTCCAGGCCGTAGTCGATACCGATGCCCTCACAGACATCTGAATCGTCGTCAGGTCTGACAAGCTTGATGCTGCGCCCCTGTGTTTTATCCATTGAGATCCGATTTTTCTCTCTATTAAGAGAATCTAGTAATGCAAGGACACAGCCGTCGATGATTTTGGCGAATTCTGTGACAGAGGCTCTGCGCCCGAGCGTACCGATACCTACAGCCGCTACCGAACGAACATAAACTGAGGAGTCAGTGAGCAGACAGGTTTGCAAGGATTTAAGTGTGTCTGCTGTCAATTCACCACATTCACCGTAGCCAAAGCATCCAGCTTTACGGATCCAGCGCACTGGTGATGACAGAGCGCGAAGGAATGCAGGCGACGCAAGTTCGCCGCAAGCGATCAGCCCATACGTTGCTGCGCGGCGCACGTTCTCACGTTCATTGTTAAGCGCTTCTTCGAGAAGTTCCCGCGCCACATCAGTGCCCATAGCTGCTAGTCGATATGCTGCACCGAGTCGCTTAGGTTCATTGTGATCGCCTTTGGTCAGAAGATACTCTACGAGCCTATCGGGTGATTCCTTGGAGAGAAGTTCTGGAGCCTTTCTGCCAGTCTGCGACCATTCGTATTGATGCTTCCATATTGACACCACGTCATTAGGTACACCTCGCAGAGGTAGGCCGATAAGTTTGTCATACTCCGGTATCGATAGTGGCAACGAAACACTGCGATTCGGCTGTCGTGTTCGATAGAGCCAAAACCGCCACATAAACCGGGGTTTCTCCTTCCAGTTTTTAAAGTCGTCCCGGCGATGGTTGCCGCGATGTAACAAATTGTGCGAATACAGCACAACACTGCCCGCATCGAGGGGGCCTGCTTCGAACGGCTTGCACAGCGGCCAGTTTAGGTTCACTACGGCGTCCCGCATACGGATGTCATGTAGAGTCCGTTTCCCTACGATATCTTCGCGCGAGTACTTAGAACGCGGGCCACTGATTGGCTCTCGTTCCATACTTAACTGGTAGTCAAAATCGAGATGATCTGCGCCCGCAAAGTTATCGTGATTTTCTTCATGGTTGAAAGTCCAGTATTGGGAATACGGGACGGTTGCGGTTGGCCCCATATCTGCGAGTACCGCCTGCGGGTAATACAGCATCTCGATCTGTACAGCATGGTGGTGTCGCTGCTTTCGTCCATTAAATGGAGCATTGTCATCCTTATGCCAGTGCTGGTCGTTAGAGCCACTCATAAAAGGGGCGTTGTGGGTATAAGGCACAATCGCCCAATCTTCGCCCAACAACTCATCGCAGGCGCGGACCAATCCTGGTGCATTCAGAAGTTCGAGCAGCTCCGGGATGTTGGCGGCAGAAACGCCTCCTGATTTGAACAATTCCCGTTCTTTATCGAAGATCGTCTCATGCAGTTCCGGTGTGACCCCCAGACTATCCGGCCCCAGGACGACCAGTCCTCTCGAGACAAAATCTGAAAGCAGTGTCTCGGGCGTGGTATAAGCCAAAGGCTTATAGTGATCAGTGACGGTCTCACTCATGTTCATCGCGATTGAGATTTGAGTCGATCATATCAAATCAAACAGCTCGCTGAAGTGGTATTGGGGGTACGCGATGAGATTAACTTATCTAAACGAAGCTGGCCTGAACGAAAAGCAACAGGCCGTGCTGGATGCGATAGCGACAGGTCCCCGTGGGGCCGGCATGGGAATGGCGGGACCCTTTGGTGTGTTCGTTCGCGCGCCACACCTGGGTGATCCCGCACAACGCCTCGGCGGACGCATTCGATTTCGAACATCGTTGCCAGAAAACCTGAAGGAAGTCGCGATTTGTACGGTGGGTGCCTTTCATCAATCGAAGTTCGAATTCGCGGCGCACGATCGGCTGGCACAGGCTGCAGGTGTTAGTACGGAACCGCTCGCGCAGCTGCGGCGAGGTGAAACACCCGATTTTGAAGGAGACGAAGCGCTGGCCTGGCAGGTAGCGGACCAGTTACTCAACCTGCATCGAATAGATGATGCAACGTATCAGGCGATGGTAGATGTGATCGGTGAAGACCAGATGATCGAACTGGTCATGACTGTCGGCTACTACTGTTTGATCTCACACACGTTGAATGCATTTCAAATTCAGGTAACAGATCAGATGACAGATCCGTTTCCAGATATGCCCTAACGCTTACGATTCGTTACGACTTTTCAGAAACGCACGATAGAAGTCTGTTGCCAATGTCGTCATGAAATCACTATCTCTGACGTTTTCGCGTAGATGCTGAGGAATTGCATCCACACCGTTGAATGCGCCACTAATGGCACCAGCGATCGCACCAACCGTATCCACATCGCCGCCAAAGCGTAGCGTCGTTTCGATCGTGGTCAGGTAGTCATGGGGATGTCTTAGAAACGCGTACACCGCAGCCAAAGCGGTAGGTATTGCAGAGACCGGCACCCCAAAATTACCCTCTTTGGCAAATAGTGGATAGTCACCTGCGATGCGCTTTAACGCTTCGTCTTCAGGAAGTTCCAGCCAATGAGGGAGTTCCAAAAGCAGGGATGAAAGAGGGGATTCCTTGCCAACAGATGCAGCAAGGTGTTGGCACATGGTCGTCGCATCGATCTCTGCTCGCTGGAGAACCCAGGAAACCGACGTCGCGATCGCATGTGCTGCGGCGATCGAATCCGGATGTTTGTGGGTCACAATACTGACTGTACGTACATCGCGTGCGAGCGCCTCGGGTTGATCAAAGCACCAGAGGCCAACGGGTGAAATCCGCATCGCCGCACCATTAAGCGCAAGATCGCCTTCTTCCGCAGCTTGATCCCAGGGTGCGCCATTGATGTAGTTGTTGATGGCCCGATGAGCGACTGGACCGGCACCGACGATTTCTTTTTTGATCCAAAGTTGACTAATTTCGTCTGCGATCGTGTCGCCCGAAATGCCAGTATCGCGAATGATGCCTTTGATGGCAGCGATGGTCAGTTGAGTATCATCGGTGACTTGTCCTGCCTCGTATTCACGGAATGATCGAAAAGCGGACGTTACGTCCTTGATGGTGGCAATGTGCTCGCGTGACTGACCTTCTATGGGGGCGCCGAGTGAGTCGGCAACCGCGCAACCAAATAGCGAGCCGGCGAACTGGTCAGATCGTGGGAGGGGAACGTCAGTCATTCTGCCGCTCCTAATTGTGCAATCCCGTCTTCAACGCGCCTGGCTTTTTCTTCATCCCACCACCAGGAGTCGATGAAGGGGACCCGATTAACGCTGTCTGTTTTTACTTCTCCAAACTTGTCCCAGTGGACCAGCCTAAATCCGGGTTGCGAACCAAGAGGCACAAAATAGAAATTCCACATGATGACGCGATCAAGCGCTCGGGTTGCTGCATACAGGTCTTCTGCGGTCGTCGCCTGGTTGACTGCATCAATCAGGCTGTCTAAGACCGGACTTCTGACCCGCATCCAGTTCTGGCCGTAGTCTTGTCCAGCAGCCTCACTGCCAAACCAGTTACGTAGTTGGATGCCAGGGGTGTTGCTGGGACCCAGCCTCACGGTGTTGCCATCAAACTGTCCCTTCCGAGAACGGAACAACCAGTTGGACACCTCGGGCGCGGTAGCCTTGTTCTCTATGCCAAGCTTGCGAAGATTCTGACGCAGCGACAGCATCTGCCGCACGGCGTAATAGGAAACGCCGATGATGTCGAGCGTCAGAGCTTCGCCCGTTTCTACATTGCGCATGACGCCGTCCTGGACTTCGAATCCGACTTCCTTGAATAGCGCGACCGCACGAGACAGGTTCTCGCGTTGTACACCGACGCCGCTGCTGTAGGGATGTTTAAACGGTTCGGTGAAGACGCGCTCGGGTACCTGATCCCGCCACGGTTCCAAGAGTTCGAGTTCCTTTTCGCTGGGCAACCCTTGATGAGCCATCGGTGAGTTCTGGAAAAAACTGATGCCGGTGTTGTAAAAGTCGTAGAACAGGACCTTGTTGGTCCATTTGAAATCAAATAAGAGCCACAATGCTTCGCGAACCCGGATATCGTCCAGCGGTGCTTTCTCGACATTCCAGAAAAGTGGCCACCATAGACCCTCGACACGATTCAATGGTCGCAGGTCGCGTTTGAACAACCCTGCAGTGACTGCGGGAAAATCGTAATAGGTCGCCCAGTTCTTGGAGACGCTTTCTTCGCGGACGTCGAACACGTTGCTCTTGTGTGCTTCACCCATGACATTTTCATCTTTGAAGTAGTCGAACTTGATGATGTCGAAGTTGTACCGACCTTTGTTTACCGGAATGTCCCGGCCCCAATAGCCATCGACACGTTCGAACTCAATTACACGGCCGATCTCGCCTCTTTTCAGTTTATAGGGTCCTGAGCCAAGCGGGGGTTCGGTCGTCGTGACTGTGATATCCCTCGTTTCCCAATAGTGTTTGGGCAGAATCGAATAGATCCCGACCGTATACGGTAGGGTCGGATTGATCTCGACTTCAGGGTTGCGCACAAAACAGATTTCCGAGTCCCCAAAAGCGAAGACATGAGAGATGTCTTCAAGAGCGGTCTTCAACGCAACGGAGCCATGTTCCTTGAATGTTTCGTAGGTAAAAACGACGTCTTCGGGGGTCACGGGTTTGCCGTCGTGCCAGAAGGCCTCCTTGCGCAGCTTGAAGGCGATCCAGGCTATGTCAGGACCGACATCGATGCTCTCGGCGAGCCGACCATAGCGTGCGACCGGTTCATCGATGGATGGTTCGTAGAGCCGGTCGTAGACAAGACCCCCGGTGATGTCAAAGCCTGCCGCCAAGCGACCCTTTTCAATCACTGAGTTGTAATTGTCATAGGTGCCCATCTGCGGGACCCGCATGATCCCGGCTTTAGGTGCGTCTGGATTGGTAAAATCAAAGTGCTTGAAGTCCGCTGAATACTTCACCGGTAAAAGGTGCGAAATACCATGGACGTATTGAGCACCTTGGCAGGCTTCCTCTTCTGCGAAAACGCCAAGACTGAACATGGCTGTCAGGCAGACGATAGTCAATTGCTGTGGGACAGTGCGGTATTGTGTCATGGGCGGAGACTATTGAGTTTTGCACGCGGAGTAAAACGTTGAAACTTCAGCTGGATCAAAGAGAAGTGGCCAAAACAATTATTCTCGTCGCCAGACGGTGACCTTTATGTGGGTTTGCGTGCTCGGAAGTGGCACTAAAACCGACAAACGTGGCTGCACGATTAGGCGGATTTTTATCGCTGACTAGATTGGGAGATTGTGTCAGAGCAAAACTTCTGCACGAAGCGATCGAGCAATCGGTGAAACTCAGTGGAGATAGTTTTCACTCTGGCCCCAATTTGGTGATCCCAATTTGCCCTACAGTTGTTTGACACAAGCCCACGATACGTCTTTAGTGTGCGCTCTCTTTTAAACGTATACAGGACAATGCTATGTCAGCGATTTCTCCCCAGGACGGCCCGGTTGCCGTTACCGGCACCTCCGGTTTCACGGGTGGTCACATGGTCCGTGAGCTGGTCCACCATGGTTATCAGGTACGCGCGTGTATCCGCGACGCCAATTCCTGGCGTGGTCAGGACGCGGTGGCGTATCTGAACACGCTGCCCAACGTTGAGATCATCGACGGCTGTGATCTCTTTACCGAGGGCTCGTATGATGCGGCCTTTTCTGGTTGTACTGGCGTGTTCCACGTCGCTGCAGTCTTGGGTAACTCAGCCGACGGTCAATCGCAGCCTCTAGGTAGCGGTGATGTCTCCCAGGATGTTTATGACGGCGGCATGGTCGGTACGCAGAACGTCATCGATGCCATCAACAAGAGTGGCAGTGTTCAGCGTATGGTGTATACGAGCTCCATGGCAGCTGTTTCAGGCGCAAAAGGTGGTTCTTTACCAGCTGGCTATGAATGGACCGAAACGGACTGGGCGTCCGACGAGGTGGAAGAGCAGTTGTGGAAGCATCCTCGTAACTCCTACGCACGTAGTAAGGTCGATACCGAGCATTTCATCAACGATCAGGCAGATGCTAGCGGGAAGTGGGATGCCATTACGATGAATCCCGCGATGATCTGTGGACCGGTATTGTTCAAGGCACAGGTCGGTCAGTGGATTGAACAGATCGGCCGCCTGGCGGCAGGCGAAGAGCCAAATTGGCCCTCAAAATACGACATGTACTACAACATCATTGACGTGCGTGATCTGGTGAAAGCGCATCGACTTGCAATGGAGTCGGACGCAGATCACAAGAACAGCCATGGTGGTCCCCGTTATGTGATGCACGGCAGCGGCGGACGCAGTGCTATGCGATTTGGCACTGAGATTTCAGAAGTCATTGCCGGTGAATATCCGCGTTTCAATATTGGTGAACCTGCGACGATCACGTCCAAGGGTGAGCCCATTACTATTGCGTCCAATGTGCTGAACGACTGTAAGAAGGCGAAGTCCGTCTTGGGTGCGACGATCCGACCCGTTGAGGATACGATTCTGTCTGTTGTTGAAACATCGATTGAACTGGGTGTGATCACGCCACAAATGAATTAAGCGTTGATGAGCGCTTCATGCTGGCCGTCCATTGACCCGGAATCGGTGGGTATTGAAAGAGAAGCGCTGTCAGTTGCGACAACGTTTGTTCGTCAGCATAACTCGACAGCGTTTCTCCTGGCACATACTGATGGCCTTGTCTGTGCAGAGTACTGGCATTGTGAGGAGGGGTTTGGCGGCGACAATTCTCCGCTTGCTCCAACGTTTACGGATGATGATCGAAGCCTGGAGGATGTGGCTTCCCTACAGAAGTCAGTGGTGTCTGTACTCGTGGGCATCGCAGTTGGGAATGGACTGCTGACTGTAGCTGACAGTGTGACTGATCTGATAGGCCCGGGGTGGTCATATGCGTCGCCATCCGAGGAATCCAAGATTACGGTCCGACACCTGCTCAGTATGACCAGTGGTCTTGATCACGGTGGTCGATTTGCAGCACCTGCGGGAAGCGTGTGGATGTACAACCTCGGCCCAGCCTGGCACACGTTAAAACGCGTGCTGTCGAAAGTGGCAGGGAAACCTCTGAACGGGCTGCTTGAAGAATGGCTGACGGGTCCACTCGGTATGTTTGAAAGCCAGTTTGTGGAACGGCCCGCAGGACCTGAAGGCCGGAATTCGATCGGGGCTTCTTCTGTATACGCTGATGGGAAACCTTTTGAGGGGTTCGTCAGTTCCGGTTTTGATCTGTTGCGTTTTGGTGTGGGCGTCTGCGCTCTGATACGTGGTGACGGTGATCTCGGTATGGATGCTGAATACCTGGCTGCATCGCTCCAACCATCCACGGAACTCAATCCTTCGTACGGGTACCTCTGGTGGCTGAATGGCCAGGCGTTTTCCCTCGCACCAATGAGGGAGGATCCGATTCCTGGACCGATCGTGCCTGCAGCCCCTGATGACATGGTCTCTGGGCTGGGTGCCCTTGGTCGAGCGGTGCATGTGATTCCCTCCCGGCAGCTGGTGGTGGTGCGCATGGGCGGTAGCCCAAGTGAGCAGGTGCTCGCCGCGAGTCAGTTTGGTCGTAATCTCTTTGAACGCCTGCGGCTGACTTAGCAGATAGTTGTTACTTCAGCAGCGGGTCGTCTTTTGGTAATGACTTAGCATACCAAAGCGCGAGTTTATGGGCTGCGCTCTTCTGCGAGACCTGATCTTCCGGCAATGGCTGAATCACTTTGTCATGAACCAGCAGCCGGTACAGATACATCACCCTTTCGTTAATCGAGTCGGTTACCTCGAATTCGACAACGCCTCGTTTAGTGCCATAGGCCATGCCTGCGTCGATCGCGCGCTTCAGTAGTTCCTTCTCATTCTTGAGCTTTTTCATGGTCGTCCCCTTAAGGAATGCAGGGCCAGTCTAGATGACCGGGCGATGTGTCGCGCTTTCCAAATGATGCTGGAAAGCGGCGCATCGTTGATTCGTGTAAGCTGGAAAGCGTGTTTTGTGGAGCAACGACGTGATCCCTCAGCGATGGCTGACGCCCTTCAACTTCCTGGTTATTGCCAGCATTGCCATGCCGGTTGGCTTTGCGGCGTGGACATCGCTGCTCAATAACTTTGCTATTGAACGTGTGGCGTTTACGGGTGTTGAGATCGGTATTCTACAGAGTCTCCGGGAGGTTCCTGGTTTCCTCGCGTTCACGGTGGTGTTTGTATTGCTGGTCATACGCGAGCAACGTTTTGCGGTTATTTCGGTAGCAATTTTTGGACTGGGTACGGCACTGACCGGATTCCTGCCGACCGAATATGGCCTTTACTTTACAGCCGTGCTGATGTCGATTGGCTTCCACTATTTTGAAACCATTCGCCAGTCGTTATCACTGCAGTGGTTGTCGAAGGAGGAAGCACCGCAGATGCTGGGCCGGCTGATCGCGATTGGATCAATGACTTCATTGATCGCGTTCTCCTGTGTCTGGTTGCTTCTGGAGATCTTCGCGTTCGACTATGTGTGGATCTATCTGCTTGCCGGTGGAACCTCGATTCTGTTGGCAGTGGCCATGGCAGGGTTTCCGTATTTTGAGTCACAGATCCCTCAACGAAAGACTCTGGTTCTGAGACAACGTTACTGGCTGTACTACGGTCTGACGTTCCTGTCCGGTGCGCGACGCCAGATATTTATGGTTTTTGCCGGTTTCCTGATGGTCGAGAAATTCGGCTACAGCGCAGCTAATATTGCGGCACTGTTTCTAATCAACCATCTATTTAACTGGTTCTTTGCGGAACGTATTGGTGGATTGATCGGGAAGATTGGTGAGCGCAACGCACTGACCATCGAGTACGTTGGTCTGGTCTGCGTGTTTACGATGTATGCATTTGTCGATAACGCTTATATGGCCGCTGGGCTCTACATCCTGGACCACATGTTCTTCGCGTTTGCGATTGCGATTAAAACCTACCTGCAGAAGATCGCGGATCCCTCGGACCTCGCATCCACGGCCGGTGTCTCGTTTACCATTAACCACATTGCGGCCGTGGTCATACCAGCGGTGTTGGGCGTGGTATGGATCACATCCCCATCCGCTGTATTCCTCGTTGGGACTGCATTTGCGCTTTGCTCATTGGTCTTGTCGCAGAATGTGCCACGTCAACCCGAGGAAGGAAATGAGGTCATCTGGGGGCGTGTCGCGAAGGTGCAAGCGTAGCCTTCATTGATGAAAGACGTCCTGTATCAGGCGATTTTTCTATCAGCGTGACGCTGGTTCGCTAGTTGCTGTATACGAGGTTTCCCGAATACAACGCGCTTTTACTGTTAGCGTTATCCGCGGCCGTATCGACAACAGGAACTTTCGGCTGGGTGACAAGTAACTGGTGCGCTTACCCCATCAACCCGGTTGTGTCTATGATAGGCAGGTGATGGCAAAAGCTGTGATTACTGACTTCGATGCGGCCTGACATCAATCCATCAGATCAACAATCACGGGCGCGTGATCCGACGCCGTCAGGCCATCCTGCTTCTTCCTGAAATCCCGATCGATCCACACATCTTCAACTCGGTTACGAACACCGTCACTGCCAAGCAGATAGTCGATGCGTAATCCTTGACCGCGATGAAAGGCGCCACCGCGGTAGTCCCACCAGGAAAACTTCTGTTCATCGGGGTATTTGTCGCGGAACAGGTCCGTGAGTCCCTGTTGCCGCAGGGCGGTAATACCACCTCTTTCTTCATCCGTATGGAAGATTTTTCCGACGGCGCCTTCACCTTTCCAAGAGTCGATATGATCCGGCGTCACATTGAAGTCGCCACACAGGATCGAAGGTTTGGCTCCCATTGATCTGGCATTGCAGTATTCCGAGAGCGATCCCAGCCACTTGACCTTTGCCGGATAGTCCGCGTGGTCCAGCGTTTTACCGTTGGGTACATACACGGTTGTAAAGCTGATGCCTGCGACATCTGCGGTGATTAGACGCGCCCCCATCTCATCTTCACCGGGCAAACCACCTTGGGTCACTTCCATGGGGTGCTTGGACAGAATGCCAACCCCATTCCAGCCCTTCTGTACGTGGATCGCGTGCTGATAGCCGAGTGACTCGAACTCCTCGGCCGGGAAATCAGGTTCTTCCACTTTCAGCTCCTGCATCCCAACTACGTCGGGAGATCGTTGCCTCAACCAGATCTTGATGAAGTCGAGACGGGCGCGCAGACCATTAACGTTCCAGGTAGCGAGTCGCATTCAGACAGAGTCCTTGTGTCATGGTGAAATGTCAGTTGCGAGGTTACCCTAAATTGATGGCGACGGCTTTCTGCTCATCGTGGTTGGTTCGACAGCTCTTGTAACTATCCTAATCCTGTTCTTTTTTTTAGTGTATCGATAGCACGACGAGGTTTGCCTCGTCTTCGGAGCATTAAAGGTCGCTTCATCGAACGTAGATCACCGCCCTTAAGACTGTGCTTCTCCATCGATGGGGGTGCCATTCGTGGTGAGCAGCAACAGGCACGTCAGAACAATAGCTAGTACTTTGTTGATGATGGCGCGCGTAACCGAATTCCCTGAGACATTGCTCTATCCTGAACAAAAGTGCCCTAGGACAGCAGGCCCTGATAGATCACAACAGACCAACAGGCAGTCACCGATGATCTGACAGAGAGTATCGTGAATACATCGGTGTTATCGTGACGTCGTTAGACTGACGGGGGAGTCCATTGTCGGAATCGGAAGCACATGAAAGCCGGGCGCTACGCGCGCGGCGACGTAAAAAAGAAGAGATCGATCGTTTGGGGTTAGAGCCATACGTTTTGGAGTTGGAGCTGAACGGATACACGGTGGTGCCACCCGAGGTGACCGGTGTCACTGAGGTGGAAGTCGACGAGTTGACCGATCTGTTGCTCAAGAAATCTGAAGCGCTCGTTGGCTGTGAATTTACTATAGAAGATGGCGCAGCTGCCGAGCTTGATTTCGGCAATTACCCTGGCACGTTGGAGCTGATTTCTGGAGCCAAACCCAGCCAGTTCCAGCTCATGCAACTCTGCACCTTCGATCGTGCGTTCAGGAACCTAGCCGTCAATCCGGTCTCCAATGTGCTGATGCGTCACCTGATCGGATGGAACGAAGCCCGCTTCTCCTCCCATAACTGTTTTATCAAGTGGCAGGGCGATGGTTATGGTGAACTGCTGGGACTGCATTGTGATCAGGGGGGCGTGCCGATGCCCTGGGGGCGCCATTCGCTGACTGCCAACTGCAATTGGTGTCTGACCGAGTACACCCTGGACAACGGGGCGTTTGCCTGTGTCCCCGGATCGCACTTACGACATTCTCACCCTGTATTGCCAGCAGCTGTTTCAGAGGCGATTCCCGTCGAGTGTCCGAAGGGGTCTCTGATCGCGTTTCACGGACAGCTCTGGCATGGGGCCTATCCGCGGAAGAGTCCGGGGCTGCGGGTCACTATTGCGAACTACTATCGCCATATGTCGATAGCACCTCAGGATGACATACCCAATCACTTTCCGCGGGAGCTGGCAGAAGACTGTATAGATCCGAAACTGTTCAAACGGATGGCCGGGTTCGGCAACCCCTATCAGTCGCAGGTGTTACCGGTGCCGAGAGTAGTCCGCTAGGATATGATACGAAGAATGAAAGGGTCATAGAAAAGAACCGATGAGTGCAACAGAACAGGCAACAAAAAAAGAACCCGACCATGATCACGGCGAAGATCACGCGGGTGATGACAGCCACGACGAACATAGCCGTCACCACCACCATCACCATCATGGCAACCCGTTTGTCACATCAGCGCAGGCTACGTTCCATTGCCTATCTGGTTGTGTGATTGGTGAGGTGGCAGGACTCATGATCGGAGTAACGTTGGGACTCAGCGTGATTGCCACTATGGCGCTTGCGACGGCTCTTGCCTATATCTCAGGTTTCACATTGGGACTCATCCCTGTGATGCGTAATCAGCGCAAGACTTTGGTGGAAGCGTTCAAATTGATCTGGATTGGCGAGGCGATTTCGATCGGCGTGATGGAGATCGCTATGAACGCCGCTGACTATTATGCGGGAGGGATGACTGCGGACTCAGTGTTCACGTCCGTGTTCTGGGTTGGTGTTGGAGCAGCTGTCATCGCAGGTTTTCTAGCGGCCTGGCCCGTGAACTGGTGGCTGCTGGAGCGGGATCTGAAGCACTGCCATTGATGATGGTGTTTGTGTGGATCATTTTCGTCCAGCGAGCGCTCTTTATTCCGGAAGCTCCGACACTAGTAAGTCCAGAGTATTAGCGGTACTGTCGGAGGCTTAGGCGCGTGGTGTTCATCTGACGACGGAGTGATCGGCGACTGGTGGTCCTACCTGCTGCAGCCGGTACTCGGTAGTTTTGATTATGTGATCCTGCTCGCTCCGGCGTGCTGCCGTGGTGCGGTCTGACACTTCAGGTCCACGAGCCTGAGAACCTCAGAATGAAGGGCTTCGCCGGTCACGCCTCATGCGGCTTGATGTGCCCTGTGTCGCTGAACCCGGGTGGCCGTTTCCATAGGTGTTGGTTCTCTTTCGCCTTGTCGATAATGCCTTGCACAGAATCCAGTGACAGCTCATCGATTCGCATACCCGGTTCAGTTTCGTCGCCGCCACCGGCGCGGAATTCCAATACCTCGACGCCGTCCGGTCCAGCGGTGTACTTGTACGGCATACCGTTCGGGATAAAGAACGTGGAACCCGGCCCAAGCGTGCGCCGGCCCATGATGGCTTCACCAGCTGCGACGTAGTAGAGGCAGTCACCATTCTTGGGGTGGCTGTGACGGAACAGAGGCATGTTCGGGCCAAACCAGACGTGTACCAGGCTCATGCCGTTGTCGCCGCCCTGCCAAAACAACACGTTCTCTGAGACACCGGGGGCAATCGATTCAATCATTTCACCGATCTTCTCCCGAACAGGTTCTTCACCGTGTTTTTCTGCGAGCGCTGCGACGTCGAAGTCTTTGGTGGCACGTTGTCCGTCGACCCGACCGGGCTCAGGCGTGGGGCGCAACTGTGGATTGGCGTTGATGGCGAAGGGGCCGCGTTCAGAGATGTAGCGTCGGCGATCCTCGACATCTTTGTCGACGACGACACTTTCCTCGTCGATATCGATCTCTTCCGTCTTTTTGGCTTCTGTCATGATGGTTCTCAAAAATCCGTGTGCCGGGAGCTTACGTGTGTGGGTAGTGATGATCAAACGGACGCATGTGTCGCGCTATACTGCGCGTCTAGCTTGAAGCGCCCCCTTTTTTGGCGCAGACATGTGGAGTAGATATGTGGAGCAGATTACGGTCCCGAGTGTCAGATGAAGTCATCAGCACCCTCGTTAAACGAGCCGCTGCCGTCATCAATGCTCCGGATCAACAGGTATTTATAAAGTCTGGAAAAGACTTCTTTATCGGCGAGCCGGGGCAGGACAACCGGGATTTGTTGACTGCGATTCATGGTTCGGTGTGGCCTGAGATCCAAGATCTTGTATCGTATCAATCGCCGGTGGTGGATCATGCCATTCTATTGATCAAAGGGCCGGGAGGAAGTGCCACCAATTTGCACCAGGATCGACCCTACTGGGAGAGCCGGGATCCGGTGCCAACAATCTTCTCGGTATGGATCGCGCTTGAGGCGATGACGTCCGAAAAAGGTGGGCTCATGCTGGCGCAGGAAAATGAGGTGCCCGTGGCCGAGATATCGCGCTTCAATGCCGGTACGATGATGGTCCACGAATCATTTTATCAAAACCTGGATGACGGCTTCCCCATCACGATTCCCGATCAGGTTGCCAAGGATATGGGTATCAATATGGAACTGGTTGGTATGGAGGCGGGTGAAGCGGTCGCTTTTGACAGTTTCGAGCCGCATATGGCTGCGCCTAACGCGACTGGGTCGCCTCGTCTAGCGATGAAGATCGCGTACTCTGAAGGCGCGGATAAGAACTACCCGATGTGCAGCACCGACGAACTGGAATCTGACTGACAATGTGCGTTAAACGAACAGATTTGGAGGACTAATGCTGGACATTATCATCAGGAATGGAACCATCGTAGATGGTACTGGTTCACCGGCGTTTATGGGTGACATCGGAATCCGGGGCGACCGCATTGTTGAGGTCGGTAGGATCGCAGAATCCGCCGTGCGCGAGATTGATGCCACAGACAGAATCGTTACGCCGGGCTTTGTCGACACTCATACGCATCTGGATGCACAACTTTTCTGGGATCCATACGGGAGTCCCGTTTGTTGGCACGGATCGACCACAGCGCTGATCGGCAATTGCAGCGTGACCTATGCGCCGGTGCGTCCTAACGGAAAAGACCACCTGTCTGGTGTGCTCGAATCGGTCGAGCAGATTTCAGTGGAGTCCGTCAACGCAGCACTGCCGTTCAACTGGGAATCCTTCAGTGAGTATCTGACCGCGATCGACAATACACCCAAAGGCATCAACATGGCTGCATTCATGGGTCATGCGGCAGCCCGAGTTTATGTCATGGGAGACGAGGCGATTGACCCCGAGCGTCATCCTGATGACAAGGAGAAGAAAGAGCTTCAGGCGCTATTGGTAGATGCGCTTGAAGGCGGTGCGCTCGGTGTCTCGACGTCGCGAACGTATACCCACATGGACCCTCAGGGTCGACCCATTCCCGGGACCTATGCAGTGGAAGACGAGCTGCGCGCCTTCGGTGAAGTGTTAGGAAAAAACGGTGGCATTTTCCAGTGCGCAGCGAGACTTGGCGAGGGTGATGATGCGAACCACACGGGGACCCAGGAAGAGCTGGCCTGGCTCTCTGATATCAGCATTGATTTTGATATTCCCGTTGTCTTCAGTCTGTTTACCGGGCTCGACCACGGTCCGCACTATCATCGGATGATCCTGGGATGGGCCGATGAACATCGAGCACGGGGAGCCAACATCCGCCCCATGCAGAATTCACGCGTGGGTACCAACCTGTTTGGTGCTATGAACTTTCTCGGCGTGCGCTCAGCAGCGTGGGCGCAGTTCAACCAGACCCCACCCAGTGAGCGAATGGCCCTGCTCGAGAATGCTGACTTTTGCGCTGCACTTACCAATATAAGCGAGGAGGCTGAGGCGAACTTCGCGGCTCGTTTCTGGACCTTCGATGAGCGGAACCTCGACTATCGGCGACGTGACGAGGACCTGATTGCCAACATTGCCAAGGCTAACAATGAGCGTCCGATGCAGACCGTGGTGCGTCTGATGAAGGAAACCGCGGGACAACAAATTTTTGTCAGTGGCTCCAACAATGGTGTGTACGAGAACATCAAGGATATCCTCTCCTATGAACACACGATTCCTGGCCTCGGTGATTCCGGTGCGCACGTGAAGGTGATGACGGATGCCAATCTCACCACCTACCTGATGTCGCATTGGGTGCGGGACACCGGTCTACTGACGCTCGAGAACGGTGTGCATCGACTGACTGCAGGAGCCACCGACTTTTTTGGTCTGAAAGACCGCGGCCGCCTCGTGCCTGGGCAGTTCGCGGACGTCAATGTGATTGATCTTGACAACTTGGCCTCCGAAATGCCGGAGTATGTTTATGACTACCCCTGCAATGCAGGCCGCTGGACGCAACGCGCGAGGGGTTATGACTTCACTATCTGCAATGGTCGAGTGATGATCGAGGACGACAAACACACCGGCAGCGTCAATGGTCGGTTGCTGCGATACCAGCAGTAGTTCTCGAAAGAATCCGCTAGCCAACAACCTCCGGATTCGCAAGCGTTGCCGGATTGATTTCTCCAGTAAGCGCCCCAACAAGATTGTTAGCGGTTTCCAGCGACATCCGTCGTGCGGCTTCGACTGAGACACCGGCACTGTGCGGGGATAAAAAGATCTTGTCGCTCTTAAGGAAGGGATGATCAGCCTGCGGTGGCTCGGTCTCGTAGACATCGATGCCCGCACCCGCGATCCCGTCGCTGTCGAGGGCGGACATCAATGCGGCTTCATCAACAATGCCGCCCCTGGCGCAGTTGATGACGAAACTATCAGGTTGCATCAGCGCGAGTTCGTCCTTACCCACTATGTGTCGTGTTTCGTCATTAAGGGGACAGTGTACCGATATGAAATTGGTCTCGGGCAATACATCTTGAAAGTTGTCGACCGGGTTACAGCCTGCGGCAGCGATCTTAGCGTTGTCCACGTAGGGATCACACACGTTCACACGCATATCAAAGGCGAGTGCACGTTTAGCCAGTCGCGAACCGATACGCCCGAAGCCAATAATGGTGAGCGTCTTATCGGCAATGTCGACAGCAATCGGTGAACTACGCAACGCGAAGTTTGATTCACGTGCTGCCTGGTCATAAACACGGCCGCGTTTGGCGAGAGACAACAGGAAGTACATGGTATGTTCCGCGACCGAGACGGCGTTGGCATGAATCGCCAATAGTAGCGGGATGCGTCGATTGGTCAGCGTCGCCACATCAATGTTGTCGTAACCGACACCATGTCGCGACACACCACGGAGGTCTGACGCTGCAGCGAGGACGTTGGCTGTCAGCTTGGCGGAACGAACCGCAATCCCATCGACACCTCGGGCCGCTTCTATCAGAGCTCCCTCGGACGTGTCTTCCGGGCGGATCAGCTCGATATCGGGGTGATCTTCAAAGACTGCAACGCCGACGGGCTGCAGCGGTTCCGTCATCATGACTTTCATATGGGTGTCCTATCGGTAAGAAACTATTCTGGCGTGCGCCCGTGCATCGCGGGCATGCCTTGAGGTAGAGGCAGCATGGGGCGACAACAGAGTCGATCAATATCGATGTTCTCTCGTTCCGTCAGCATGGCGGCAACAGGGGATTTAGGATACTGCCGGCCGAGATTGCTCTTGTTCATCATCGGTTGTACGTAAGCGGGTGAGACTGCATTCAATACCGCAATACGATCCAGTCCGCTGACGTTCAGTTCATGGCAGGCACGATGCCACATACGAGAATCGTAGATGACAGCTGAGCCGGCTGGCGCGATCCATTGTTTCACGTCTTTGTGGATCGCTTCGCCCATGCGGGTACCACCGGTGTTGATTTCCTGGGGTGGTATCTTTCTGAGCTTGTAAGAATCCGGTACGTACTGAGTGGCGGCGTTGTCCGCCCTGAACTCATCAATACAGATGTTGAACTGCACGCCGAAGACAGGTTGTTCGGGCCAGTCGTTATTGGGAAAGACGTTTCCGTGGTAAGGATAGTCACTATGCCAACCACCCTCGGGAAACTGTCCTTTGAGTTTGTCGGCCGGCTTCAGCGTGTT
>CAJWYI010000030.1 GCA_913049815.1 uncultured Gammaproteobacteria bacterium
CGTCGAGCGCTTCCTGCAGTAGCTCCTCGCCTTCGATACGAGTAATCCATCTATCGATACGGACAGGATTTCCCAACCAAGCTGCCGGTGTCTCCATCAGCGTCCGTCCGGTGGCAGTCAGCGACGCGCGAGTCAGCGCCGATCGGTCCGTCTTCGACATTTCCGGATAGCAGATCTCAAGGTTAGTTTCCGTGACACGGTATGCACGCGACCTGAACACGACGTGCAGACGTCCGATGAGCCCGCCGATCACCATCAGCCATCGATGCGGTAAAGAGGCAATACCACGAAGAAACAGAAGAAGTATTCTACTAGCCATCGTCAATCAGCGTCGCTCAAGTTGATAGGGTATGAAACGATGACAACCGATCAAATGTTTGTTCACCAGACCACACGCCTGCATAAATGCATAAAAGATCGTTAGTCCGACAAATTTAAACCCTTGTCCCTTAAGAGATCGGCCCATGCCCGATGAAACCGCTGTCGACGACGGGACCTGCTGCTCCGAGCGGTTCAGGCTCTCGATGGGTCTATAGTCACCAAACGACCAGATGTAGTCCACAAAATTGATGCCCTGCCGACGCATGGCCAGCATCATCGCCCTCGCGTTATTGACCACCGCCGAGATTTTCTGTCGATTTCGGATAATGCTCGGGTCCGCCAAAAGATGCTGTATTTTCTTGTTGTTTTACCGTGCGATAGCATCCACATCAAAGTCATCCATCACACCTTCCGGTACTGAACGCGCTTCCTGAGTACGGTGATCGAGCTCAAACCCACCTGAGCAGCTTCCAATAAGGGACCCTCAAACAACGCTCTCTCATCGAAACAGCGCGCGCGCCGTTTATTGTCGTGATAATCCACGTACAACGGCTCAGCGCTGCGCCAGGCAAAACGTTGCCGAGGACCAGATACCAAGCGCTGCAGTATCCCATCAAATGATCGATCGCCATGTCGCATTATGTATACTTCGCCCTTTTTAACCTTCCGCTTCCGACGACATCAGGTGGCGGCTATTCCCTGGTGGATTTAACTGGTAGCTGCCATGACCGGACCTACATTTCAGGATCTGATTCTGCTTCTGCAACAATTCTGGGCGGAGCGAGGTTGCGTCATCATGCAACCTTACGACATGGAGGTCGGTGCTGGCACATTCCATCCGGCAACATTCCTTCGTTCTATTGGTCCCGAGAAATGGCGGACAGCCTATGTACAACCCTGTCGTCGTCCGACGGACGGGCGTTATGGGCAGAACCCGAACCGTTACCAATACTACTATCAGTTTCAGGTCCTACTGAAACCTTCACCGTTGGACATTCAAAACCTTTACCTCGAGTCCTTGACGCACCTGGGAATCGATGTTCGCGAGCATGATATCCGCTTTGTCGAGGATAACTGGGAATCGCCCACTCTAGGCGCCTGGGGCCTTGGCTGGGAGGTCTGGATGGATGGCATGGAAATTACACAGTTCACGTATTTTCAACAGGTTGGCGGTCTGCCCTGTTATCCGGTCTCTGGTGAAATTACCTATGGCCTCGAGCGGCTCGCTTTGTACCTGCAGGGCGTCGCGGACTTCAAGGAGTTAGTCTGGTCAAGGCAGGGGAATGACATCATTACCTACGCTGATGTGTTTCATCAGTATGAAGTCGAGATGTCGTCATTTAACTATGACGTATCCAATGTCGAAGCGCTCTTCACATGGTTCGATCAGTACGAGGTGGAGACCCTAAGATTGCTTGAAGCAGCGCTCCCACTCGCCGCCTACGAATATGTAATGAAGGCCTCACACGTCTTCAATCTGTTGGACGCTCGCCACGCCATCTCGGTGACCGAGCGACAACGTTATATTCTCCGTGTACGCGATCTGTCGCGCGCGGTTGCGGAAGCCTATCTGCGCTCTCGCGCAGAACTCGGATTCCCGCTTGCAGATACCGATACCCGAAAGACCTTCGAGCAGGAGGTGATCGCCGATGCCTAGCGAAGACCTCCTGATTGAAATTGGTACAGAGGAACTCCCACCGCGGTTACTCATGACCACCGCAGCGTCTTTCTCCGACCGACTCAGCACCGCCTTGGAAAGTGCACATCTCGGTAATGACAGCGTTGTCTATTATGCAACACCAAGAAGACTCGCCGTGATCGTCAGGAATCTCGTTGACACGCAACCAGAACAACATGAGATCCGCCGAGGTCCTGCAGTGGCCGCAGCTTACGACGAGGATGGCCAGCCAACCAAGGCGGCTTTGGGTTTCGCCCGGTCTTGTGGTGTTGATGTTACCCAATTGGGCCGACTGGAAACCGATAAAGGTCAATGGTTACAGTACGAGGCCGTGCGGCCTGGATCACCCATGACAGCGCTCATCGGCGATCTCGTGAACGATGCGATCAGTGGTGTCACCATTGAACGCGCGATGCGTTGGGGTAGTCAACGGACGGAGTTCATCCGTCCAGTCCAATGGGTCTCGCTCATCTACGGGAGCGAAGTGGTAGAGGCGGAAATACTGGGTCTATCAACGGGCGATCGCAGTCGCGGACATCGTTTTATGGACAGCGGTGTGTTCAGCCTGGCGCCCGCATCAAGCTACCTCGAAACACTCCGTGCACACTACGTGATCGCTGATCCCACGGAGAGACGAGCGACGATCGAACAGCAGTTGCAGCAGATCGCGAATGAGCTTGAAGGCGATGTCGTCATTGATCCAAAGTTGCTCGACGAGGTCACCGCATTGGTCGAATGGCCTGTAACGCTTGCAGGTCGGTTCGATTCAGACTTCTTATCAGTTCCCGCAGAGGTACTGATTTCAGCAATGAAGAAGCATCAACGCTACTTCCATGTCGAGGACCGGGAAGGCGCTCTCATGCCAGTCTTCCTGTTCGTGGCCAACCTTGAAAGCAAACATCCGCAAACAGTGGTGGCCGGGAACGAGCGTGTTATCTCGCCCCGACTTGCAGACGCGCGGTTTTTTTTCCAACAGGACCAGAAGACATCATTATCAAGTCGACTAACCAGACTAAAAAAGGTCGTTTTCCAGTCAGAACTTGGTAGCTATGAGGCGAAGGCTCATCGAATAGCGGCTTTTGCAGCCCATATAGCCAAATGTTTGGGTCACGATCCTGATCTGGCACACCGCGCCGGGTTGCTTTGCAAGTGCGATCTTGTGACAGACATGGTCGATGAATTCCCAGATCTGCAGGGTGTGATGGGTGGTTACTATGCGTCGTCAGATGGAGAGAGCCCAGAGGTCGCCCAAGCCATTGCAGAACATTACCTGCCGGTACAGTCTGGCGGCAATCTACCTGAATCGCTACTGGGTGCCTGTGTTTCTATCGCTGATAAACTGGATACTCTGGTTGGGCTTTTCGGTATCGGACAACCGCCCTCTGGGTCTCGAGATCCTTTTGCACTCCGACGACAAGCTCTCGGTGCGATGCGAATCTGTATTGAGCGCCGACTCCGTCTCGATATTCGTGATCTGGTAACTTACGCATGTCAGGTCTTTGATGACGATACCAACATTCTCCTTGAAGTCAGTGGCGATGAATTGGCGGATACCATCCTCGACTACATGATCGGAAGACTGGAAGTCGCCTACACGGATCGCGGCATGCCGGTAGAGGTTTTTCGCGCGCTGCGGGGCGGCAAGAGCTTTACCACTGATCTTCATGCATTGGACGCTCGGCTAAGCGCATTACAGTCCTTCCAAACGCACGGGAGCGCACGCGCAGTTGTTGCCAGTAATAAACGGGTTACCAATATTCTGCGAGACAGCGTGGGAGAGCCTGGTTCGGTTGATCATAATCTGCTGACCGAACCCGCTGAGTTGACACTGTTGTCTGAAATCAACCGGATCTCTGATCATCTGGGCACATCCAACTACGACGATTCATTTACACTGATTGCCGAGATACAGCCTGCGATTGATCAATACTTTGAAGTAGTCATGGTTATGGCGGAGGACAGCAAGCTTCGGGAGAACAGGCTATCCACCCTCCATCATCTCAAGTCACTGTATCTTGTTGTTGCAGACTTCGCTGCACTCCAGTGGTAGCTGAACCCCAAGACGTTCAACTGGTGATGCTGGACCGAGACGGCGTGATAAATCACGACTCGCCGGACTACATCAAACATGCCGATGAATGGTATCCGATCGATGGCAGTATTGACGCGATTGCCAAACTCTCCCAGGCTGGGATCGTTGTTTGTATCGCCACCAATCAGGCGGGTATTGGTCGCGGTTTGTTCACTGAGGAAGACCTGGACGGCATTCACAAGCGCCTCCTCAAAGAGGTTAATGCAGCCGGCGGCACGATTACGCACATCGCGTTTTGCCCCCACCATCCCGACGAACGCTGTCAATGCCGGAAACCGGCTCCTGGCATGCTAATTCAGCTTGGAAGGGTCACTGGCCTCTCTATCGCAGGCCAACCCTTTGTCGGCGATTCCGAGAAAGACGTCGAAGCAGCCAACGCGGCAGGATCCATGCCGATTATTGTCCGCACCGGTAATGGTGTGAAAACTGCCCGAAAATACCCTCGAGTCCAGGCGTTTGACGATCTTGCGGCGTTCGCGGACTGCGTGATCACAAACCGGACCTGACCAGACCGATTATACGTCGAGGTTCACTACCGAGAGTGCATTGTTGACGATGAAATCCTTTCGCGGCTCGACTTTCTCACCCATCAACGTCGTGAACATCTGATCCGCGGCGATCGCATCCTCTATGCTGACACGGAGCATGGATCTGACTTGAGGATCCATGGTGGTTTCCCAGAGTTGATCCGGATTCATTTCACCAAGCCCTTTATAACGTTGACGTGTCTGTCCTCTCAAAGCCTCGGATTCAAGCCACAGCAATGCAGACTTCAGAGAATCGACGCTATGGGATTTTTCTCCTTTTCCGACACTCGAGCCCTCGGCCACCAACTCGTTGATTTCCTTGCCAAAAATGGCAAACTTTGCATAGTCCTGGGACGAGAAAAAGTCCGCGGTAAGAACATACTGACGTCGAACACCGTGATTAACCACCGTTACCTCGGGATAGAATAAATGCCTTTCGCTATCCTCTATGATATCGATATGATATTGAGCGTGCGAATCGCTGAATGATGACACTCGCTCTTCGAGCAAAGCCGTCCACTGCGCCACAGCATCCCTGTTAGACATAGCCTCAACATCAAACATGGGAATATAGAGCAACTGCTCGACAACCTCAGGAGGGAATACACGCTCCAGACGTTGAATGTGATCTATCACGCCGTAGTAGCGTTCAGTCAGCTCCCGTAGCGCATCCCCCTCCAAGGTTGTGCCATTGTGCGTGGTCAAGCTGGAATCCTGCAACGATAGCTCCACAATGTGGTTTGTCATCTCGTTCTCATCTTTGATGTATCGCTCCGACTTACCCCGTTTCACCTTATACAGCGGCGGTTGCGCGATCAGCACATGACCCCGTTCGATAAGTTCTGGCATGTGTCGGAAGAAAAACGTTAATAACAACGTCTTGATGTGAGCGCCGTCCACATCAGCATCACACATGATGATGATGCGATGGTATCGCAGCTTATCTGCGTCAAACTCATCGCGCCCGATACCACAGCCCAGAGCGGTAATCAGCGTCCCCACTTCCGCGGACGACAACATCCTGTCAAAACGAGCCTTCTCAACATTTAAAATCTTACCTTTCAAGGGAAGGATCGCTTGAAACCGTCGGTCACGACCCTGCTTGGCAGAGCCCCCCGCTGAATCTCCCTCTACGAGATAGATTTCTGAAAGCGCAGGGTCCTTCTCTGAACAATCCGCTAGTTTCCCAGGCAATCCCGCAATGTCGAGCGCACCTTTTCGACGGGTCATCTCGCGCGCTTTCCGTGCAGCATCGCGCGCTCTCGCCGCATCAATGATCTTCTGGGCGATTGCGCGCGCTTCCTGTGGATTTTCAAGGAGATAGTCGGAGAACGCCTTGCCCATTTCTTGCTCAACGGCTGTTTTTACTTCCGATGATACGAGTTTATCTTTGGTCTGGGAGGAGAACTTAGGTTCTGGCACTTTGACAGAAATAATCGCAGTCAGTCCTTCTCGAGCATCGTCACCCGTCGGGGCAACCTGCGCCTTCTTGGTGAGCCCCTCATGCTCCATGTATTGATTCAACGTGCGCGTCAGCGCTGCGCGGAAACCCTGCAAATGTGTCCCCCCGTCAGTCTGAGGTATGTTATTCGTGTATGCGAATACGCTCTCTTGGTAAGAATCGTTCCACTGCATGGCGACTTCCACACCAATTTCATCATCCTGTATCGCTGAAAAATGAAAAATTTGGTTCAGGGCGTCTTTATTCTCATTCAGGTGCTCCACGAACATTCGCAATCCACCTTCGTACATGAAGTTATCTTCCTTCCCTGTACGTTCGTCCTTCAATGTAATAGAGATTCCAGCATTAAGGAACGAGAGCTCACGCAGTTTTTTGGCGAGTACCTCGTAGTGGAACTCGATGTTGCTGAAAGTCTCTGCAGAAGGTTTGAAGCGGCAACGGGTTCCGGTTTGCGTGGTGTCCCCAACAGCCGCAAGAGGAGCAACCGGGACCCCATGATGGTATTCCTGTTCCCAGATCTTGCCATCTCGCCAGATCGTCAAACGAAAGACCTCCGATAGCGCATTTACCACGGAAACACCTACACCATGGAGCCCACCAGACACCTTATAGTTACTATTGTCGAATTTACCACCGGCGTGCAGGACCGTCATGATTACCTCGGCAGCAGACTTACCTTCCTCTTCATGGATGTCAGTGGGTATTCCACGCCCATCGTCGGTGACCGTCACTGATTCATCTGGATGGACCGTTACCGTGATGCTGCTGCAGTGTCCCGCCAACGCCTCGTCGATCGCATTATCGACCAGTTCCTGGACCATGTGATGCAAGCCCGTGCCATCGTCAGTGTCACCGATATACATCCCCGGTCGTTTTCGAACCGCATCGAGGCCCTTCAGGACCTTGATACTGGTAGAGTCGTAACTATCGTTGTTTTCGCTCATTCGTTTACTCTGTCAAAAGCACCTTGTTTCACGTGGAACATTAGAGATTCACCCCGTAATGGAAATAAAGCCCTCAGTTGTTCAGACTCGATTCCCGTCGCTATGACCTGGGCACCACGCTCAGTCAATAGGCGTGCAATGCGACCACTGAAGTCTCCGTCCAACTCCGACAACAGATCATCAACCAGATAAATCAGAGGTGATTGGCCTAGATCGACCTGCTGATCCTGTTGCAGCTTTCCCTGAGCCATAAGCATACACCACGCCAGGGTTTTCAGCTCTCCCCGAGAGCATTCCGTCGCAGCGTGCTGACCATTAACGTGCACTTGAATATCTGCTCGGTGTGGACCGCGATGGGTTTGACCTCGCTCCTGGTCGCGCGATTGATCCGCCTCCAGTTGAGACAGAAGATCACGATCCTCGGACCAGCCACGCAAGTATGAACAATCGATCCTGAATCCAGGCATTACCAATCGACACACATCTGCAAGCACCCCCTGATAATCACAAAAGTAGCGTGAACGTCGGCGATCCACTTGCTCTCCCCACCGACACAGCTCTTTATCCCACACCTCAACTGCTGTCGAGCGCTGTTTCAATATCTGGTTTCTTTGTTTCAGGCATCGACTGTAGTTCCTCCAAATAGCTTCGAAACCACGTTCCACGTGGAACACCCCCCAATTGAGGAACCGCCGCCGACCGTCAGGAGGCCCTGAAACCAGATTGGAGGTTTCTGGGCCCATCAACACCGTGGGCATCAGTCTTGTTAATCGAGACAATTCCCCAACATCCTCACCGTTAATCCGACATGTTCGCTGACCGTCTTTACTTCGGCTCACTCCCATCGAAACAGGCTGATCAGCCAACTCCCCACGAACTGTAACGGCCTGATGGTCGTGTTCGACAATAGGTGCCAGACGGGGAGTTCGGAAAGAACGTGCCATTCCCAAAAAGTAAGCTGCTTCCAGCAAACTGGTCTTGCCACTGCCGTTGTGTCCACAGACCAGATTAATGCCGGGCGATAATTCTAAACTAGCTTCAGTGATGTTCCTGAAATGATGAATAGAGAGCCGTTTCAGACTCATAATTTCATGGGCATGACCACATACACAGATTGCTCATTATCAGGAGACTCGATCAGTGCTGGACTATTGGCATCGTTGAGCGTGACTCTTACTTCTTTGCCTTCAGCAACCCCCAAAGCGTCGAGCAGATAGCCCACGTTGAAACCGATTTCGAGCTCGACACCTCCATAGTCAACACTCACAAGCTCCTCAGCTTCCTCCTGTTCGGGATTGTTCGCCGAGAGTTGGATCTGCTGATCGGAGATATTCAACCGAATACCGCGAAACTTCTCATTGGACAAAATTGCCGTCCTGCTCAGAGCTTGCCGCAGGACTTCCCTTTCTGCAGAGATCACTTTATTTCCATCCTTCGGAATCACACGGTTATAGTCTGGGAACTTACCGTCAACGAGTTTTGTCGTTAGAGTCATTTGCGATGCGCGAGCGCGCAAATGATTGGAACCCAGGGTTATATCTACATCCCCCTCTTCATCTGAAAGCATCCTTTGTAGCTCCAGGATGCCTTTTCTCGGGATGATCACCTGTTTAACCTCCGAGACTCCATGATCCATCGATAGAACACTGGTCGCCAACCGATGACCGTCCGTCGCGACGACGCGTACACCATCTCCCGAAATCTCAATCAACATGCCATTCAGGAAATAACGAACGTCCTGTTGCGCCATGGCAAACGCGGTTCGATCCAGCAGCTGTTTGAATGCTGCGGCGGAAACCTTCACCGTCGCCTCCACTTCAGAGGTATCTACGGTTGGAAAGTCGCTTGCAGGCAACGTGGACAAATTCGATTTGAAGCGACCGGAGACAATCTGCAATCGTTGTTCGTTCAACGCAAAACTGACTTCTGACTCATCTGGCAGCTGACGAACAATATCCATTAGCTTCCTAGCCGGTACCGTAACTTCACCCGAATCCTCGACATTCGCATCCATATGGCCCTGCATCTCCACCTCAAGATCAGTACCCGTCATGGACAGCTGAGTGCCCTCAGCCCGCATCAGCACATTAGATAACACAGGCAGCGTCTGACGACGCTCGACGACACCCGCCACCTGCTGAAGCGGCTTAAGCAACGTTTCTCGATTAATGCTGATTTTCATGGACGCGATTTTCTCTGTGAGTAAGTACTAGCTTTCAATTAACGGCCGTGTTGCTGCGCTTATCAGGCCGTGAGCGTACGCATCAGATTGCTGTAGTCTTCTCGGATTGTCCGGTTCGACTCACGCAACTCGTCAATTCTACGACAGGCATGCAGCACAGTGGTATGGTCTCGACCGCCAAAATTCTGCCCAATCTCCGGCAAACTATGACTGGTCAGCTCCTTTGACAATGCCATTGCAACCTGTCGAGGACGTGCCAATGAACGCGATCGCTTTGGCGAGTGCATATCACTGACTCGAATGTTGTAGTAGTCCGCAACGGTGCGCTTGATGTTTTCAATGCCAATTTGTCGGTCGGCGATGGCGACAAGGTCCTTAATGGCACCCTTGACCTGCTCCAACGTAATCTCGCGCCCGGTAAAGCTTGCGTTAGCCACCACACGTTGCAACGCGCCTTCAAGTTCGCGGACATTCGCACGTATATGCTCAGCGATAAAGAAAGCAGCTTCATTAGGAAGGTCAACGCGCTCGAGCTCTGCCTTCTTTTTAACAATCGCGACCCTGGTTTCCAGCTCAGGTGGATCCAGCGGGGCTGTCATACCCCACACGAAACGACTCTGGAGACGCTCTTCAAGTCCCTCCACTTCCTTCGGGTAACGATCGCAGGTCAAGACAATCAGACTACCATTTTCCTGCAACCTATTGAAAACATGAAAAAATTCTTCCTGTGACTTAGGTCCCTTGGCAAGAAACTGTATGTCGTCCATCAGAAGCACATCCACCTTCCGGTAGTACTCCGTAAACTCGTTCATCGCGCCGCGCTCAATCGCACTGACCATGTCCTCCATAAATCGTTGAGAGTACATGTAGGCCACATTGATGCCTGGATGTCTGTCGAGAATCGCATTCCCAACCGCATGCATCAGGTGCGTCTTGCCAAGCCCGACACCCCCGTAAAGGAGCAGACACTTATAGGTCGCCGCACCCATATTTTCCGCAACATGCAGCGCGGCCGCTCGTGCCAGTTCATTAGAGCTGCCTTTAACGAAAGTCTCGAACGTAAATTCCTTGTGCAACTCCAGTAAGGGAGAAAAGCTCTCTTGTGGGCGACGACCGGATGCGGGTCCACCTTCAAAATCGCTAAACGTACCTATCGTCAAGGTGACGGCAAAATCCTCGAGCAGACTTTCAATCCGTGACAGGAAGTTCTCCGACACCTGCTCACGGATATATCTATTCGGTGCAAGTAATCGGACCGTTCTTTGCTCAGAATCCAAATCCGCATGCAGAGGCTTGATCCACGTATTAAATTGAATGGGCGACAGTTCACCCTCAAGTATCGTGGTGCATTGTTGCCAGATTGTAACCGCCACAGGCCCTCCGTCGAGGGGAATCAGAAGCGACACATCGACAATCAGGCCTCATCATGAGCCCTCTTGAAGACATGTCGCAAGGAATTAAAAGGGACACCAATAGTAACCCTATCCGCAGTCCGAAAGAAAGCACAGTGGACAAATCAATTATCTTAACTATCAAGGGCTTAGCGGCTAAGTTCGGGACTTTTTGGTTATTAATCTGTGTGTATGCTGTGGATAAGTTTTATGCCGACAATCGGTCGCAAACAATCACCAGATTGGCCACTGGATGTTCACAAGGTACCGTGACATTTCACACGCCTTACTCACAGCCTTCTCATTCCACTAACTCATTGATTTCGCCCCGAAAGATCAAATAACCCACCGTTCAACGAGTATTAGTAACAATATTAACAACAAAGTTTTCTTATATATCTCTTTATAAGACAGGCCATGACTATGTGAATACACGAACCTTAGGCAGCGTCATTGGTTGAGAAGAGACCCTAAAAATTGACGCTATGAACGTCACCACATAGAATGCGCGTCCCTTAATACCTCATCGAGTCTGGCACCCATGAAACGAACGTTCCAGCCCAGTGTAATTAAGCGTAAGCGAACCCATGGGTTTCGCGCCAGAATGGCGACAAAAGGCGGCCGTAAAGTCCTGAACAGGCGTCGGGCGCGCGGCAGAAAGGTGCTATCCGCCTGATCTTTCCATTGGGACTGTTCAAGTCCGAGTCGTCCTGAGAGGACTCGTGTCGTCGTCGGCATCATTCGGTTCGGAACGACGTTTGACCCACAAGTCGGAGTACGATTGGGTGTTTAAGCAACCTGATTTTCGGATCAGACGAAATCCCTGCACTATCCTGGCCCGGCATACCAGTTTGGAGTTCACCCGACTCGGTGTCATTGTCGGTAAACGTTGCGCTCGTGCCGCAGTGGTGCGTAATCGGATTAAGCGGATCATCAGAGAATCGTTTAGAACAGAAGATTTTGAGGGAACACTGCTGGATATCGTTGTGATCGCCCAGCCTAGCGCAGCGACGCGGTCTACTCGGGAGCTTTCGGACATATTGAGGGAATCGTGGCGCCAACTGTCTCTATAGAAAAACGACACCAGCAGAGTCCAGTTGTTCGCCTGTTGAACGGGCTGATCAGACTCTACCAGCTCTGTATCAGTCCGTACCTGGGTTCAAATTGTCGTTACCAACCTACTTGTTCAGAGTATGCGAAGGAAGCACTGAGCCATCACGGTCTGTTTCGCGGTGGCGGGTTGGCCGTTCGGCGGGTGTGTTCATGTCATCCATTCTCGCGTAGTGGTTATGATCCAGTTCCCGAGGCTCGACCGAATGCTGGTTGCACGGACAGGGAGTGTCTCTAGTGGACATACAACGGATTCTCATTCTGGTGGGCCTTGCCGCGACTGCTTACCTTTTGATCCTCGCATGGAACGAAGACTATGGCGGTAAAACCTCAGTGCCGGTCACACTCGGCGATGTACCCTATGACGCCGCAGGTGAATTGGCAGAGTCAGAGTTACCGCGGGTTATGCTCCCGGACCCTCAATCGCAGATTCCTCAGCTTGAGAACAAAGATGGATTAGATGTTCCTGAACTAGCGTTGACCCAACCCGATGTACAGCAAGTTACGCAGACCAGACTGGGGCGATATATCGAAGTCAGAACCGATATTCTGGAAATGACCATCGACTTGAAAGGCGGTGATATTGTAACTGCGAACCTACTTGCCTACCCTCAAAGCATCGACAGTGAACTGCCCTTTATTCTTATTGATCCCCGGAATAGCTATGCCGCGCAGAGTGGATTGATTGGTCCTGATGGTATCGATAGTGGACCCGCGCGTGCACAGTATCAAAGTGATCTCGATGTCTATGAACTGGTAGATGATTCGCTTGTCGTCGTACTCCGATCAGACAGTCTTCCCTCTGGTGTAGAGATTGAGAAGCGGTTTACGTTTCGTCGAAGCGATTATCTCGTTGACGTGTCGTACCACGTTGATAATCGCTCCTTGGAACCATGGCAGGGCGCTGTCTATGCTCAGATTAAACGGGACGGGAATGAACCTTTGATGTCCGATGATGTGGGCATTGGCATGCAATCCTACACCGGTGGTGCTGTATTCCGTTCGGATACGCCCTACCACAAGTTGTCGTTTGGCGACATCGAAGATGAGCGCTACCAATCTGAAGAAACCGGTGGCTATATGGCGATGGTCCAACACTACTTCCTCAGTGCATGGATTCCTGACCAGTCTACTCGGGCTGTCTATTACGGGCGGCAACTGTCGGATAGTGTCTATTTGTTTGGATTTACGTTGCCGCTCTGGCAGGTCTTGGCGGGCGAAGAGTCCGAGCAGACTGTCTCGTTCTATGTCGGACCCAAGGACCAGTACCGGCTCCAAGAGATCGCAGAAGGACTCGATCTGACAGTCGATTACGGATTCCTGTGGTGGTTGGCCCAACCTCTATATTTTGTACTCTACTCGATTCATAGCGTCGTTCAGAACTGGGGTGTTGCCATCATCCTGCTGACGGTGACGGTAAAACTCGTGCTTTATCCTTTGTCAGCGGCTGGTTTTCGCAGCATGGCCAAGCTGAAGAAACTGCAGCCAGAGATGGCTCGCCTCAAAGAGAGATATGGCGATGATCGCCAGAAGTTCACAGAGGAGATGATGGCGTTGTACCGCAAGGAGGGTGCGGATCCGATACGAGGCTGTTTCCCTCTGTTGCTGCAAATGCCTGTTTTTTTGGCGCTGTTCTGGACGCTCATGGAGAGTGTTGAGCTTCGTCAGGCGCCATTTGTCGGCTGGATCCACGACTTGTCAGCCATCGATCCCTATTTTGTCCTGCCCATCCTGATGGGTATCTCCATGTACATCACGACGGCCTTACAACCAGAACCACCAGACCCTATGCAGGCGAAGGTCTTCAAGATCATGCCGGTCGTGTTTACGCTCTTCTTCCTCTGGTTCCCTGCGGGTCTTGTCCTCTATTGGGTTGTCAATAACGTACTGTCGATTCTGCAACAGTGGTACGTGAATCGGCAGATCGAGCGAGAGGCTTAGGACGGTCTGTCGGTTAATGCTGCCAATCTGACAATCGTGCAGAGTTCACCGGATACCATCGCCGCTATCGCAACCCCACCCGGCAAAGGTGGCATCGGTGTGATTCGAGTCTCTGGGACGCTTGCGCCGTCGATTGCAGAAGCGCTCGTTGGCCATTTACCTGAGCCTAGACTCGCCACCCTGGTCACCTTCCGTGAGGAAGATGGCGCCGCGATTGATCAGGGACTGATCTTATTCTTCCCCGGAACCGCGTCTTTCACTGGTGAGCCTGTACTTGAGGTTCACGGGCATGGCGGGGTTGTTGTCATGGATCTGCTATTGCAGCGTGTTTTGTCGTTGGGAGCGCGACCAGCGCGAGCAGGCGAGTTTACAGAGCGCGCATTCCTCAATGACAAGATTGATCTGGCACAAGCGGAAGCAGTTGCCGACCTGATCGATAGCGTCAGTGAAGCCTCCGCGCGTTCAGCAGTCCGATCTCTCTCTGGCGATTTTTCTGCGTGTCTGGGCGACCTCACCGAACAATTGATTGAATTGCGAGTTTATATCGAAGCGGCGATCGATTTCCCGGAGGAGGAGATCGACTTCCTGGCAGATGAAAGCATCGTAACTCGACTCAATACAATTACCTCATCACTCGATAATATTCGCCAACGAGCGAGTCAGGGTGCAGTGTTGAGAGAAGGCGTATCGCTCGCGATCGTTGGTCCTCCGAACGCTGGTAAGTCTAGCCTGATGAATCGTCTGTCTAGGCAAGACATTGCCATTGTCAATGAACAGGCGGGGACGACCCGTGACATTCTGAGGGAGCAACTTGTTGTTCAGGGAATACCCATTGAACTCGTGGACACCGCAGGCATTCGGTCGACTTCCGATGCCGTTGAACGGGAAGGTGTCCAGCGGGCGTTGGCGGAGCTTGCCAGGGCTGATATTGCGCTCTTGGTCTTTGACCAATCGCTCGGTCAGCATGGTGTAATTTCGGCGATGGGTGACCTGCTGGCTTCGATTGGTTCTGCACTTGAGACATTTCAGGGTGTGCTGATTCTGGTCATGAATAAAAAAGATTTAGTGCGTGTCGATACAGGGTGGGAGGCGGTTCAAGATATTCTAAGCATCTGCCCTCAGATCAATGAAAGGGTGAGTATTTCAGCGGCTACTGGTGAAGGCTTGGAGCGACTCTTTGATGTCATTGCGCAAAGCGCCGGACTGACGACAACCGTAGAAGGTGTCTTCATGGCCAGGCGTCGACATCTTGTAGCGCTCGACGAGGCTTCCGCCCGCGTGCGTGCAGGCCAAGCGCAGCTGGCGGTGAATGCAGCCGGAGAATTACTGGCGGAAGAGTTGCGAGAAGCACAACGCTATATTGGAGAAATCACAGGGGATTTCACGAATGATGACCTCCTGGGTCGCATCTTCTCCAGTTTCTGTATTGGGAAATAGCCATTCACGAAGATTCGGGTCCCTAGATCCTTGGTACTGGCAGTCAGTGCGCCGTCGTTTACTTCCCGCAGGTCGTCCGTATACTGGCCGGCTCACCGGATCAACTGGATAAAAGAGATTATGGAAGGTCTTGGCGATGGATTTTGATGTCATCGTTGTTGGAGGCGGCCATGCGGGTACTGAGGCCGCACTGGCGGCCAGTCGGCGAGGTGCTTCCACGTTGCTGCTGACCCAGAATATAGAGACAGTGGGACAGATGTCCTGCAATCCTGCCATTGGCGGCATTGGAAAGAGCCATCTTGTCAAAGAGATTGATGCATTGGGTGGCGCGATGGCGTTGGCTGCAGATGCTGCAGGAATCCATTTTCGTGTATTGAACGCTCGGAAAGGTCCGGCTGTCAGGGCCACGCGCGCTCAGGCGGATCGTGCACTGTACAAAGGCGCTATTCGGGCTTTCGTTGAGCAGGCGCCGAACCTTCGCCTGTTCCAGCAGCCGGTTGACGACCTGCTCATTGAAAAGGGTGGCGTGAAGGGGGTCGTGACATCCAGTGGTCTGACCTTCCATGCCAAAACTGTCATTTTGACGGTTGGTACTTTCCTGGGCGGCATCATGCATGTTGGAATGCAGCAACAACCTGGGGGGCGTGCGGGCGATTCACCCTCCAATCGGCTGGCAGAGAAGCTACGCGCTCTGCCGTTCAGAGTGGATCGTCTCAAGACGGGAACTCCACCGAGGATCGATGGCAAAACTGTCGATTTCAGTGCCCTGCAGCGGCAACCTGGCGATACGCCTCGCCCTGTGATGTCGATGATGGGTACGCCCGCGGATCATCCAACGCAGGTGGCCTGTCATATTGCAAAAACATCCGAACTGACGCACGACATCATCCGTGCAGGGCTTTCCCGATCCCCACTTTACAGTGGTGTGATAGAAGGGGTGGGCCCCCGGTATTGCCCATCGATTGAGGATAAGGTCGTGCGGTTTGCAGACAGACCATCACACCAGATTTTTATCGAACCGGAAGGGCTGGGCACGTCAGAGCTCTACCCCAACGGGATCTCCACCAGTCTTCCTTATGATGTTCAGCTGGACCTGGTGCGAAGTATTGACGGCTTTGGTGAGGCCCATATCACTCGGCCCGGCTATGCGATCGAGTATGATTTTTTTGATCCCAGAGACCTTAAACGATCACTCGAAACGTCATTTGTTGATGGGTTGTACTTCGCCGGGCAGATCAACGGCACGACCGGGTATGAGGAAGCCGCAGCCCAGGGTCTTATTGCTGGAATTAACGCCGCCGCATCGGCGCTTGACCTGGAGAGTTACACCCCGGACAGGAGTGAAGCTTATATCGGTGTGCTCATCGATGACCTGATCACCCTTGGTACACGAGAGCCGTATCGTATGTTTACCAGCAGAGCCGAGTACAGACTGGTACTGAGACAGGACAACGCAGACCGACGGTTGACCGAGAAAGGCCGGGCGTTGGGGCTGATTAGTGAACAGCGATGGACACAGTTCCAGAGGAAGATCGCTCTAATAGATGCACGAACGGAAGCGATGCACGCACACTGGATACAGTCCGGCGACCCATCGGTTGAATCGCTGTTAGGACAAGCCTTGACGCACGAGTACAGTCTTGCGGACCTGGTGAGGCGACCGGGTATTAGCCTTCGGGATCTGGCTGAGGCGGCTGAATTGATGTGGCCGGAGACAGAGGTGAACGAACAGGTAGAGATCGACCTGAAGTATGAAGGCTACATTGTGCGCCAGCGTGAAGAGATTGCTCGCATGCAACAGTATGTGAATCAGCTGATCCCGGTTGACATCGACTATGACGTGATTGGTGGGTTGTCAAACGAAGTTCGGCAAAAACTGAATGACGCGCGTCCAGAGACCATTGGTCAAGCGTCACGAATCGCTGGCGTCACACCAGCGGCGGTATCGTTATTGCTGGTTCATATCAAGAAACTGGGTGGTGTAAGGCATCGGCAGGTGACAGCGCATGCCTGAATGTTCTGTGCGCCTCCCCGCCTCATCCCTCAATGCAAAAGCCTCTGCCTAAAGCCCGCGGGCCAGGCGATCGGCGTTAGATCAGTGGTAAAAAGTGCTATCAGGCAAGGGTTCAATGCATTAGACCTGGCGTTCACTGACGAACATATTGACCAGTTCACTCGATACCTCAGCATACTGGCGCGTTGGAATCAGGCTTATAATCTCACGGCGATTCGAGAGCCTGAGCGCATGGTCACACACCACTTACTCGACTCTCTCGCTATTCTGCCCTTTTGCCAGGGTGAGCGCTTAATGGACCTGGGCTCTGGTGCCGGTTTGCCAGGAGTGCCCATTGCTATGATGCGCCCGGCATGGTCCGTCCGACTGGTTGACAGCAACGGAAAGAAAACAAGGTTTCTGGACTATGTGACTCGACAGCTAGATCTGACGAGTGTGATTGTGGAGCGCAGTCGCGGAGAGGACGTGTCAGGGCGCTTCGATACGATCACAGCTCGAGCGTTTGGTAATCTTTCTCAAATCGCCAAAATCTGTGCGCCGCGACTCGCCGAAAATGGTCGGATTGTTGCGATGAAAGCCGAGATCGAGGACGACGAGACGAGAGCTTTCGTCCTTAGTGATACAGGCCTTGTCATTACCGACACGGTGACGTTGTCGGTTCCCGGCGTGGCAGGGGTCCGGTCGGTAGTGTTACTGTCGCGCTCTGACTAAGAAAGAGACCAGACGTGGCGCCTGCCAATCTATCCACCCACGCAAGCAACGATACTCGACCTGAGGACGTGCAAGGTTGTGTCATCGTGGCGATTGCGAATCAGAAGGGAGGTGTCGGGAAGACGACCACCAGTATTAACCTTGCTGCATCTTTGGCCGCTATGAGAAGGCGGGTGCTGTTTGTTGATCTCGACCCTCAGGGCAACGGTACGATGGGCAGCGGTGTGGACAAGTACGATGTTGATCGTTCGGTCTACGATGTGCTGTTGGAGCAATGTCCCGTCGCAGATGCAACAATCAGTGCAGAGTCAGCCGGTTATGACATTCTACCTGCGAATGCTGATCTGACGAGTGCCGAACTTGCTCTGGCAGATGTCGATCATCGGGAGTTCCGGCTAAAGCATGCACTTTCGGCAGTTGGCGATCAGTACGATATCGTTTTGCTGGACTGTCCACCATCACTTGGATTGTTGACTTTGAACGCACTGGTGGCCGCAGGAGAGGTCATGATCCCGATGCAATGTGAATACTACGCTCTTGAGGGATTGACTGCATTGATGGAGACCGTTGCCCGCGTGGATGCTTCGGTTAATACCGAAATCGCAATCGAGGGTGTCGTGCGGACGATGTATGATCCGCGCAACAGCCTGTCTCGGGAGGTGTCTACGCAGCTGCTTGCGCATTTTGGTGATCAGGTGTATCGAACAATCGTGCCACGTAATGTCCGGCTCGCGGAAGCACCTAGCTATGGTATACCGGTGCTCTACTACGATCGTGCGTCCAGTGGTGCGCGAGCTTATCTCGCGTTGGCCAGTGAGTTTTTGCGTCGCCATCCGGCGATAGGCGAGCTGACGCATAAGATTGAAACGGATACGGACAGTAACAATACAGGTTCGAAAACCGTTCCCGAACCAGAGGATCGATAGTCATGGCACAGAAAAAGCGTGGTCTTGGGCGTGGTCTGGATGCGTTGTTAGGTGGAGCCGCGCTGCGTGAAGACAACGCTGAACAGGATATCAATCCGGAATATCCCGATGGCCAGGCGGTAACAGCCACTGGGAACTCGGCTGGACTCCGGGAGCTCCCCGTCGAATTTATCCGACCCGGGAAGTATCAACCCCGTCAACACTTTGAAGATAGCGCGCTGGACGATCTGGCGGCCTCGATTCGAAGTCAGGGGTTGCTGCAACCACTTGTTGTTCGTCCGATCGGAACCAATCAATATGAACTGATCGCCGGTGAACGGCGATGGCGGGCGTCTCAGCGCGTTGGACTGGCCAATGTACCGGTTGTTATTCGGGAAGTTGATGACGAAGCGACGATCGCCATGGCGCTGATCGAAAATTTGCAACGTGAGGATCTCAATCCCCTGGAGTCGGCTCTGGGGATGCGCCGATTGATCGACGAATTTGATATGACTCACGAGCAGGTGGCGGGTGTCGTTGGGATGAATAGGGCGACGGTGTCTAACAGTCTCAGGCTCCTGAATCTTGCAGCTGCCGTTCAAGAGATGCTGGCGGCAGGCGATCTTGAGATGGGGCACGCACGCACACTACTTTCGCTGCCCATTGAACGCCAGGCCGAGGTTGCAAGAACTGTTGTAAATGACGGGCTGTCGGTGCGCCAGACAGAAGCGTTAACACGTAAATTGACGACGCCTCGGACATCCGCAAGCGACCAGAAAAAGGATGCGGATACAATGCGACTGGAAGAGCAGTTGTCCCAGCGGTTGGGCCAACCAGTAGTCATCTCACACAGCAAACGTGGCCGCGGCAAACTGGTGGTCAGCTACAACAGTCTCGATGAACTCGATGGGATTCTGAAACACTTTGGCGACCTTGACCGCTGACTCTCGATAGTCCTAGACGAGTCTGTCGTGGTGCGGACACCAAATCACCGAAAGTTTGAATGGAAAATCGTTCTGAAAACCCCTTTACAGGTGTATTTCCATTGAATGGCCTGACAACTGCAACTATACTCACCGCGCCGAATTTGAGGGCCGTCTTCTAGTGTGGGATGTCGATCCAAAACGTCCGTGGGAGCGAATTGACGGACGAAGAAACGGGATCCGGATGTGTCGTTGGCGAGTCATCAGTGAACGTTGAACCAGTCATGAAGATTGTCACGGTTCAGGGGCTTTTGATATTGGTCATGGTCATTGCGGCGCTGTTGACAGGACTCTTCATAGGATCGTCCAACGTGGGTTGGGTCCGGGCATACTCGGGATTGGCGGGCGGACTGACGTGTTTGCTGCCTGGACTTTACTGCGGGTTACGGCTCCAGGCGGGACAAGATGTATCAGTGCAGGACGGACCAGATGTCGCACATCGGGCGGTGGTCCAGATGTTGATTGCGGAAGCGGGCAAGTGGGCTCTGACCATCTTAGTAATGTTGATGACGTTTAGGTTTGTGCATCCGCTTTCCGCCGGATGGTACTTCGGGGTGCTGGCACTTACCTTCGGTGCCTACATTTTGGTGCCACTTGGTGAGTACCGACGCCAGCGCGCTTGACTGGGGCGCTCGGTGAAAAAGAAGGATGAATAACGGATGCGTCATCGGCGTATCAATTGTTGAAGATGGACAAAAAGTGTAGATAGAGACGTTGACGCTATATGGCTGGCACTGAGCTCACATCACAGGAATATATCAAGCACCACTTGACCAATCTGACCTATGGTAGGTTCGAGGATGGTACTTGGGGTTTTGCCCATGGTCCCGAAGACCTCGCGGAGATGGGCTTTTGGGCGATTCATGTCGACACCATGTTCTGGTCTATTTCGTTGGGCGTGCTGTTCCTCGCAATGTTTACGTTTGTAGCACGTCGCGCGACGGCTGGCGTGCCGGGTGGCCTGCAAAATATGTGCGAGATGGTGGTCGAGTTTGTCGAAGATAGCATCCAACAGGTCTTTGGTAACAGACCTAACCCCGTCATTGGTCCCTTGTCACTGACGATTCTGGTCTGGGTGTTTCTGATGAACCTCATGGATCTAGTGCCTGTGGACTGGATTCCGTATGCGTCCACAATGGTCGGTATTGAATACATGAAAGTGGTCTCAACGACCGACCCTAATGCCACCCTGGCGATGTCTTTTGGCGTCTTTCTGCTGGTGATCTACTACAATTTCAAAATTAAGGGTCCGGTCAAGTTTGTCAGTGGTCTTGTGACCCATCCGCTTCCATTTCGGCCCCTGTATCCGTTCAATTTCATCCTGGAAATTGTAGACATGATCGCCAAACCTTTTTCGCATGGCTTAAGACTTTTCGGCAACCTTTATGCAGGAGAGATGATCTTCATTCTCATCGCTCTGCTGCCGTTCTACGCGCAGTGGGCGTTGTCAGTACCCTGGGCGATCTT
>CAJWYI010000031.1 GCA_913049815.1 uncultured Gammaproteobacteria bacterium
ATCGCCATCCATTCACCACTAGCAATAAACACCAATGGAAATAGCCTGTCACTGGCAATCCATCATCGCAATTGCTTGAGGCCGGTACTAATGCCCTTGTATATTGAATCAGCATATACGTCATCTGAACACCACAGATGTCACAGGCGCTATATTGCGGGTGTAGTTCAATGGTAGAACTTCAGCTTCCCAAGCTGATAACGTGGGTTCGATTCCCATCACCCGCTCCACGAAGCCATACACATCACTTTTCAAGCGCCTCAAGCACTGACAGCAGCTTTCCTGGCACCGCGACGTCGTCTCCGTCGATTGGTACCTTGCGTATTCCCAACCCTGTTTTTCGACTTGTTCTCATCATGAGCTCTGCCTCCCGAACGCTGCCTGTTGCGACCTTGAGATTCACTTCCCTTTGAGGGTTGTCGAGTCTGTCTGGTCTTTGTGGCCGGCAATTGATGCTCGGGTTCGAATCCTTCGACCTCTACCCTGGCAAGATCTCGCCGAATTAGTCGTTCGATATCCCGCAGTTGTTTGATCTCATCGGCGCACACCAGAGAGACCGCATCACCCGTGCTCCCGGCACGCCCTGTACGCCCAATTCGATGCACGTAGTCTTCCGGGACATTCGGAAGATCATAGTTCACCACATGTCCGAGTGATCGGATGTCGATACCGCGTGCTGCAATATCAGTTGCGACCAGTGCCGTAAGCTTGCCGTCCTTGAACTGATGGAGTGCTTTCGTCCTTGCACCCTGGCTTTTGTTGCCATGAATGGCCGCAGCGTTGATGCCCGCCTTATCGAGTTGCTTAGCCAGCTTGTTAGCACCGTGTTTGGTCCGCGTGAATACAATCACCTGCTCCCAGCGCTGACTGCCGATCAAGTACGCCAACAAATCTGCCTTTTTTTTCTTGTCGACGGGATGCACCACCTGTTTGACGAGATCGATGGTTGAGTTTCGCGGTGCCATGTCTACCTCCACGGGTTTGAACAACATGGCCTTCGCCAGTGCACGAATCTCAGGTGAGAAGGTTGCGGAGAACATGAGCGTCTGCCGCTTCTTCGGCAACAGCGCACACACACGCCGAATGTCGTGGATAAATCCCATATCCAGCATGCGGTCTGCTTCATCAAGCACAAAGTACTCGACGTGACGCAGGTCGACGGCTTGCTGTCCGTGCAGATCCAACAATCTGCCCGGTGATGCCACCAGTACATCGACACCCTGTCGTAGTGTTTTCTTCTGAGGATTGATGTTGACACCACCGAAGACCACGGTGGATTTCAGTTCCGTATAGCGCCCGTATTTTTCGATACTGGCATGCACCTGAGCTGCTAACTCGCGTGTCGGCGTGATGATCAGCCCACGTATTTTCCTCTGTTTAGAATCATTGCTCATCAGGATTTCGAGCATCGGCAGAACAAAGCCCGCTGTTTTTCCCGTACCGGTTTGTGATGTCGCCATAACATCTTTACCTTCCTGAATCAGCGGTATCGTCGATTGCTGAACTGGCGTGGGTTCGTCGTAGTCGCTTTTCTTGAGCGCAAGGATTAAAGATTCGGGAAGCCCGAGATCAGTAAACTTCATTCGTTTTCCTCGTACCCGCAGGTACATCAGTTTGCTTTTGACACGAAGGGAGCAGTGAAGTGCTGATACCTCTGCGTATGGGCGATCGTCGTCCATGAACAATCGCAGGCGCGGCATTCTTGGTTTTGGCACTTTGGGAAGGGCAACGACACAGGGCAGCGCAATTGGTCGCGCATCGCGTGTCTACAACGTAGATGACGCTAGCTGGTAATGCCAGCGCCGATACCTTAGGTGGCCAGATCTCGAAATGCAAGGGAAGAGTTGTTAGCGACGAGAACCAACCGTAATATGTTCGGCAGGTGTTCCCGAGACACCTCTGGTCCGCGGGAAGGCTCGCCACCTGCAATACAGATGACTACTACCTCTTTTCAGCCCATCAGCGTCGGCCATAGGACTCAGCGAAAGGAGGTCTTTATGACCAATAGCGCACACGATTCCCTCAATATCTCCCGCGCCGAAGAAAAGCGCCTGAATCGTTCCTTCAAAGCCGGCAACGCTCATGCCAGCCAACGCGTCGATCCCTATTTCTCGCTGGATAAGCAGCTCACTCTGCAACAGGCTCAGTTGGATGGTTGCCCGCGAAAACGGGTCGGAAAGCTGGGCGAAGTTCAGACAAAGAATTGCGAACTGTGCCTCTGTCAATCGATATCCCGATACGCGCGGAAAGAGTAGAGGAACAATAGCAAGACCACCAGCATCGCCGCGGTTACCCCAACAACCCATTGTGGTCCTACGACGTCGGCAATCATGCTGACCGGGTACATCAGGATCGAGAGCACGGACATCTCCAGCATGTAGATGCTCATGACTCTGCCACGAAAATTGGCATCCACATAAGTCTGGATCAGCACATTCGACAGAGACATCCTAGCCGAAGAACCAAATCCAACAACGGTCAGCAGCAATACAGACAACCAGTAATGAGTGGTTATCGAAAACAGGATCAACCCAACCGCACTGATCATCGTACCTAACAGAATAACTTTGGCGCGACGATGATTCGACATGGAAGCGATCATCAGCGAACCCACCAAAGATCCAATTCCCGAGATCGACATCAAAAGACCAAGCTTCTCCGGTCCGACTTGCAAGACATCCTTGGCGAACCCTGGCAGAAGGGTGAAGTACGACATGCTGAAGAACACCATCAGGAAGTTGAATCCCAACAACATAAAGATGACGGGTGTCTTGATCACATAAACAAAACCGGAACGAAGGTCATTAAATATAGAAGGTTGTGGACCCTTCGATGGCTCTCTATCGGCGACTGTGACTTGCATCAGCGAAAGCACGGCGAAGACGTAAAGACCAACCATCACCAAGTACACCCACTGCGCGGCTTCAATATTGCCATTACCCCCACCAAGCGCTGCGACCATGCCACCTGCGAGCCCCGGTAACAGCAATCTCGAGACGTTCATCCCCGAAGTGTTCAAGGCCACTGCGTTGGTCAGTTTTTCAAGACCAACAATGTCCGTGGTCAGTGCCTGGCGCGCGGGCATCATTCCACTCATGGAGACACCCTGCAAAATTGACACCGCGAGCAGATGTTCAAAACGCAGCTCTCCCACGGCAATCAGATATCCGATCCACAACGCGAGTAGCGCGTTGAAAGACTGCGCATATTGAATAATGGTCTTTTTCTGTTTAAGTCGATCCGCCACAACACCACCCAGTGGTGCGGCAAACAGACCTACAACACCACCTGCGGCCGTCATGAAGCCCAGTTTTTCATAAGATCCGGTAATTTCGAAAACCAACCACCCACGCACAAACATCTGCATGTTCATAGAGGCAAATCCACCAAAGAGACCAAGAAAGAACCAACGGAAATTCTTATCCGACAACGCTTCGAAGGTCTTCGGCAATCGACGCCAGGCAGATTGAACAATAGTGTCGTCAGGTAGCGTCAATCGATACTCCAATCATTGGCACCAGTATTGCGATGAGACAGTTCGGGGACGGACATAGTCACCTAGTGAACCACGCCAACGAGAAATAGGGCAAACTAGTCGCCATCGGTTTCACATAAACAGGACATGACCATGGCCCAATTCGGCATTTCGATGTTCCCAACGGACACGACCATCAGCCCGATTGATCTCGCGAAAGCGGCGGAGGAGCGTGGCTTCGATCATCTCTTCTTCCCCGAGCACACACATATTCCGGTATCACGAAAAACGCCATTTCCTGGCGGTGGTGATCTACCAGAGTGGTACTGGCGATCCCACGATCCATTTGTCGCACTGACCGCTGCCGCCGCCGTGACAGAAAAACTCGTCGTCGGTACGGGCATCTGCCTGGTGATCGAACGCGACCCCATTGTGCTGGCCAAGGAATGTGCTTCGCTCGACGTCCTCTCCAATGGTCGATTCATTCTGGGTATCGGGGCTGGCTGGAATCAGGAGGAAATGGAGAACCACGGCGCCAACTTCCCTCATCGGTGGAAAGTTGTACGCGAGAAGGTGCTGGCCATGAAAGCCATCTGGACCGAGGATGAGGCGGAGTATCATGGTGAATTTGTGGATTTCGATCCCATCTGGAGCTGGCCTAAGCCTATCACCGGCGGTGGCCCACCCATCTGGATGGGCGCCAATTCAAAATGGGTCTATGAACGGGTGGCCGAGTACTGTGATGGCTGGATGCCCATTGGCGGCTCTGGCAGCGGCGGCATGGGCAACATGTCCGCAGCACTCGAACGGGTGGGACGCAGCATGGACGGTCTGAATATTGCGTTGTTCGGCGCACCGCCAGACGTCGAACAATGCCGTGGCCGTATTGCGCAAGGCTTCACGGACCTCGTCTTCTCCCTACCACAGACTTCCGAAGATAAGGTGATTGAAAGACTAGACAAGATCACCGAGATTGTTCGGCAGCTTCGGTCATAAGTTGGCCGTAGTTATCTGAAACTGTCCGGACTGACCTAGAACCGAACTAACCCGCCTGATCAGCCGCAACGCGCTTCGCAGACTCACGTTTGCCCAACTGCTTGAGAAGCGCGCTGGCTTCCGGGAAGTCCGCAATCGGATCCCATTGCCAGAGACGTCCGCCGCAGGCGCGCGCAAGACTGACCGAATACATGAAGAAGAAATCTGCGTAGGTCAGTTCACTACCAGCAATGAATGGTGAGAACTGACCATTGGCTTTGATACAGGCGAACCCGCGTTCAATGCTCGCCCGCGCCTTGTCCTTCACCTCATCACTCACAGTCCCACCAAAGAATGCTTCCGGGTAAACCGTCCGTGATGTCAGCTCCACATAGAGCTCCAGTTCCTTCATGAGCTCTCGTACCTTCGCACGTGCAAAAGCGTCTTTTGGCAAAAAAGCGGGTTCAGGATAGGTGTCTTCAAGATAGTTCAGGATGACGTCAGTTTCGGACAGAAACCCGTCATCCGTCTCAATACAGGGGACCTTCCCCATCGGGCTCTTTGACAGGTAGTCCGATTCCTGACTGGGGTGGAAATCTACCTCCTCGAACGAAACCCCCTTTTCAATGAGCGCAATCTTCACCATGTTGTAGTAATTGCTGAGCGGAAATCCATACAGCTTGAGCATCGTTCATCCCTTATGCGGCGTTTCGAGTTGTGTCTTCACAGCGGCGAGTCTACGACAGCAAGAGCGTAATCACACCTGCCAGAATCAGGAACATACCAAACATCTCCAGCCTCCGTGGGATTTCCTTGAAAACATAGAGACTGATTATCAGAGTGAAGAGAAATTCAATCTGTCCCAGCGTTTTGACGTAGGAAGCAAACTCGAGCGTAAACGCGGTGAACCAGCCCACCGATCCAATCACACTGGTGAGACCCACGAAGAGACCCGGTCGCCAGCGGACAAACACTCGCCGCATCTGACCTGGCTCCCGCAGCATCAACCAGGCGACACAGATCAGTGTCTGCCAGCACACCATCACAAACAGCGTCAGTGCTGCGGTAAACACGGGTTCGGAAAGTTCGAATGAAAGGCTGCCTTTTCGTATCAACAATGACGTCAGCGAGAAACATAGGGCGGCCACCAAGCCATACACCGTTTCCCGATTGGCTAGGAGTGACCACCAAGACCCAGTGACTGTTTCTGCCGCCACTGCACTCGACTTCGATGCCCCAATCAACATCAAGCCAATCGCACAAACCACAATGGCAATCCATCCCGATGGCGTGATGGTCTCGGCAAAAAAAGTAAAGCCAAGCAGCGCAGTAATCACAATCTCAGATCGAATCAGCGTGCTGCCAACCGCGAACGCACGCAGCGTAAAGATATGCATGACCAAAACAGTAGCGACGACCTGGGACACACCGGCCAATAGACAGCACATAACAAACGTGGTGTTGAAGGGAGGCAGCTCAGCACCTTCAAGCCACCAGAGTAGCCAGATCAGCGCAAATGGTAGTCCAAAAAGATAGCGAACCAACGTCGCTGCGAAAGGCGAGATATCATCGGTAAGATATTTCTGAGTGGCAAAACGTACCGACTGCATGGTTGCAGCGAGCAGCGTCCAGAAAACCCAAGAATCGATCATCGGTTCAGGTGTCGCGAACAAAAAAACGGCGCCGTAGCGCCATTTTTAAGTCATTCCTTGATCAAAAACCCGATCAGCAATTGATCGGAGAAGGACCTTACAGAGCGTTGAGAATAGTCTCTGCCGTGCTGACGTCTAATTGACCAGGCGCTTCGACGTTCAGTGTAGTGATCTTGCCGTCTTCAGCAATCAGCGCAAAACGCTGAGAACGAACACCCATACCAAAGCCGCTAGCATCCATTTCAAGACCCAGCGCAGCAGTCAGAACACCGCTGCCATCGGCAGCCATGGTCAGTTCTTCGGCATTCTGTGCTTTGCCCCAAGCGTCCATGACGAACGCATCATTGACTGCCATGCACACAATCTCGTCGACACCCTTCGCTTTGATCTTGTCAGCGTTAGCCACAAAGCCTGGTAGATGTGCTGCACTACAGGTCGGTGTAAAGGCACCCGGGACCGCAAACAGAACAACTTTTTTGCCACCAAACATGTCCGATGTGGACACATCCTGTGGTCCTTTTTCTCCCATCACTTTCAGGGCACCCTCGGGAATTTGATCTCCAACCTGAACGGCCATGTTCTCTCCTGTCTGTTAATTGCACGTGTTACATGTGTGCATTTCATATAAATTCCGACGGATTTGGAGCCGTCGGTCTTGAGACGCGAAGCATGCTTGTAACACTGGGGGAGTGCAAGTGGTGAGTTTGGTTGAGGAGACAGTGAATGCAGCTAACGACGTCAGAGTATGTATGAATAAATTCAAGAGACTGCGGTTTCCTCTAGAATACTCTCAAGATCTATAACGTCTACCCCTAAGGTCCACTGAGCCTTCTGACATGGCTACGAATCTTCCGCAATCAAAAATATCGATCAAAAAACGATATAGCCTCGTCGAGGAAAAGGTTCGGCAGGCGGAAAAAGATGGGCTGTTTGACAATTTGTCCGGTAAAGGCAAACCACTCGACCTTGAGGAATGGAGACACACCCCGCCTGAATTGCGTATGGGCTATAGCGTGTTGAAGAGTGCTGGTGTCGCACCACAGGAGGTTAAGCTAAAAGGCACCATTGGCACCCTGAAACAGGAAATCAGAGAAACTAACGATCCTGATCTCAAGAAAGAGCTGATCGACACGCTGAACAAACACATGGTGGACTACGCCATCCGTGCCGAAAAAGCGGCGCGTCGACGTCGGTAGCCCACACTTCGACTACTTTTGGCGGCACAATCTTGACGTTCTACTTTCAGATATATGACACCTATTTCCGAAATTCGAGCTAAGGCTCAGCATCTACCAGACCAGAACAATAGGGGTCCCGTCCAGACGCTTGGCGTGCTGCACCTGACGCCGTCACGATCGCGTAGTGGGTAACACAGACGCCATTTCTTGGTAGATCCGATCACATTCCTTGACTCCAAACTTCTATTCAAAGCTCTATTCATGATCAGCCGTCCGGTATAAGCCTTTTCACCGGCCAGATACGCTGATCAGCGCGCTGGTGGCGACTTCGCCGCTAAACACGATATAGTTCCAACTCCTTTACGACGGCACATCTAGGAAAGATTATGGAACTCTCTTTCGGTCCCGAATATGAGTCTTTTCGCGAGGAAGTTCGTGACTTCATCACGACACACAAGGATCAACAGGCACCCAGCAGCGCTGGCTCGGAAGCTGGCAAGTCCTGGCAGAAGACGTTGATCGAAGCTGGGTATACCGCCCGGACAATCCCCAAAGAATACGGCGGATTCGGCGCTGCCCCGGATATGGTGAAAAGCCGCATCATCAATGAGGAATTTTCCACTGCCCGGATGCCTGGCGGACTGGGAGGCCAGGGTATTTCCATGCTGATTCCAACGCTGCTTGAAATGGGCACGGACGAGCAGAAAGAGCAGTTCATCAAGCCCACCCTGCATGGTGAAATGGTTTGGTGTCAAGGCTATTCAGAGCCAGGCGCCGGATCTGATCTTGCCAGTCTGCGGACCAGCGCTGTTCTGGATGGGGATGAATGGGTCATCAACGGTTCCAAGATTTGGACCAGTACTGCCCACCTTGCCCATTGGATGTTCTGCCTCGTCAGGACTGAACCCGACGCACCCAAACACAACGGTATTTCCTTTCTGTTGCTCCGCATGGACACACCGGGTATTGAGATTCGCCCTCTCGTGGACATGACAATGAACGCGAACTTCAACGAGGTCTTCTTCACCGACGTCCGCGTACCCAAAGACCAGATCGTCGGTCGTCGCGGACAGGGTTGGCAGGTTGCCAACGCGATTCTTGGTCACGAACGAGATTCGCTCGCCGATCCCAACGCGTCAATGACGCGGCTCAATTCGCTCATCGATTTAATGAAGACGGAGACCCTTGGCGGTGAGCGCCTCATTGACAATCCCCTGTACCGGGAACGTCTAATGAAAATTCAAGGACGTGTCATGGCCATGCGCTATAACGACATGCGCGTGTTGTCTTCTCGTTTGAACAAGGATCAGGAAGCACCGCTCGCGCGCATGATCACCAAGCTACAGGGCACCGAACTACGACACGAACTGGAAGCGCTGGCAATAGACGCAATGGGTGAGGTCGGCTTGTCGTTTGGGTCCAACCCCTACCTGCGCGGAGGCGGTAGCTGGCAGTACCAGTTCATGTACTTCCTCGGACTGATCATTGGTGGCGGCACCAATCAGATCCAGAAGAATATTATCAGTGAACGTGGCCTAGGCATGCCCAAAGAGCCCAAAATAGAAAAATAGCTTCGCGACGATAAGTCGTGACGAGACACATTGAAGAGACACCACAGGATTAGATTCAGGTAAGCACCATGAGATTCGGACTTTCAGAAGAACAGACCCTCCTATCTGACAGCATCACCCGCTTTTTGGCGGACAACGTCCCACTGGAGGAAGTACGCAAGGTTGCTTCCGGGGAGGCCTCCGATAGCGCCGTCTGGCAAGGACTCACCGAACTAGGTGTCCCGGGACTTATGATCCCGGAAGATCATGGCGGTGTTGGTCTGGGTAGTCTTGATGCTGTAGTGGTTGCGGATTGCCTGGGCGGGAACGTCACACCCTCCCCGTTTATCAGCTCTGCCGTGATCGCACCGACAATCTTGCTGGCAGCCGGAAAACGTGAAGACCTCCTGGGTAGTATTGCCGGCGGTGAGGTTCGCATTGGCATAGCATTCGGTGAAGCGATTGGCGCCCGGGTGGATGCGGACGTGAAAGTCTCAGGCGGTAAAATCAGCGGTAAATCGCTCTTTGCGCTGGATACGCAGGCTGACCATTTTCTGGTAGCCACCAAAGGCAAACACATCTATCTGGTGAGCGCATCCGATTGCGAAGTGACCGATTTACCGACGGTCGACCGTACACGCACTACCTGTGAGATCAAATACAACGACGTCGCAGCGGAGCTGATCAGTGACGATCCTGCCGTATTCACCGAAGCCCTGGATCGCGCGCGTGTCGTAATGGCGTCTGACACCCTGGGAGCCGCACAGCACATGATTGATGAAGCGGTCGCGTACGCGAAAGTGCGCGAACAGTTCAACCGACCGATTGCGTCCTTCCAGGCGGTCAAACACATGTGTGCACAGATGATCGCGGATCTTGAACCCTGCAGATCCATGGTCTGGTATGCAGGACATGCACTAGACAGCGTTCCGGAGGAAGCACGCCTGCTGGCGTGCCACACCAAGGCACACCTCGCGGAGGTCGGTCGCAGTGTGTCCAAGACGGCAACAGAGGTCCATGGTGGCATGGGTTTCACCGACCTTTTGGGTCTCCACTACTGGTTCAAACGCTGCGGCTTCAATCGCCAGATGCTGGGAGTTCCGGAAGTCGTTCGTGAAGAAGCCGCTCGACTACAGGGCCTGGCAGCCTGATAAACAATATCACAAAGGGGAACTGATATGGCCATCAAAGGTGTAGATCACGTCGTCATTCGCGTAGAGGATTTCGATGCAGCGGTCGCAACCTGGAAAGACAAGCTTGGTATGGTGCTTGACCGTACCGACGAATCTGAAGCGTTGGGTATCAAACAGGCATTCTTCAACATGGACAATGGTGGCTACGTTGAAATCGTCGCACCCACCAATGCAGACGCCGCAGTTGGCAAGGCACTCGCTTCACGTGGTGAAGGTCTTCACACACTCGCACTAGAAGTCGATGACCTCGATACCACGATCAAGGATTTCGAAGCAAGCGGCGTTCAGCTGATTGGTGTTGGTTCTCCTCAGGTGTATGTGCATCCGAAAAGTGCGAACGGTATGTTGCTACAGCTGAACCAGAAGAAGTAACAGCACTCTCCTTATATCTGCCAAACCGCAATCTGTATAAACCGCATAGACGGTACAGACGATCGGTACTAATAGTGTCACCCCAAGGGACAACGGGGTGACGCCATTCACTTGCCCAATCTGCCGCCACCTCCTCGAACGTGCCGAAAGTCATTTCTTGTTTGAGCACTCACACGGTTTCGCTATCGCCCGATCCGGCTACGTCAATCTACTTCTCGCTCACCACAGACGGTAAAAACAACCCGGCGACAGTGCTGACATGGTGGCAGCGTGCCGTAACTTCCTGAACGCTGGGCATTACACGCCGCTCGCAGAAAATATCACGGAATAGCTGTTCGATCAGACAGACACACACGTCGATCTTGGGTGTAGTGAAGGGTACCACGTAAGTCGAATGTCCGATAAGACCGACGAAATCCGGGGGTAGACATTTGTCAGGCTTCTTAGCGGGATCAGGGTAAAACTACTCATCGACGATCTCGATATCATCAAGCCCGCAATAGCCATTCCATCGCGCGATCACGTCAGGTTGCCGAGAGGACCATTGCTTGCCTAACCACTGATGCATCGGTGACCTGGTAGTCGCCGACGAGGAGGTCGAACTGGGCGATTTCTTTCGGGTCGTTGGGATGGACCTGACCGTATTCAAAGGTCCCTGGTGCCACTGATAATGCCAATTGCAGGTTATCACCAAAAATAAGGCCCCGAAACTATGGATAGCAGACTGCTGCGTACCTTCCATGTCACCCACTTGGTTACCTGTAGTTTCCCTTTCTTCAATAAACGTCCCCTTCAGCATGGAGCGCCAGAGTCAGGAGTCCGGCTTCAACATTTTCGCCGTCTTCAGGGCGTTGGGCTGCGGACTGGTAAACCATTTCTCGACATCGTCAATCGAGCGTTGGCCAACAATCGACTGCTTGATGTTGACAGCACCACCGGGTGGAAATCCAGCGATGCGCGTCGCCATCTTACGGCTTCTCGAAAGCACCTCATCGTCAGCCACACACTCTGTCGCTACACCCAGACGAAACATTTCAGGTCCCGTGATACGGTCTCCCAACAGCGCCATTCTGGAAAGGACAAATTCAGGCAACTTGAGGCGCATCCACGCCGCATTCATGGGAATTGGTGCACCCTGTTGAATCTCTCCAATCTGTATAAACGATGACTCACCGGCGACCACCAGGTCGCACGCAAGGGCAAGCGCACAACCGGCATTGATCCCAAACCCCTCGAAGGCAGCGATCACTGGTTTACGAAAGTGATAGAATGCTAGGTGCATGTGTCTGATCGCATTCTTTCTGGCGTGGCCTGTCGATGTCGCAGACTGCAAGGCTTTCAGATCAATCCCTGAACAGAAATAGCCACCCTCGCCTCGAAGGATAACGGCGGCCATCTTGTCATCCTGGTCAATATCCTCAAGTGCACTGATGACACCTTCCGCGGCTTCTGGGATCAAAGCATTGCGACGCTCCGGACGATTGATCACAATCTCGGCGAATCCAATACCGTCTTCAACGTCAATCTTATCCAACAACACCAAATTGTCTGCCATCATTCCCCCCTCTTTCTATGTTCGTTGCTTAGGCTGCGATACCTCACCATAACCTGACTTAGGCGCAGGGCACCACCGTCACAAAGCGGTTACCATGTCAGCGTCAACAGGAGGTCATATGACGACAATAGGACTGATCAACCCCGGTCAGATGGGTGCTTCGGTAGGCGCAGCAGCGACGCATTCCGATGCGACAGTATTGTGGGCTTCAGAGGGGCGCAGTGACGCAACCCGCGAACGTGCTGAGAGGGGTGGGTTAACTGATGCGGGTACGCTTGGCCAGCTCGTGAAAGATGCCGAGATCATCCTAAGCGTTTGTCCTCCGTCCGAGGCCACGACTGTGGCGAGTACTGTGATCCGTCATGGATTCAAGGGACTGTATCTTGAAGGTAATGCGATCGCGCCTGGAAGAACGCACGAAATCAACACCATGCTGGCAGATGCCGGCGCGGAGATGGTGGATGGCGGAATCATCGGTGGCCCTGCATGGAGAAAGGAAGCGGGCACCGTGCTGCACGTGTCAGGCCCATCCGCCAGTACCATCGTTGATCTTTTTGCGGGCTCTCCTCTCCATCTTAATATAATCTCGAAAGATATTGGCGCCGCGTCTACACTGAAGATGGCGTTTGCTGCCTATACCAAAGGCTCCACGGCATTGTTGTCCGCGATCCTGGCACTCGCTGAAATTGCAGGCGTGCGCGAACATCTCGCACATCAATGGGGAGAAACCTTCAGTACAGAAACCGCACGACGCGTGTCAGCAAATACTGCAAAGGCCTGGCGTTTTGTGGGCGAGATGGAGGAAATCGCCGCCACGTTTGAAGGCGCAGGATTGCCCGGGGGGTTTCACCAGGCTGCCGCAGAGGTATTCCGCCGACAGGCTGAGTTTAAGGATCAACCAACACCCAAGCTCGATGCGGTGCTGACCGCGATGAACAAAGACAACTAGCCTGCGCGCGCGACCTTCAGCATATCCGGCACGCTGGTCAGTTTGACCCGCGGACGTCCTTCTGCGTCACCTGCGGCCAGCTCGTAGGCATCTATGCGTGACCAATCGTCGTAACTGATCAGATCAGGCTGGCGAGATTGCAGCAGTCCAACGATCGCGCCCGCGGATTCTGAAGGGGAGAAGCACAGCCCAGCTTCCATATCCTCGACCATACATTTGACCGTTTCCTGGGCGTCTGTCTTGTTTGTCCCGATCACGCCGGTCGGACCCCGTTTTATCCAACCGGCACAATACAGTCCTTCGACGTTGTTACCGTTACCATCGGTGACGCGACCCAGTTCGTTGTGAATAGAGCCCCACTCCTCGTGGAACGGCACGTCCGGAAGCGGTGACCCACGATAGCCCACGGAACGGAAGACCAACCCAGCCTGCAGATCCTCAAAGTTTTCGGTGGCGCGTGGCCGAATACTACCTCGATCATCCAGATACAGTTCGTTCTTGACGATACGAATACCAGACACTCGCTTGTCTCCCTGCAGTTCCGTTGGCGACACCAGAAAGCGGATCGTCAGCGTCTTGCTCTTGCCCGACAGAGGTTGGCCGGCATAGCCGCCAATCAACTCAACATTCTTGACCGCGTTCTTGTCGCCGTTCGCATCCAGATCCTCCTGACTAAGGGCATCCAACGTACCCTCATCCGCAAGGACTTCGATATCTGCATCTTCAAGCTCGCCGAGCTCTTTGATTTCAGGCGGGGTAAACGCCGCCTGCGCCGGTCCCCGCCGTCCCAGCATGTACACATGCTTGACGTTGCTTTTGGCAAGTGCCTGAACCGCATGATCCGCCATGTCGGTCGCCCGTCGTTCGGCGTCGGACATACAGAGCATTCGCGCAACATCGACCGCCACGTTGCCGATACCCACGATCGCCACACTTTCCTGAGACAAATCAAATTCAAGATGGGCATAGTCAGGATGACCGTTGTACCAGGCCACAAAGTCAGTAGCGGAATGGCTACCGGCAAGATCCTCACCCGGCACCTCCAGGCTACGGTCCATCTTTGCACCGTTCGAAAACATCACCATGTGATAGTGCTGCTTCAGGTCGTCCATATGAATGTGGGTACCGTATTCGACATTACCAAAGAAACGCACATTAGGCTGCTGTGCACTCTTATCGTAGGCACGCGTAACGGACTTGTCTTTCTGGTGATCGGGCGCAACGCCATTACGGACCAGTCCGAAGGGAGTCGGCAGACGGTCGTACAAATCAATCCTCGTGTGGATCTCTTTGAACTTCTGAAAGTTACTGATAGTGTAAAACCCAGCTGGACCTGCACCGATGACAGCAACTCTCAGTGGGTTTCCTTCACTGCCTATCTGAGTCATGGATGCTCCCCCGTTCCCTGGAATTTGAGACTAACAAATCGACCAGCTGCGGGATAGATCAGATCAGTCCTGACATAAGGATTACCCTATCACCCTTAGCCCGGTGAAAGGGCCCAGGGTCTTCCGCTCGCGCATCGCCAGGCTGATTGCAGCAACCCGACAATAGAATTGATGAGATACTTCTCCCTTTAAGCTTACCATGCGAGAGTTGACCCCGATTCGGTGCACTATGATGTCTGGCGTATCAGGGCACTGCTCTGCGCGCGGTAACGATCTCGGCTCCAACAGGCTCGCCCTGCCACAGGGTTTGCCGCATAATGATGAACGTTACTGCTGAGGTTTCCCTTCCTTGAATCAACCGGTCGCCAGAACCCATCAGAACAGCTCGTGGTTGTCTGTGCTGGGTGTTCGACCGGAAGAAACAGCCGTTATCTCCCTGCTGTTTGGCAACATGTTTGTCTCCGGAATCGCGATCGGAATGCTCCGGGTCGCGGCATTCACGCTATTCCTCGCAGAGTTCACCGCAGAACAACTCGCCATCATGGCCATCTTGCTGGCCTTCACGGGGACCGTGCTCACACTGCTGATTTCGAAAATCACTTACGGACGATCTTTTTCAACCTATGTCTTTACAATCCTGGGCACGATCCTGGTTGGACTCCTAGGTTACCGGTTCCTACTCGGCACCGTCGACAACAAGATCTTCATCTTCGCCCTGCCGCTCTTTTTCGAGACCGTGTACATGCTGTTCAGTCTGCAATTTGTGACATTGCTCTCCCGCCTGCTGGATGTCCGTCAAACCAAACGGCTGTCGGGCATCGCACGCTCTGGTGAGTTTCTCGCAGAGATGGTCGGCGGTATCTCGGTCGCCTTGCTACTGGCGTTTATGGACGTCCAGGATCTGCTCCTAGTCGCGGCAGGCGCAACGGCACTTGTGTTCATCATCGCCGAACTGACGGCTCGCAAATTCAGGGCACCCCTGGCAGTGACCAGCGGTGATCTGGTGGAAGGAAAGGAGATCGACAACAAACTCCTGCGACTCCTGCGATTACCGTATGTCAGGTCCATTTCGCTATGCTATGCGGCCTACATTTTTGCGTACTTTTTTCTGGACGTGGCGTTCTACCACTACGCTTCGAAACAGTTCACTGACGAGGTCGCGCTCGCGACCTTCCTTGGACAGTTCATTGCCGTCAGTGGCTTCATCACGCTGGTCGTCATGGTCTTTTTCTTCGCCCCTGTGCTCCGAAAATTTGGAGTACTCGCAGGCGTCATTGGATTCCCGATTGTCATTGCCATCGGCGCCGCCGCCGTCAGCGCGATGGAGTTTGCGGGTGTCGCTGGGATCGCGATTTTCTTTGTTATGGTGGCCACCAACGGGATGCGATTTGTGCTGCAGTCGGCTATGTGGCGCCCGAGCGTGACCATTCTGTTCCAGGTGCTACCAGACCGTCAGCGCACTCAGGGCACATCATTGATTGAGGGCATCATCGATCCGCTCTCAGGAGGTCTTGCAGGACTGACTCTGTTCATCATTTCAAACTACCTACAATGGGAACCTCAGATGTTCCTACTGGTACTGACTGGCCTGATGGTGTTCTGGATCTCTATGGGCATTGCGATTCGCCAGATGTATCTGTCGAACCTCGTTGAGAGCATTCAGAAACGCAAGATCGGTAAGCTCTCTATCCAAGAACTCGATAACGCCAGTCTAGATATCATCAAGGGCGGTATCGAATCCAGCTATCCCGCAGAAGTACTATACTGCATAAACCTGCTCGAAGAGATGGAACACCCGCAGATTACCGAACTGCTAAAGAAAGCCATAACTAACGATAGTTATGAGGTGCGCCTGGATACACTTGAACGTGTCACAAGACTGGGAATTGATGCACTGCAAATACAGGTACGCGAACGGATCGACACAGAAACGCATCCCCTCGTCCTCGGGCAGGCGCTGATCACCTATGGCGCACTGGGCGGAGATGATGTCAGCGACGTCCTCACGCCACACATTGATAGTGAGCAGGAGTCCATTCGCCGAGGCGCCCTGACAGGTCTTTTAAACTATGGCCCTACGAGTGACGATGCGAAGAGCAAGCTTCTGGAACTGGCTCGATCAGAGAATCCTTCGCAAAGAATGTATGCCGCCGATGTGATGGGCGAATTTGATGCCGGTGCAAGCTACCTGGTGGAGCTGCTCGACGATGACGACCCTGCTGTCGTCTCCCGTGCCATCTATGCGGCCGGACTGATACGAGACAATCGACTGATCAATACTCTGGTAGGCAAGCTTTCCGTAACGGGATTGCAGAAACCTGCAGCGCAAGCCCTTCAGCAGTTCGATGACGATGCGCTCTACGATCTGGATCTGGGATTCCGGTCGCCCGAAGCCACACGGCAGGTGAAACGACAGATCATCGAGATTGTTAGTGAAATCGGTGGGACCGGCGCTATGGAGATTCTGCTGCGCCATATCGAAACTGATCACCGCGAGCTACGCCACCAGATCTACCTGGCACTCGCGAAGCTGAACTACCAGGCAGACCCGGACCATCAATACATCTTCGTTAACAAACTCGAGCAAGAAGTAGAGCTCATAACCTGGCTGCTCGCCAGCATGGAGGACATCTCGAAACATCGTCGTTACGATGCGCTGACCGCCGCACTGGGCCAGGAACTGGGTACGCGACGAGACAACATGTTGCTCATCATGTCGTTCATCTTCCCCTCAACCGTCATGATGGACACGCGGGCAAGCATTGCCTCTAGGGTGCCTGAACTGCGGGTATACGCCCTCGAGGTGCTGGACAATCTGCTAACAAATGAGATCAAAACTGTGGTGTTTCCCATACTGGATGATCTGTCCGTATCCGAGCGCCTGGCACAGTTGGATGAGCGCTTCCCACAAGCTCACATGAATACCCAGGATCGTTTCGAAGATCTCGTCTCCAAGCACTTTGGCGAGTCATTTGTATGGACGAAAGCCAGCCTACTCCATCAGATTGGCAACGATAAGCATGAACATCTGTTGGATGCCGTCCGCTCCGCTCTCGCAGACCCAGAAGCGCTTGTGCGTGAGACCGCTGCCTGGAGCCTGGTGCAACTGGAGATTGAAGACGCCCCGCAAATCCTCGCAGGTCTCAAAGCAGATCCCAGTCCCCACGTGCGAGAGGTGGTTAGCGAGTTACTTAAGGGTCTCGGCTGACCACACCCCGTCCACCGTAGACGCAATATTCTCCTGATGTCACCTCTGGCGGATAGGGTGCAATCCAGCAATAATAGTCTTGAGTCATCTGGTCATCACACACATGCTGCTCACCATTGAGAAGGTGCTGATCCTGAAGTCGGTTCCGATTTTTGCGTCGGTACCGGAAGCTGAGCTAGTGGACCTGGCCACCATCGTCGAATCAGAAGACTTCTCCGAAGGGGAGGTGATCATCCGCGAGGGTGATCTAGGAACCTCGATGTATATCGTCGCCTCGGGCAAGGTGCGCCTCTTCACCAATAACACCGAGCTCGGCACATTGGGTAATCGCGCTGTGTTTGGAGAACTGGCGGCACTCGATCCGGAATCCCGCGCTGCCTCGATCGAAGCCCTGGAAGACTGCACCTTGCTGAGGCTAGAGGGCGAATCTCTGTACGAACTTATGTCCAGTAACCGGGAAGTCACCCGCGGCATCATCCGCGTATTATGTGACTACACCCGCAAGAACCTGGCACTGGCGCCTTAATCACTACGATGAATCGGCTCACTGCCGTTTTCTTATTGGTGAGGAAGCGCCGCCTGAACCCGACCCGCACTCACCAAGGACGGAGGACCAGCTGGTGGTCGACGAATCGCTGACACGTATTTCCTCTCCGGTCACCTGTGCAGTAAGCCTTAATGATTCACCCGCAACACTATGCCTGCCTGATCGTGAAACAGAACGTGATGTGGTGAGGCGACTCGCCAATAAGAAACTCGTAGGAAAAGGAGAGGAGCTGCTCGAAGAAGTCAGACAGAAACTGGAAGAGAAAATCTCACAGAATGTTCGGGACAAAGTGAAAGATCTCCTTGATGGGCTGTTTAAGGAGTGAGTGACGCACTGCAGTTGGCGCCCACGGAAATTGCGAGCTTTCAGGCACGCGTGCTCGCTTGGTTTGATCAGCACGGCCGCAAGGATCTACCCTGGCAGCAGGACATCACACCGTACCGAGTCTGGGTGTCTGAAATCATGTTGCAACAAACTCAGGTCGCTACAGTTATCCCCTACTACAATCGCTTTATGACCACGTTTCCTGACATCGGCACACTCGCCGCCGCCAAAGAAGATCGGGTCCTCCATCTATGGACCGGGCTTGGCTACTACGCAAGAGCACGCAATCTCCATAAGACCGCAAAACAGGTCATCGCTGAGCACAACGGCGAGTTCCCAGACAATCAGATAGCTCTTGAAGGGTTACCCGGCATCGGACGCTCGACGGCCGGAGCGATTCTCGCCATCGCGCATGGGCAACGTGGTGTCATTCTGGACGCCAACGTCAAACGAGTACTAGCCCGTTATTTTGCAGTCGAAGGTTGGCCGGGGACCACTGCGACCGCGAAAGTTCTATGGTCGGCCGCTGAACAACTGACTCCCGATCAGCGTATCGGCGACTATACCCAGGTGATGATGGATCTGGGTGCCATCTTATGTGTCAGCCGCGAACCTAAATGTTCATTGTGCCCACTTGAAGATCGTTGCAGGGCTAAAAAGGAACAACGTATCTCGGAATTCCCAGGTAAGAAACCAAAGAAAGCGATGCCTGTTCGCGAAATCTGCATGGTGCTTGCCTGCAATCAAGAGGGCGAGTACCTGCTCATACGTCGTCCAACAACTGGACTATGGGGCGGACTTTGGACATTTCCGGAAGTCGAAGCCGAACTCCTTGCCGGTGAAATCGAAAACCGCAACTGGCGACAGGTATCATCGTCTTTCGCACCGTTTCGAAATACGTTTACGCATTTCCATCTCGATATCACGCCGGTACAGGCAGAATGTACCGTCCCTTCAACAACAGTAGCATCAGTGGATGAAGAGGGTACCTTGCAATGGGTGGACCCGAATGATCTGCCTGAGATTGGCCTGACAAAACCGACGCACCATCTACTGAAGCTTCTGGCACAATGTGATGAAGCTAATTTCAAACAACGCTCAAATCTCCATGGACCTGACATGACACGAACGGTGCACTGCTCTCGCTATAAGAAGGATCTGCCTGGACTGGACACCCCACCGATGCCGGGCCCCAGAGGCGAAGAGATTTTCAAGCAGGTGTCCGCCCAGGCCTGGGAAGAATGGTACAAACTGCAGACCATGCTCATCAACGAGAAGCATCTGGATATGAGAGACAAGGATGCACGTCGTTATTTGAACGCGCAGCGTGATCTGTTTCTCACCGGAGAACCTGTGGACCATGCCGAGGGCTATATTCCGCCTGAAGAGTGATCGTCTATCCTTTGAAAACCAACGGCTTACACTGGCTTGACCGCCCTGCCCCCTTCCGATTTAATACGCGCCTCGCCGCGCTGACCGGTTGTTCAACCGGAACGCGGCACCTCTCTGGCCAGATAGCTCAGTCGGTAGAGCAGGGGACTGAAAATCCCCGTGTCGGTGGTTCGATTCCACCTCTGGCCACCATATTCTTCTTTTAAAAGTTTCTAACTCTCTGATCAGCGACGGATTTTTCTGAAATCGCTGAATGGGAGTAGACAAAATTGAAGACATTGAAGCATCCCTCTTACACGTATCGTAAAGGTGGCGTGTATTACTTCTCTAAAGCCGTCCCACAAGATTTAGCTGATTTC
>CAJWYI010000032.1 GCA_913049815.1 uncultured Gammaproteobacteria bacterium
GCGCAAGAACAACCCATTACTGGTCGGTGAGTCAGGTGTCGGTAAAACAGCCATCGCTGAGGGACTCGCGAAAATGATTGTTGATGGGGAAGTCCCAGAGGTGATTGCGAACAGCACTGTTCACAGTCTGGATCTTGGCGGACTTCTGGCAGGTACAAAGTATCGAGGCGATTTTGAGAAACGCCTGAAAGCACTGCTGGCAGAACTTACACAGCAGGATGATCAGATCCTTTTTATTGATGAAATCCATACGATTATTGGCGCAGGTGCTGCATCGGGCGGTGTCATGGATGCTTCTAATCTATTGAAGCCACTCCTTGCCTCTGGTGACCTACGTTGTATTGGTTCAACCACTTTCCAGGAATATCGTGGGATCTTTGATAAAGACCGTGCGCTTTCGCGACGGTTTCAGAAGATCGATGTCGAAGAGCCCAGCATTGACGACACTTATCAAATCCTGAAGGGACTTAAGACCCGCTTCGAGGAGCATCATCAGCTCAAGTACACTGACCGTTCGTTGCGCGTTGCTGCAGAACTCGCCGGAAAATACATTACCGACCGTTTTATGCCTGATAAGGCGATCGACGTGATCGATGAGGTTGGGGCTTACCAGCAATTACAGCCACCCTCAAAGCGAAAAAAGCAGATTGGTGTGGCTGATATTGAAATGATGGTCGCGAAGATCGCGCGCATACCACCAAACAACGTCTCTGCATCTGACAAGGCATCGCTGAAGCAACTGGACGAAAATCTGAAGATGGTGATCTTCGGACAGGATGAGGCTATAGACACGCTATCCAGCGCAATCAAGCTCTCCAGGGCCGGTCTGAAGGAAGGAGACAAACCGATTGGATCATTTCTATTTGCGGGTCCTACCGGCGTTGGTAAAACGGAAGTCTGTCGACAACTCGCCAGGATTATGGGTGTCGAACTCATTCGATTTGACATGTCTGAATATATGGAAGCTCATACGGTATCTCGCCTGATAGGTGCACCCCCCGGTTATGTCGGTTACGATCAAGGTGGTCTGTTGACCGAAAAGGTCACAAAACATCCACACTGCGTACTCTTACTTGATGAAATTGAAAAAGCCCATCCTGAGGTGTTTAACCTGCTGCTCCAGGTTATGGACCATGGCACCCTGACTGACAACAATGGTCGCGCCGCGGATTTCAGGAACGTTGTGATGATCATGACGACGAATGCGGGAGCACAACAAATGAGCCGGGCATCTATTGGTTTCAAGACCCAAGACCATGCGAGTGATGGTATGGAGGTGCTGAAGAAAATGTTCACTCCTGAGTTCAGGAACCGTCTCGATGCCATTATCCAATTCGGCGCACTCGACGAGAATGTCATTAAAACGGTCGTCGACAAATTCCTGGTTGAAGTCCAGGTTCAGCTCGATGCGAAGAAGGTCAGTCTGGAGGTCACCGACGAAGCTCGTATTTGGCTTGCGGAACACGGCTACGACAAAACGATGGGGGCACGCCCCATGCAGAGGTTGATTCAGTCTCGTATCAAAAAGGAACTGGCCGAGGACATCCTGTTTGGCCGTCTTTCAGGTGGTGGCGTTGTTCACGTCCTCGTTAAAGACGATGATCTCGTGTTAGAGATTGAGGAGCCTGAAACGGCGACCTCAGATGAATAATAGCGCTCACCAAAGATAAGCGCTGACCAGGGAGACAGAAGTGGACAACCTTCAGCCCCGTTCTGGCGAGAGGCTGTCAGGAGGGGTCAGGTCTCCCGGAAAGTTATCCGTCCTTTCGTTAAATCGTAGGGCGTCACCTCAACTTTAACGGTATCGCCCGTGAGGATCTTGATGTAATTCTTACGCATCTTGCCAGAGATGTGCGCCGTGATGACGTGTCCATTTTCCAGCTCCACACGAAACATCGTATTTGGCAGGGTGTCCAGCACCGTGCCATTCATCTCAAGTGCTTCTTCTTTTGCCATTAAAAACTGTCGGTACGAAGAAGCCCGCATTTTGCCTGAAACAAGCAAGATGGGCAAAGGCCCCGAAATGAGTATGGTCATGTTGGCGTCAACCAGCGTCGGCCATCAAATTGCTCGAAAGGTTGGTAGTCGCACTTATAGCTCATCTTGCGGCACTCATTGATCCAGTATCCGAGATACAGATAAGGGAGCGCCAGCTGTCTCGCATATTCGATGCTCCATTGAATCGCAAAGCCTCCCGGTGAACGCTTGTCTTCGTCAGGATCAAAGTACGTATAGATCGACGAGAGTCCATCCTGCAACGTGTCGATGACTGCGACGGCGATAAGTTGCTTCGATCTGTCGCGAAATTCAATGAACGACGCTTCTGGGCGCCCCTCGATCAAAAACGACTGATACTGTTCTTCGCTGGCAGGAAACATATCGCCATCGATGTGTCGGGTATCGATGTATCGTTGGTATAAGGCGTATTGTTCCTCGCGGAACAGAGGCTGCTGATGTATTGCTGCCAGATCCTGATTCAGTTTCCAGATTCTTCGCTGGCGTCGTTTGGGCGAATAGTGTTGTACGAGTACACGAACGGGTACACATGCTGTGCATTCACCGCAGTGAGGACGATAGATGAAACGCCCACTTCTTCTGAAACCAACGGCTGATAGTTGCGAATAGGTCTTTGTATCAATGGGGGCTTCGGGATCTACAAATAACGTGGTGGCATCACGGTCAGGCAGGTAGCTGCATTCGTGAGGTGGTGCAGCATAGAAGCGTAGTTCATTGATCTTAGAAGTCGATTCTGCCGCAAAAGGTGTTGATGAATGATCAGCCAAAGGTAGGACGCAGGACCAAAGGGGGTTGAGATTACCACGCAGGTAGGGTGGATGGCAGCGACGACCACTCGAGGCCCGTTTGAGCGCATAGTAGCCCACACAGGCGGCAGAACTTATCTCGCTTCATAGGCAAGGCTCCCAATCGCGCAAGGTGTGGATTATCAACCTGACAGTCGATCAGGGGGTAACGCTCTGCCTCCAACAGTCGACACAGATGCGCCAGAGCGATTTTTGACGTGTCGGTCTGTCGATAGAACATTGATTCGCCGAAAAACATACGACCGATACTAACGCCATACAGTCCGCCCACCAGTTTCCCATCGCGATGACATTCGACAGAGTGCGCCAGACCCTGACGGTGCAATTCGAGATAGGCCGATTTCATCGACGGCGTAATCCATGTACCGGGATCATCACCCATGGCGCTTCTAGGTTGACTACATGCATCGACGACGTCTGCAAAGCAGGTATTCACCCTGATGGTGTAGTCATTGCGACTCAGACGCTTCCGAAGGCTTCGTGAGACAGACAATGAACCTGGTGCGATTACTGTTCGTGGCTCAGGACACCACCAGAGCATCGGGGGTTCGTCGAACCAGGGAAAGATTCCTCTGCTGTAGGCAAACGTAAGCCAGTCGGCGGTCAGTTCCCCGCCAGCCGCCAATAGACCATTGGGTTGCGTCAGCGCTTCGTGCGTGGGTGGGAACCATGGTCGATCAGGCAACCATGGCACAGTTCTGTTCTGTTGATTACTCAGGCGCTCAGACTTTCTAGATACTTATCGGCATCAAGCGCAGCCATGCACCCGAATCCCGCGGATGTGACCGCTTGACGATAAATCTGATCTGCAACGTCACCGGCTGCGAAGACACCTGGGACACTTGTCGCCGTGACATTGCCATTGAGTCCGGAATGAATCGCAATGTAGCCATCTTTCATGTCGAGCTGACCGGCGAAAATCTCAGTGTTTGGTGTATGACCAATCGCAATAAACACGCCCTGGAGGTCAAAATCTGTTGTCTCTTCAGAGTTCACATTCCGGATTCGCATCCCTGTCACGCCCGTGTCATCACCAAGGACTTGGGCAAGTACGCTATTCCAATGGACCTGGATGTTAGAGCGTTCACTGACCCTGTCCTGCAGGATCTTTTCACCGCGAAACTGATCTCGACGGTGAACCATGTGAACCTCAGAGGCTAGATTCGAGAGATACAGCGCTTCTTCCATGGCGGTATTCCCGCCGCCGACAACCGAGACGATCTGCTTCCGATAGAAAAAGCCATCGCATGTTGCACAAGCGCTGACGCCCCTTCCTTTGAAGTCGTCTTCTGAAGGGAGACCGAGGTAGCGCGCAGATGCTCCCGTGGCAATAATCAGCGCATCACACGTATATAAAGCCGCATCGCCCATCAATCGGAAAGGGCGACAGCTCAAATCCACTTCGTTGATATGGTCATAGATCACTTCCGTATTGAATCGCTCCGCGTGGGCTTGCATCTGCACCATCAGATCAGGTCCCTGCAGCCCGTCGTCACCGCCAGGCCAGTTCTCGACATCCGTAGTGGTAGTCAGCTGGCCGCCAGTTTCAATACCCGTGATGACCGTCGGCGCGAGATTAGCGCGTGCGGCATAGACCGCCGCCGACCATCCGGCAGGTCCAGATCCGACAATCAGCAGTTGGCGATGTTGTTGTTCCATTATGTGTCCTCAAGTCCGAACCCTTTTTACTCCCCACAAACCGCTTCTTTTACTGCCAGAAATTCTGCACCTGGACGATGTTTTTCCATGATCGTCCAAATCGTGCGCCCACGATGATCTTCGGCATATACATCGCGTCCCGCTTCGATGTAAAAACGCAGGAAGCGTTCAAAGTCCGAAAGCCTCATTCCACGATAGGCTTTAAGTAGGACTGTGAAATCCGCACTGTCCGCCCCAACGGCAGGAGTGGTGAGGAAACTCTGCACACGTTCATCAGTCCAAACCTCATCGGTGACAGATGGTTTACTGGGACCAGACATAAAGGACTTAGCTCCTAATTCAACTCGTTCAAGCGGCAGGGTGCCGCAACCGGATCGCATGATAACGGGTTCGTGGTGCCGATTCACGACACACTCACAACAGACCACTGAGGCCATTAACAAAGGAATAAACTACTTTCTAAAAGCCTATTCTCCATATATCATCTAAAGTTATGAAAATTAAGGAGTTTAGTCGTGCCCCAAGCGAAAGCTGCGAAACGCTCCAAGTCTGACGAGATCGCTGACGACAATCGTCTGTCACTCCGAGAAGCCCTCTATAAGCGATTGAAAGAAGGCCAGATGATTCTTCTGGCTGCACTTTGCGTTTATCTCTTTCTCGCACTCAGTAGTTTCGATTCAACTGATCCTGGTTGGACCTATTCTGGACACGGCACGCACGTCAGCAATCTGGTGGGGCAATCAGGAGCATGGCTCGCTGACGTCCTGTTTTTTCTGTTTGGTTATATAGCGTTTATTTTGCCCGCGATGCTTACGGTCGAGTGTATCCGGATGTTCCGTGACGAGCATCCGCCAGTTTTTGATTGGTTGATCGTTGGTTCTCGATCACTTGGTCTCGTCTTGACGATCATGGCAGGTACCGGCCTAGCAACCCTTCACTTCTACGAATGGGGCCTGACATTGCGAGAAGGCAGTGGTGGCATCCTGGGAAACTATCTGATTTGGTTCATGGAACCTGCCTTCAGTGATGTCGGTGCCACACTGATACTTCTCGCTATTTTTCTGATCGGCCTTGCCGCATTGACCCATCTCTCCTGGTTGCAGGTGATGGATACCACTGGACGCCTGACGTTCGAACTGGTCGGGTGGGGACAGCAGAAGTGGCATCGAATCTGGCAATGGTGGATTGCGCGACGGCAGATACAGCGGGTGACTGAGAGTCGTCAGCGGTTACTGGCGGAACGTGTCGAGGAAGTGTCCGATCGAACTGAAGTCGTCATCGAAAAGCCGCTAGAAAAGATCGAACCAGTCGTTGTTCCACGAGTAGAAAAAGAGCGCCAAGGGAATCTATTCAAGGTAACTTCTGTCGACGGTCTACCGCCATTCCATCTACTGGATCCGGCAGAAGACAACACTGATACTGGCTATTCACGGGACGACCTCGAAGCGATGTCCATGCAACTGGAACTGAAGCTTCATGACTATGGTGTCAAGGCGGAGGTTGTTGCTGTGTTACCGGGGCCGGTGATCACAAGGTTCGAAATCCAACCTGCAGCTGGTGTCAAAGTCAGTCGAATATCTGGTCTTGTAAAGGATCTCGCTCGCTCGCTCGCCGTCACGTCAGTGCGTGTTGTCGAGGTGATTCCTGGTAAGTCCGTCGTGGGCGTCGAAATCCCAAATGTCGACAGAGAAACCGTCCGATTGAGCGAGGTTCTGACCTCGAAGGTTTTTGACAACTCTCACTCACCTCTATCCATGGCCCTTGGACACAGCATTTCAGGCGAACCGATCGTGGTCGATCTCCAGAAGATGCCCCATCTACTCGTCGCAGGAACGACGGGTTCCGGTAAATCCGTCGGACTGAATGCCATGTTATTGTCGATCCTCTTCAAGTCCAGCCCAGAAGATGTCCGGCTAATCATGGTGGATCCGAAAATGCTGGAACTTGCTATTTACGAGGGAATTCCCCACCTGCTGACACCAGTTGTGACTGACATGAAAGATGCATCCAATGCGTTGCGTTGGTGTGTTGCTGAAATGGAACGTCGGTATCGCCTGATGGCATCGCTAGGTGTAAGAAATCTGAGTGGATTCAACCGAAAAGTGCGAGATGCAGAGAAGGCAGGGGAACCAATACCTGATCCGCTGTGGAACGCCGACCTGGTGGACGACGACGAACCGGTACCGGGACTCGAAGCACTGCCCTATATCGTAGTCGTCATCGATGAATTCGCAGATATGATGATGATCGTCGGTAAAAAGGTCGAGGAACTGATTGCCCGCATCGCGCAGAAAGCTCGGGCAGCAGGGATCCATCTGATTCTCGCCACTCAAAGACCTTCGGTGGATGTGATTACAGGGTTGATCAAAGCGAATGTCCCGACCCGAATTGCTTTCCAGGTCTCATCCAAAGTGGATTCAAGGACAATACTTGATCAGGGTGGGGCCGAGCAGTTACTTGGCCAGGGCGATATGTTGTACCTCCCGTCAGGATCTCCCATACCTGTTCGTGTGCACGGCGCCTTTGTTGAGGATGACGAGGTGCACCGCGTTGTCGAATGTTGGAAGGAGTTGGGAGAACCCAACTATCTTACAGGCATCCTCGAGTCTCGCTCCGATGCGGAACTCTTGCCGGGACTGGCCGGAGCAGCCGGGGAAGACGCGGACGAAAGCGAACTCGATCCGCTGTATGACGAGGCAGTACAGTTCGTCACTGAGTCCAGGCGAGCTTCCATTTCTGCAGTCCAGCGGAGGTTGCGTATCGGATACAACCGAGCGGCACGGATGATCGAAGCGATGGAAACTGCCGGTGTTGTCAGTGAGATGAACACCAATGGATCTCGAGAAGTACTGGCTAACGGACCACCTAAATAGTCGGGTACGGTCCGTCGGTAGGAGTTTCAGATGCACCCGTACGAAAAGCTCAAAGTCATCCTAGCGCGTCTTCTGTTGCTTTCGGTGACGTTGACGCTCGGTACCTACACCCGAGCAGACAACGCGCAACCGTCCGCGATACAGGACTTAAAAGACCAGAATCCTTCAGACCGAATAAGCGTAGAGAGTGCTGCAACCCCGCTCGTTCAGTACCTTCAGGGAATACAAGCATTGCATAGCCAGTATCGCCAGGAGACGCTCAGTGCGGATCAACGAACGCTTCAGTCTGTTACCGGTGAGTTGTGGGTCGATGCACGGCAGCGTTTTCGTATCGTCGCGGACGATCCGTTTGAGCCGATCCTCGTTTCAGATGGTGAGTCCTTCTGGAATTATGACGTGGGTCTTGATCAGATCACAATCTCAGACCTGAACAAGGACCTTGGTCAGGTGCCTGTCCTGCTATTGAGTGGTCATGCGGGCCAGATTTCCGATGTATTCGTTGTCGAACGTTTCGAACTGGAGAACGACGTGGGTCCTGTTGTCAGCGAGCAGTATTTGCTCAGACCACGCAGTGCGGATAGTCTCTTTGAGTCGATGATGGTGAGAATTGATGACAAATTGCCACGGACCATCACGGTGAGTGATTCTCTCGGGCAAAAAACAATCATCGAACTTTCTGATGTCCGCATCAATACGAAGATTGACGACGACGTGTTTCAACTCGACATTCCAGCAGGAATCGATGTCATTGATGAACGGCATTAAACACCATAACGCCATTGATGGTTAGATGAACCTCTTTGTTGCCCGCATTGCCATGTACTAGCGCCACCACAACGGTATGATGCACAAAGATCATCTGGTGCATGTTCAATGTCACTGTTCGACTCAGAATTCTCAGAATCCGGAAAGGCTGCTGAACCGCTCGCCGCAAGAGTCCGCCCCACTGATCTGACAGGTTACATGGGCCAGTCCCATCTGCTTGGGCCGGGCAAACCTTTACGCGAGGCCATTGAGCGATCCCATCTGCATTCAATGATTCTCTGGGGACCACCTGGGGTTGGCAAGACAACGCTGGCGCGAATGCTAGCGGAAATCTGCGACGTTCGGTTCCACGCCCTGTCTGCAGTATTATCCGGTGTGCGCGATATTCGAGATGCCATCGATCTTGCTCGCCAGATGTTGCCAATGCGTACGCTTTTGTTTGTTGACGAGGTTCACCGGTTTAACAAAGCGCAACAGGACGCGTTCCTTCCCTTCGTCGAAGATGGCACCGTTATTTTTGTCGGTGCGACAACCGAAAATCCATCGTTCGAGGTCAACAATGCGCTTTTGTCGCGAACACGTGTTTACAAATTGCGATCACTGACCGAAACGGAACTCACTCAGTTGATAGAAAGGGCGCTGGCGACCGACGATGTCCTCGCCAAAACGATCTCGATTGATCCTGATACGAAGACAGCAATCGCCCTCGCGGCCGATGGTGATGCCAGACGGGCACTCTCTCTACTTGAAATCTGTGCAGATCTGGCGGTGGAGGGACAGGTCAGTGCGGCCACGCTTGAGGAGGTACTGGGTAGCGATCATCGGCGATTCGACAAAGGTGGTGATATTTTTTTCGACCAGATTTCAGCCCTGCATAAGGCGGTGCGGGGTTCATCACCCGATGCCGCAATTTACTGGTTTGTCCGAATGATCGACGGTGGCTGTGACCCCCTCTACATTGCACGAAGAGTCGTGCGTATGGCGAGTGAGGATATCGGCAACGCTGATCCGCGTTGTCTTCAGTTGTCGTTGCAAGCATGGGATGTGCAGGCACGCTTGGGAAGTCCGGAAGGCGAACTTGCGATTGCACAAGCCATTCTGTTTCTCTCGACTGCCGCGAAGAGCAACGCCGTCTACCGAGCTTTCACCGATGCTCGCTCTGATGTCAATGACTTTCCTGACTACGAAGTGCCACTACACATTCGAAATGCACCGACAGAATTAATGAAAACCATGGGGCATGGCGAGGAGTACCGGTACGCCCATGACTATGATGATGGTTTTGTCGCTGGTGAGAGCTACTTTCCACCAGAACTTCAAGACCGCCAGTACTATCAACCCGCTCCTCGCGGACTGGAGATACAGTTGGGTGAGAAGCTTGCCAGCGTGCGACAGGCCAACGGGGACAGTGAGTGGAAACGTTACGCAGATGGGAGTGCTTCAAACGATCAGAAAAACGGCCAAGACGACTGATATGAGATCGCTGAGGAACTTCAATTGACAGAGTTTCTTGCTATTGCCATGGGCGGTGCAGTCGGCGCGCTGTTGCGATGGGGGATCATGTTGGGAATGACTAATGTACTGAGAGAATCGTTTCCCTTCGGTACGTTGTTAGTTAATGTCATTGGTTCGTTGCTGATCGGTGTCGCATTTGTATGTCTGGTAGAACGGATCCAGACAGCGGGTATCGTGGCCTCACCAGCATTCAAGTCAGCTGTCATGATCGGCGTTTTGGGTGCCTTCACAACGTTTTCGACCTTTTCCCTGCAAACATTGGAGATGTTGATTGACGGGCGCTGGATGGCTGGTAGCCTCTACGTCATCAGCAGTGTCGTATTGTGTCTCCTGGCCACTGCGCTAGGTATCGGTCTGGCAAGACTGCTGCCTTGACGCGCCTTAGCCTGGTGACTTTCGTGTTAAACAGAGTACCAACTGCTAAGATGCGCCCCTCCCCCTGAAGTATGAAAACTAATACTCCTTACAATGCTTGATCCCCGTGTGCTAAGAAACGATCCGCAAGGTGTCGCAGTCCTGCTGAAAAAAAGGGGTTACGAACTGGACGTCGTGACCTTTAAATCTCTGGAATCACGTCGCAAAGCAGTGCAGGTAGAGACGGAAGCCTTACAATCAGAGCGCAACACCCATTCAAAGGCCATTGGCAAAGCAAAGGCACAAGGTGAGGACATTGAACCTTTGCTCAAAGCTGTGAGCGACCTGGGAGACCGTCTGGAGGCTGGGAAGGCACAGCTTGATGACATTGTCTCAGAACTGGATGAGCTACTACTCAGTATTCCCAACATTCCGGACGAGTCCGTGCCAGAAGGTTCCACCGAGGAAAAAAACGTCGAAGTACGGCGATGGGGCGATCAGACATCGTTCGAGTTCAAAACGCAAGATCATGTCGATCTGGCTGAGGGGGCAGGTTTAGAACTAGACCAGGCAACCAGGATCACGGGTTCAAGATTCTCAGTTATGCGCGGAAATGTTGCCCGCCTGCATAGAGCACTCGTGCAGTTCATGCTGGACGTCCATACGCAAGAGAATGGCTACGAAGAGGTGAATGTACCACTCGTGGTGAACCGTTCGTCACTTGTTGGAACCGGACAACTGCCGAAGTTCGCTGATGACCTGTTCAAACTCGAAGAGGAGCGAGAGTTTTATCTGATCCCGACTGCAGAAGTACCTGTCACGAATATCGCCCGCGAACAAATCCTTGATGCAGAGACACTTCCGACTAGAATGGTTTGTCACACCCCCTGTTTCCGTAGTGAGGCTGGCAGCTATGGAAAAGATACTCGCGGCATTTTCAGACAGCATCAGTTCGAAAAAATCGAACTGGTTCAGTTCCGTCGTCCGGATGAATCATGGGATGCACTCGAAGAACTGACCGGACACGCAGAGTCCATCCTGAAACGGCTTGATATTCCCTATCGGGTTGTTGCGCTTTGTGGCGGTGACTTGGGTTTTTCTGCGTCAAAGACCTACGATATTGAAGTGTGGTTGCCGGGGCAGGGAACATTCCGAGAGATTTCCTCTTGTAGCAATTTTCTCGATTTTCAGTCACGTCGAATGCAGGCTCGTTGGCGAAATCCAGAGACGGGTAAGCCAGAACTGATTCACACATTGAACGGTTCAGGGCTCGCGGTAGGTCGCACACTTATTGCGGTTTTGGAGAATTACCAGCAGCAGGACGGATCAGTTCGAATTCCCCAGGTTCTAAAGCCATATATGAATGGACTATCTACCATTACATTTTGACGTCAGGGACCGACGTTGCCTGTTGGTCGGTGGGGGGCAGATTGCGATCCGAAAAGCGAATTTACTGCTCAGGGCGGGCGCAAGAATCACTGTCGTCGCGCCCGATATTGACGCACAACTGGAGGAAAGGCTATCGGGCGACCGCCATCAGGTCGTACGCCGCGAGTTCCGAGCAGAGGACCTGAACGACCACGTGCTGGTCGTTTCCGCGACGTCTGATTCGACCGTAAACCAGACAGTGTCAAAAGAAGCACAGACGCAGTGTATACCTGTGAATGTCGTCGATAATCCTACTTTGTGCACAGTCATTTTCCCGGCGATTGTAGACCGCTCACCAGTTGTCGTCTCGGTATCAACCGGTGGCCAGGCGCCAGTCCTTACCAGTGACATCAGGCGACGGATCGAATCATTGCTTCCTGAAGGTGTTGTGCGTCTCGCACGATACCTGGGGACAAGACGCAATCGACTGAAAACGGTTTTCCCGGACGTAGATCAACGACGTCGCAAGACCACTGAATTTTTAGACTCACCTGGTGCGACGGCGGCCATGGGTGGTCGCGATGAAGAGGCAGACAACATCCTGCTGACCGGCGATGTCATCAGGACGGGCGAGGTGTACATCGTCGGTGCAGGACCTGGTGATCCCGATCTTCTGACGTTAAAAGCACTGGATCTGATGCAACGATGCGACGTCGTGTTGCATGATGCACTCATTGATGATCGCGTTCTGGATCGTCTCCGGCGTGATGCGGAGATCATCTACGTGGGCAAAAAGGCAGGTGCGCCCAGTACGCCCCAGTCGGTGATCAATGACCAGTTGGTAAACCTCGCTCATGCAGGCAAACGTGTTCTGCGTCTCAAAGGTGGTGATCCGTTTATATTTGGGCGTGGTGGTGAGGAAATGGAGGCCTTGATTGACGCTGCAATCCCGTTTGAAATTGTTCCTGGAATTACCGCGGGATCCGGATGTGCGGCTTATGCGGGGATTCCCTTAACGCACCGTGACTATGCACAGTCGGTGCGGTTCGTGACAGGGCATCCGAAAGAAGGTCAGGTCGATTTGCCATGGGACGAGATGGTCAACGATAACCAGACTATTGTGTTCTACATGGGACTGGGAGGACTGAGTAGCATCTGCGAACAGATGATCGCTCATGGACGTGCCGACACAACACCGATTGCACTGATCGCGAAAGGTACGACCGATAAGCAACGGGTCCTGGTCGGTACACTCTCAGACATTGTTGAAAAGGTCCGCAAGACTGACGTCGCAAGGCCGACGCTCACCATCGTGGGCCAGGTCGTGACACTCGCAAGCAGTGAGCAAAATCCTCATAACGTCAAAAGACGAGGGCAAATATCAGTCAGATGATCAATCGCAACCGGTTGGCTTGGGTAACCCGGCGATCTTGCTCACATATTTCGCATACCTTGCCGTAAACAACTGCATTAAGTAGATGCTGCGACCCTTATCGGGGCCAAGTTGTTCCGTGACAAGCTTGGCCAATACGCGTGTTGGTGGCGACACCTGATAATCATCGTAGTACTCGCGAACCAGATTGATGATCTCCCAATGTTGCTCATTCAATGTGATCTCGTCCTGTGCTGCGAGCTCGTGAGCCGCGGTTTGGGTCCAGCTACGGAAGTTCCTTAGAAATCCCTCTTTATCAACCTGGATGACTGGCTTTTCGTTCATCTTAGACTAGGGGCTGTCATGCCCATGTCTTGATCTTGTCAACGCGTGTGCAGAGTCCAACAAATCCAGCATAGTCGACCGCCGTCAGTTCAGCTGGCAGTCGATCCCAAAGGCCTCGGGCTTCTAAATCAGGAGTCAGGACATGAACGCGACTGTCGCCACTCACTTCATGAAGACAGTAGACACCATCTTCAATCAGTAGCATCAGATCATCACTCGCCATGACGGCGAGGCAATCGGAGAGTGCCGCATGAGACGGGGGTTTGTTCACTGTGTGCAGGATCATTCAGAAGTCCAGAATGGTGTTGTAGTCGTTCAGTAGCGAGGCGACAGCCGCACGGTCAATCACCGTGACAGGAATAACCAGATCGTCCACCACTAATCGTCGTTCCGTCAGGTCTTCCTGAACACAGAACACGGTTTCGACACCGTAGTCTCCAAGAGCACCATAGGACACAGAATAATCGCGGGTGCTGGTCCCACTAGATCGCTGGTCTCGGATCAGCTGATAGACGCCATCGCCGTGCATTAACACTGCACAAGTGGCAAATGCACTCCCCATAAGGATGGCATCAAGGCCTTCCTGGCCAAACAGCGAGCCATGAGGTGCACGGGACTGCACGAACAAGAGCTGGCAGTCAGACACGAAAAGTCACCAGGCGATCAGCACTGAGCGCTGCGTCAATCAACTGACCCAGGCCACTGATCGTAAACGGTTTCCCAAGATTTGCCGCGGACTTCTCGTATCGTTCTGCCTCAGTGGGATTGATGACACCACGACGCAATGCAGATGCAATACAGACCACAAGGTCTAACTCGTGATCTAACGCCAGTTGTCGCCATTCTCCATAGAGATCAATTTCATCCTGTGGAGGCGCCATGATCTCACTGCCGTTGTAGACACCATCGTGATAGAAAAACACACGATAGAGGTCATGGCCTTCGTGAAGGACAGCTTTTGCGAAGTTCAATGCTGAGTGTGAAGACTGACTGGTGTAAGGACCACCGTGAACGGTGATTGCGAAGCGCATGGTTCAGCAGGTCATGGGTTGGACAATCTTGCGAACAATTCGGAGGAATGGTCGGTTCGAACGTACACGCAATTCATCACAAGTAGGAAAGCCCCGGGAACACCAGGGCTGTTTCACCTATTACTCGTCACCACCAAATAAACCAAAGATGTGCAGCAGGCTGATGAAGATGTTGTAGATGCTGAGGTATAGAGAGACAGTAGCCATCACGTAGTTTGTCTCACCGCCATGAATAATGCGGCTGGTGTCGTAGAGAATCAGGCCAGACATCAGGATCACAATGCCTGCAGAGATGGCCAGATGTAACGCGCTGGAATAAAAGCCAAACAGCGGTCCAAGCCAGAGCAATAAGACACATCCCAGCATGACCCACAGACCAACCGAAAGAAATCCGGACATGAATGAGAAGTCCTTCTGACTCATTAACGTATAGCCCGAAAGCGACAGAAAAATCAGTCCTGTCAAACTAGCTGCGGTAACAACAATCTGGGAAGCACCGGCGGCAACGTACAGGCTAATAATAGGACCGAGACAAAATCCCAGAATACCGGTAAACACAAAGACCAGCAGAAGGCCGACCCCGCTATTGCGAAACTTGCTGATCGCAAACAGCACACCAAACGCTACCAGCAATGGAATAAAGCCCATGGGAGGAACTTCGAGCGCCATCGAGACACCGGCCATCGCGGCTGTCCAGAGTAGCGTTATTGAAAGGAGCATGTAGGTATTCCGTAGTACCTTTTGGGTCGCTACGGCCTCAGATCCGCGGTATGTCAGAGTGTCAGTTTCAGCCATGGGTTTCTCCCGTAAAGCAGTGTCGGACGTTTGTTTAAAAGTAAAATTGTACGTCTCATGGCGTCAAAAGCAAATGCCATAGCGCGTATTCTCCTCAGCCATTCGATCATTGGAGCAGTGCCGTGTTCCACAGAAAACACTCAAATTCTCTGCCATACCCCTGACAACGTGAGCTTTTGTGGAATTATGCGAATATACTGGCAATCATCGCGCCCAACAGCAGTAGACCTACCAGACCGAGGGCCAAAAATACCCCGATCATACCTGCAATGGGACCTAACACCGCAATACCGGTCATCATCGCCGCGAACGCAAACAGCAATCCGCCGACCAGGATCGCCGGTAATATCGCCGCCATGGTCGCCGAGCCAATATCCGAGCCCCTTTTTCACCCACGACACCAGCCACCTCGGTGCCAATGACTAGTAGTCAGAACAACAACAAGGCAATGATCAGCATACACAGGCTACCTTTGACGATACTGTCTTCTTATCCTTGACATGTCTCGAAAGATCGTGAGCGTGTCTCGGCGTGCAGATGGATGGCAATTCCTGAAGTGCATGCTGACAAAATGCAGGCGGGTTTCGCACTATAAGTGGATAACGCAAATCACAATGAATGCAGACCAAGAACATGCTGGAATACAGAAACTGGTATACAGCATTGTGTTGACCGTGATGACCCTCTGCGGTTTGAGTTTTTCTGCCTATAGCGCGGACGACTATGACGCCATCGATGTGGTTCCGGATCTCAAGATTCCCTGGGGAATGGTCTGGTTACCCGATGGCGATATGCTGGTGAGCGAGCGCTCCGGGTCCATCCTGCGTCTTCGGGATGGCAACGTTGTTGGTCAAATCGAAGGCGTTCCTGAAGTGCACATCAATAGTCAGGGTGGATTGATGGATCTAGAACTGCACCCAAACTTTGAAAAGAACAACTGGTTGTACTTCAGCTACTCCAGTCGCGAAGGCGAGGGTAATGGCAGTAACACGGCAATTGCGCGCGCTCGATTGCGTGACAATTCGCTTGAAGATTACGAAATGCTCTACAAGGCAACACCCAATACGCGTGATGGTCGACATTACGGCAGTCGACTTGAATTTGATCGCGACGGCTATCTTTTTTTCTCTGTTGGGGACCGAGGTAACCGCGATCGAAATCCACAGGATCTAGCTCGTGATGGCGGCAAAGTCTATCGGATTCACGATGATGGTCGCATTCCACAGAACAATCCCTTCCGTGAACTCGTCAAACCTGCAGTATTTTCAAGGGGACATCGCAATCCGCAAGGAATGGCCATGCACCCGGGCACGGGTGAAATCTGGATCCATGAACATGGTCCGCGTGGCGGAGACGAGGTCAACATTGTTCGGGCCGGTCAGAATTATGGCTGGCCAATACTAAGCCATGGCATCAACTACGATGGGACTGGGTTCGCCCAAGGCAAAACACGTAAGGGCTACCAATCTCCCGTCTGGTATTGGGTTCCCTCAATCGCGCCCTCAGGAATGACGTTTGTGACTAGTGACCTTTACCCTGAATGGCAGGATCATCTGCTGGTTGGCTCGTTGAAGTTTGGTTATCTCGTGCTGTGCAAACTCGAGAGAAACAAAGTGACACACGCGATGCCTGTCGTCCGAGGTATTGGTCGCGTCCGTAATGTACGTCAAGGTCCTGACGGACTCATCTATGTGGCGATCGATGGGCAGGGCATTAAGCGCATCGAACCGAGAAATTGATAAGACGTTGACCAGGAATCCCGCAGAAAGAGATCAGCGATTGTGACGACGCCGATTGAGGTCTTGAGAGACACGTTTGGTTACGACGCATTCCGTTCGCCACAAGACAAAGTCATCAACACGATACTCGCCGGTGACGATGCACTGGTAATCATGCCGACGGGTGGCGGCAAGTCGTTGTGCTATCAGCTGCCCGCGTTGATGTTGCCAGGTGTCACTGTTGTGATCTCTCCTCTGATCGCTTTGATGGCCGATCAGGTGGCGAGCGCAGATCATTTGGGCATTCGTGCTGCAGCGTTTCACTCCAATCAAACACGCGAGGAGCAATACGTTGTCAGACGGCAACTTCACACTGGCGAACTCGATCTGATCTACCTTTCACCAGAACGGGTCCAGCAGGAAGACACGCAGACGTGGCTGCTTCAGAGTCCGGTATCACTTGTTGCTATCGATGAGGCCCATTGCGTCTCTCAATGGGGACATCAATTCAGACCAGACTACCTGGCACTTGATTGGTTCCGTCTGCAGTTACCCGAAGTTCCCGTTATCGCACTCACAGCGACCGCCAATGAACAGACCCGGGAAGAAATCCGTATCCGGTTGGGCATACCCAATGCACCCGTTTTTGTCGCTGGATTTGATCGGCCCAACATCTACTATCAGGTCCAGCATCGAGTCAACGCGCGTGACCAGCTGAAGGCGTTGCTGCAAGCGCATATTGGAGACACTGGCATTATCTACTGCCTATCACGGAAGAAGGTCGAACAGACTGCAGATTGGTTGTGTTCTCAGGGCTTCGACGCGTTGCCATACCACGCCGGCCTTTTACCGGAGACGAGAAGTCATCATCAAAGCCTATTTCTGAACGAAGACGGCGTCATTATCGTGGCAACCATTGCATTTGGTATGGGCATCGACAAACCAGACGTCCGATTCGTCGCACACCTTGATCTACCCAAAAGTATCGAGTCGTACTACCAGGAAACAGGACGGGCGGGGCGTGACGGTGAACCAGCAGACGCGTGGATGGTCTACGGGCTGCAGGATGTCATGCTTCATCGCCAGATGCTCTCCGACCAGACGGAACCACAGCAACAGCGTATTGAGCAGCACAAGCTCAATACGATGCTTGCATTTTGTGAACTGACCACGTGTCGACGACAAGTGCTACTCGGGTATTTCGGTGACAACCCAGGTGAACCTTGCGGTCATTGCGATAATTGCTTGTCACCCCCTGATGCATGGGATGCGACCCTCTCGGTGCAACAGTTGCTTTCAGCCATCTACCGCACTGGTCAGCGATTTGGTGCCGGTTATGTGATCAGTGTAGTTCGCGGTGGCGGAGACCCACGGATCGAACGTAACGGCCATGATCGATTGCAGGTTTTTGGTATGGGCAAAGATCTATCAGAACCCGAGTGGCGAAGTATGGTTCGACAGTTGCTGGTTCGCGGCCTGATCGAGGCGGACGTCGAAGGGCACGGTGGTTTGCGGCTGACACCGTCCTGCAAACCCATTTTGCGTGGCGAGGAATCGATTTCTCTGTCTCGTTCGGTTTCGTCCACAAAAACTCGTCGACGCGGATACGGGCCTGATGACCTTGAATATAATGAAAATCTCTACGAACAACTGCGTACGTTGCGGCGCGAGTTAGCGGAAGAAGAAGGGGTACCGCCGTATGTCGTCTTTCACGACCGCTCATTAAAGGAAATGGCGGCTTTGAAACCGAATTCACTCTCGGCAATGTTGGATATCAGCGGCATCGGTCAGGCTAAACTCGCACGCTATGGGGAACGATTCCTCCAGGTCCTGTCTGCGAAGCGCTATTGACTCATGTACCAGCCACCATTGGGCGATAACACCTGACCCGTTACGAAACGGGCTTCCTCACTCGCTAAATAAACGGCGGCCCAGGCAATGTCATCGGGCTGACCGAATCGTCCCAGCGGTGTTTGAGATTCTAGGTACGGACGCGCTGTGGCGAGAGGTGCCGTCATGTCAGTGTCGATAAAACCGGGTGCCAGCGCGTTCACTCTAATACCACGCGCTGCAGTCTCATGAGCCAGTGCCCGTGTAAACCCCATGATACCCGCCTTTGCTGCACAGTAGGCGACGCCGCCCGGTTTGCCATAGGTCCCCATAATAGATCCCATATTGATGACACTGGGTGCGTCTGCTTTGGTCATGAGTGGCATCGCTCCTCGCGTGCAGAGGAAGGTTCCACGTAGATGAACCGCAATCATTCGATCGAAGGCATCATCACTGACCGCTAGCAAGCCATCGTTCTGCAGCGATGTTGAGTCTTGATCTGGCGGATTATCCGGTGCGCCTTCAGCACCACTAATGCCGGCATTGTTGACCAGAATATCCAGTCGATCGACTCGTTGAACAATCTCACGATACATCGCCGTAACGGCGTCACTACTTGAGACATCGCCGGCAACGGCAAAACCCTGTACCTGCTCAGCCGCACGCTCGGCATCTTCAATCCGTAGATCATTGATGATGATCTCAGCGCCTTCCTCGTGAAACCGTTTGGCCATCGCGAAACCAAGCCCACGAGCTGCGCCAGTAATGAAGGCAGTTTTTCCTTTGAGTCTATCCATTCTGGAGTCTCCTTGTGGGCTTGCTTAGTTTATTTTAGGTGCATCTCTACTGGCGCGTACTCGCTGGCGACGCATTCGGCCGTATCGGAGCACGACGAAATAGGTCAGCGCGCCGATGCTGATCGCCCACGGCAAGGAACCCAAGACCATGGCGATGCCATACGTGCTCATGATGTTGTTGAGGCTCACCCAGATTAATTCCCACGTACCGGCGTCTTCTGGCAACATTCTGGACAATCGATCCGCGAAGGCGTCATACCCATTCAGGTCATCCCATGCTCCCTGCATGATTCGACCTGTCACCAAAAAAACGTAGTAAATGGGGAAGGCAGTCGCGAAATTGGTGATGAATGTACACGCGATACTAATTGCAAGACTGAAATTCCAGTAGCGGCGAATCGCCATCCAGAACCCGATGATGATCGGAATCTGGATACCGATGGTGGGGGTAAAGGCCGCGAACATACCAATCGCGGCTCCTCGAGCTGCAAATTCAGGAGGTTGCTGGAGAATCAATCCTCTCAGATCGTAGTACCAGCGACGGAACGCCGTGACAGGTCGCTGCCACCAGCGATGTTGCTCACTGGCCTCAGATGGATTGGAATCGGACATAGTTTCCCGGGCAGACCTGACGTTCAGATATCGGCGTCAGGAATTAGTTCAGCGGTATCTTGTAGCAGCGATGCAATAGCCTCGTCTTATGAGTGGAAAATGGCAAGTCCCGTGGGTGCTTCTGCGGTGTCCAGATAGGCATCGCTCATGCAAGCCAATCCGTGGTGAAAGTTGTCGGAGACGATGGTTGCGGTCTTTGCATCGCGCGGCT
>CAJWYI010000033.1 GCA_913049815.1 uncultured Gammaproteobacteria bacterium
TCTGTTCTGCGTGAGCGTCGGTTGAAGGATGTTGAGGCGAAAGTCCTCGATCCGCTGGATATTCCGCATGAAATAGGAGTGTCATAGTGTGACGCTTCGATACGGCCCGGTCCATCAGGGCGGTACAGTGCGTCATGCTTTTAATGCACCACCGCAACTTGAACCCTGACCGGCTGTGCAGCCATAACAATGCTCGCCAATGTTGATGGGGTAACCTGCAATCTCCACGTCCAGCAGCTGTGATAAGTGAACCTGACGGTCTGATGCAAGCGGCATCGCCAGCATCTGATTGAAGTCGCAATCGTAAACATAACCACGGTAATCGATACTGATGAGAGACCGGCACATCACTGTTTGAAGGTTGTCTGGTACGAAAGCGTCTCTAAGCAGGGTCATATAATCTGCATAGTCGCCTTTGGCGAGGAGCCGTGCGCCAAAACGACTAATGGGCATGTTCGCAAGGCAATAGAGATCGTTGAAGACGATGCCATGTTCAGTGGCCAGTGCATCCTTATAGTCTGCGGTCAATTCCTGTTGAGGTGGTGGCAGGATGGGGGCGTCCGGGTTGTATACCAGGTTTAATGTCAATCCCGAATCAGGCTGTCCGTAGCCGAGTGCATTAAGTCGCTTAAGGCCTTCGATACTCCGTCCGTAGACACCCTTGCCTCGTTGTCCATCGACATTCTCCTCCTGGTAACAGGGCATCGAAGCGACAATCTGGACCTGTTGGCTGGCGAGAAATTGAGCGAGGTCCTCGTATCCAGGCTCAACGAGTATTGTTGGATTGCATCGATCCACGACGTTGATGTTCATAACACGCGCGTCGCGAACAAGATCGCAAAAACCTGGGTTCATCTCTGGTGACCCACCCGTCAGGTCCAGCGTGCCAACATTTCGTTCACGTGCGAAGTCCAGTACCAGAGACAGCGTCTCGCTATCCATCAGTTCAGTGCGTGTGGGACCTGCGTTGACGTGACAGTGAGTGCAGCTGATATTGCACAGGTAACCGAGATTGACTTGTAAGGTCTCAAGCCGATCACGAGTTATCGCTGGGAAGTCTGTCTCCAGCAGAAGTGGACGGGTATCTTGCATCGATCGACTACTCTATGTTCATTTTAGGGTCAGCGGAGTCGGACTGGTCGGATTGCCCATTTGACTGGTCGACCACGTTAGAATTCAGACAGGCGCTGGGCAACGTATGTTACAAAGAGCTTCCAGCAGTGATAGGCGTCGCAGCACCAGCTTCACGCAACTGAATTCGTCGGGCAGCTTCCGAGGCAATTTCGAAAGAACGAACACGCATGTGGTGTTCGAACATCGAGCTTACCAGCATGAGTTCGTCTGCACCGGTCTCATGGATAAAAGCGGACATGCCAGCTTCAAGATCATCTACTGTTCCGGTAGCGATAGGGTTGTTCATCTGTTTCAGGATGGATTGATCCAACTCGTCGAGCTGGTCTTCCAGGTCTTTAACCGGCGGTGGTAATAGGGTTGGCGTTCCCTTGCGCATGTTCAGGAATGAAAGTTTCGAAGATGATCTTAGAAACTCAGCCTCCTTTCGGGTCTCCGCCCCACAGATATTGAACCCGAGCATCACGTAGGGTTGTTTGAGATTCCTGGAAGGCTTGAACGTCTCGCGGTAAATTGAAATGGCCTCTGCCATCATGGCGGGAGCGAAATGTGACGCAAAGGCGAATGGTAGGCTCAGCATAGCGGCCAGCTGCGCACCAAAAAGGCTTGAGCCCAGAATCCACAAGGGAACATGGGTATCCGCGCCCGGTGTCGCCACAACTCGTTGACCCTCCTGAGGTTTACCGAGGAAGTGCTGGAGTTCGACGACGTCTCTTGGAAAGTCCTCCGCGCTCCCATTCAGCGTTCGACGCAGCGCGTGCGCTGTGATCTGGTCTGACCCTGGGGCCCTTCCAAGTCCCAGATCGATACGACCCGGGAATAGGGACGCCAACGTCCCAAATTGTTCTGCTATCACAAGGGGTGCGTGGTTGGGTAACATGATTCCGCCTGCTCCGACGCGGATCTCCCTGGTGCCTGTTGCGATATGACAGATCACCACCGCGGTGGCAGCACTGGCGATCCCCCGCATGTTGTGGTGCTCGGCAACCCAGTATCGTGTGTAGTCTAACTGTTCTGCGTGTTGTGCCAGATCGAGTGAGTTTTTCAACGCGTCTCCAGGTGTACTCCCTTGTACGACTGGTGAGAGGTCGAGCACAGAAAATCGGGTCATTGAGCTGCTCCTTTCCGTCTAATCGACACCTTAACATGGTACGAACACGACCAGGGGAAACCGAGAATTCGAGTCCTTTTGATCGTTTGTAGATGTTTGGCACTGATGCGAGAGTTTTGCGCCGCAGCATGATTAGAGAGGGGTGCGTTGCGACCTACATTCCACACTGAAAACTGTAGTCCCGATTCTCTGGGACTGAAGTTTTTTTCATCTTGCGATCATCATGACGCCAGGGTATTTTTTTGACTCGTATCCATGGTTCTCTCTTAACGGCGTCCATTGCTCATCATGATAATGTATTCAATGAAACTCGAGAAAGGAAAGACACGTGGCACCTACCCATCATCGGTGGATGAACTTTAGATGACAAGCCAACGAGTCGGTCGGAGTCGGGCCTGTAGCTCGTTTGCACGTTGGCTTGGGAAAACAGTCAATCGCTCTAAAGGTTGGCACGTTGCAGGACACGCACCTGACGATGCAAGAATGTTGATTATCGCGGCGCCGCACACCAGTAACTGGGATTTCATCTACCTCATTGCGGCCGCATTTTCGCTGGGTTTGTCCGTGCACTGGATTGGTAAGGCGAGTTTGTTCCGCTGGCCGCTGGGATCGATTCTTCGGTTCATGGGCGGTGTTCCTGTAGATCGCTCACGTCGAAACAATCTGGTCGCCTCGCTTGCTGAAGAGATCAACTCGAGTCCAGGGTGTGTTCTTGTCGTACCTCCCGAGGGCACTCGCGGTCGAGCACCCCATTGGAAGTCAGGTTTTTACCGCATCGCGCAGGCTGCGCGTATTCCGATGGTCTGTGGCTATCTGGATTATCCAAGGAAAACAGCTGGGTTAGGACCTGTTATTCCCTTCGACGTCGATGAGACGTCGCTGATGGACATGCTTCGTGAGTTCTACGAGGGTATCGAAGGGAAGTATCCAGACAACTTCGGACCGGTCCAACTGAAGGAAGAGGCTTGATGGTCTCCTTCAGATCTTTGACGTCGTTTTGATTCGATGACTACCGCGCGTCTCAACTTTGAGCACGGCAATCATTACTGCGACGACAGCGTAGAGTGCAAAGAACGTGAGAAACGCCCAGTCATAGCTGCCGGTGTAATCATAGATCCAGCCGGTCAATGGTGGCCCGGCGAGGTGTATAAACGCCATTAAGAGATGCATAACACCCAATACCTGACCGAAGGATGCGCGACCGAAAGCAGCGCCGACGACTGCGCCCTGCATGGGCACGATTCCACCCATACCAAACCCGAAAATCGCGGCCCCTATGAAAAATGGAAGATAATCACTTGTCAAAAACATGACTGCTTGACCGAGGATTTGGCAAGCAACAGCAATCCAGAAGGCAAGACGAACTGGCATTCTATCGACCATGGTTCCGAAGGCGATTTTGCCTGCGACTCCAGTTCCTGCGCATACGGAGGCGATGAATGCCGCTGCAACGAGATCAATTCCGATGTCGGTGGCGCGCGGCACCATATGAATCAATGTGGCGCTCTGGATACCAAACAGCAGCCCGATGATGATGACCATGACAATAAAATTTCGGTCGACCACTATCTCGCGGGTCTTTAGTGGGGATCTGGCCGGTGGTAGTTGTTGAGTGCTAGGGAGACCGTCGGGCAGTTGTCCGACATTCTCAGGTCGGGACACTACATATCGCAACACAAGGGGGACAAGAACGACCAGAGTGATAATCCCATAGACGATAAAGCCCTCACGCCAGCTGAAATGAACAATGAACCAGGCGCTGACGGCGGGCATCACCATCCCACCGACGGAGATTCCGGTCGAAGCGAAGCCGAGGGCTGTACCACGTTTCAGTACAAACCAATTGCTGATGAGTTTCAGCGAGCCGATTTGTGCAGTAGCTGTCGAGCCGAAGCCCATGAACAAGCACATGACTAGATAGAACCAGAGTGGCGAGGTCGTAAATCCGAGCAGTATGAAACCAATTCCCAATGAAGTGGCTGCAAGGGCTATCACCTGTTTGATGGGGTAACGATCGAGTGCACGGCCTATGAGCGGCGCCAGTAGAGCTCCGGTGCCCTGCGCAATGACGATGCCGAGAGAAACGCCCATTCGGGATCCCTGGAAATCTTCCGCGATTGCCTTGAAGAAGACACCATACGAGTAGAAGAAGAATCCGATCGCGATGAAATCGATGCAGAAACCGATGGCGACCATACGCCAGCCGATGAATCGGTCGGATGTGTCATTCACGACTGACAGAAGACCCCAAAAACATTAGTAAATTGTGCTCACGGACCTCATGCCGGTGAGCGTGATCCCGCTAGCGGAGTATGGCTTTGCTGTCCGGACTGACTCTTGGTTGAAACCCTCGGTCCGTGCGTTTCACGGCCGGGAGATCCAGATTCACTGTGGTGGTCCTCGCAGGCAGCCGAGAGCATAGGCGAATTCAGAGGCCTTATGATAGTTATAAAGCCGCATTACGTCGTTGTCCTACGGAATGTCGTGTACATGCCTATGACATTCGTCCAAATCTTCGTTGGTTGATACATCGTTACTGTCAGTCGTAGCGTTAAACAGTCCAAGTCCATATGCTGCATAGCGAGTCAAGGCATTCGGTGATGTAAAGGATAGGCGACAGCCTGTGACCTGTTGGTAATGACAGATACCGCTTTCATCGGGATACCCCTGACAGGCATTTTCATCACGTCGTATGTACCGGTATCACGAATGAGCCGTTCCAACGGACCGAACAGCAATCTCCCGGTCAACATGTCGCGAACAGGACCAACTGGTGGACAGCGAGCATTGGGCGAACGTTCCGTTACTAGTGGCAACTTGATCAAAAAGTCCTGTAGGCGAACCTTGCTCCTGTTCCGTTGGTACCGAACAACGTCTTCGTGTCTTCAGATGGGAAACTTCCTCGTAGGATGGTTGGGAAGTTGTTGGTGGTGATCTCCCGAATGTTCAGTTCCGGTTCAATCGATGTCTCGATATCGGACGGCCAATGAATCTCACCCTAGAATTTCGGTTTCTTGCCCAGTTTGTAACGACCGCCCGAGGTCCAGTCATCGCTACGATGGGCGACGGATTCAAAATGCTCGCCATCACAAGAGAAGACCTGGTGTCTTGCGGGGGCGTCGGTCCATCTCCCGTCGCCGAGTGGCAGTGATGCGGGGGACGCTAAGGACGCAGAGGATGAATAACCGGCGATGAGCAATTCACCTTTGATGACGCCAGTCAGCCAAATGCTGCGTTGCCGTTTGTTGTCAGAAAAAGGCATGAGCACGCAATATTGATTATTGATGCCTATGGTCCCCTACTTGTTTTCTGGCGGCGTTGCGAAGACTCCGTTATTCTCAGTGCATTCATGAGTGATCGCCAGTCTTCATTTTGAAAGAAGGGGTTCAGTGGCCATCAGCATCGCAAGGGTGATAAGGAGTGAAGATGGAATTAGTCCCGCAGATTGAGTCGCTGGCTGACGAGTTTACACAGTGGCGACGAGACATCCACGCGCATCCGGAACTGGGTTTTGAGGAGGTACGAACCGCAGACTTTGTCGCCGAGAAGCTGGAGTCCTTTGGTATTCAGGTGCAGCGCGGCGTTGGAAAGACAGGTGTCGTAGGGGTGCTGCGATGTGGTAATGAGCCGCGGAGTATTGGGCTAAGGGCCGATATGGATGCGCTTCCGATACATGAAAATAACGACTTTGGTCATCGTTCTACGCATGATGGCACTATGCACGCCTGCGGACATGACGGGCACACTGTCATGTTGCTTGCCGCTGCAAAATATCTGGCTGAATCGCGAGACTTTCGTGGTCAGGTCAATTTTATCTTCCAGCCTGCAGAAGAAGGACTAGGTGGCGCGCTCGCGATGATCGAAGATGGACTGTTTGAACAATTTCCCTGTGATCGCCTCTACGCCATGCACAATGGACCAGGTCTGCCTGTTGGCAGATTCGCCGCAGTCCCCGGTATTCGTACAGCTGCGGGTGCTTTTTTTGATATCACGATTGAAGGACGGGGTGGTCATGGCGCGTTCCCTCACCAGACGGTCGATCCGGTACCGATTGCAGCGCAAGTCATTATGGCCCTGCAGACCCTGGTGTCTCGCAATACGCAGCCTGGCCAAATGGCCGTGGTCTCTGTCACTCGGATGCAGGCAGGCGATGCCTATAACGTGATTCCAGGTTCAGCGACCATTTCAGGCACAGTGCGAACGTTGACTCTGGAATCCATGCACAACATCCGCGACCGAATGCAGGACATTGCATCGGGAATTGCCTGTGGTCTTAGCGCAAAGGCGGACACAGACTTCAGAATTCTGTTCCACCCAGTGGTCAATGAACCAGCAACGGCAGCCATGGCAGGTGATGTCTGTGCGGGACTTGTTGGGGAGCAACAGGTTCACCGAGAAGGTAGCCCGGGAACGGGGTCCGAAGATTTTTCCTTTATGTCTGAAAAGGTTCCCAGTTGTTATCTGATCATTGGCAATGGCGAGTCATCAGGGGCACTCCACAATCCTGATTACGACTTTAACGATGACGCCATCGTCTATGGAGCCAGTTTTTTTGCCCGTGTGATAGAAAAGGAGTTAGCCGTTGATTGATCTTTATACCTGGGGTACACCCAATGGTCGCAAGGTTTCGATTATGTTGGAGGAAACCGGGCTGGAGTATGAGTCTCACGCGGTCAATATCGGCAAGGATGAACAGTTCGAGCCGGATTTCTTAGCCATCTCGCCGAATAACAAAATACCTGCGATCCGTGACCGTGCGACCGGTGTGTCGATGATGGAGTCCGCCGCCATTTTGATGTATCTCGGGCGTAAATCAGGTCAGCTGTTGGCAAAAGAGGGGAGTCCTGTGTATTGGCAGACTATGGAATGGTTGATGTGGCAAATGGGCGGCGTTGGGCCGATGCTGGGACAGGCGCACCACTTTGTCCGATTTAACCAGGGTGTGAGCGAGTACGCCGAAGAGCGGTACCTCACGGAAGCCCGGCGACTTTATGGCGTGCTTGACCGGCGGCTGGGCGAAAAAGAGTACCTGGTAGGCGACTACTCTGTAGCCGATATCGCGACCTGGCCCTGGATTTCCCGCTACGAGTGGCAGACGATCGAGATGAGTGACTACCCGAATGTACGCAGGTGGTACCTGGCTATTGCAGATCGTCCGGCTGTGCAGTGTGGCTACGATCAGCCTTTTCACGTGAACGGTATTCCTCGACCCTGAGCATTTGTTTTGATCGGTTGCGTCACGAAATGACGCAAGCTGCCCCAAAACTGGGAGGAAATTGACGTGTCGCTGCGGCGATTTGCCCCTGTAGCCCGCATACTGTGGTTTTAAAAGTTGGCACGTGACTTGCATAATGATTTGCAAGATAACGTAGTTACCAGGAGGCTAACCACAGACAAGTAGTTCCTTGAACAAAGCATCGGCACTCTCTCCCCCTTGCGCTGGTGCTTTTCTATGGCGAGCGGAGGTACTCCCTCACCTCCGCTCGCTACACTTTTGTACATGTTCTCAATCACATTTCTTTTCATTTCCTGATCGCTTACTCGCTGGATTGGTGCGCTGTTAGCTTTCCTTTGCGTCTTGCTTTATTTTGCTTCGTCATTCTTCAACTTACATTTTGAGAATTACGATGAATGATCCAGGCCTATTTGATGTGATTTATAACTGTCGGGCGATGCGTCGTTTGGAGGCGAGAGAAGTTCCTGAAGATCTGTTGGTGAAATTGATAGACGCCGCCAATCAGGCACCATCGGGATCCAATCTTCAGAATGCGGCGTGGATCGTTGTCAGGGACGCTGGTATCCGGAAACGACTGGCGGACCTCAATCGCGCAGGTGTGACTGCTTACCTGGGAGGTGAGCGCCAGAGAGTCGATGGTTTGCAACATCAGTCTGCGGATAAACGATCGCGTATGCTCGATGCCGTAGAGTGGCAGATGGAACATATGCATGAGATCCCGGCATTGATCGTTGCCTGTATGGACTTTGGGGTGCCGGTGAACGACCTGATGTACGCTCATGGTGGCGGGTCCGTCTGGCCCGGTATTCAGAATCTGTTGCTCGCAGCGCGAGCTCTTGGATTGGGCGCTGCTCCAACGACGCTGGCATTGGGGAATCTAGCAGCCGTCGCAGAGACCCTTGGTCTGCCGGAAACGATGGCGGCATACTGCCTTATTCCTGTGGGTTATCCACTGGGAAATTTCGGGCCGGTCAAGCGTAAACCTGTAGATGAGGTGATGCGGTTTGATCGTTGGCAGCGTTAGGCACCCGCAGGATAGCCCGCCTTAGAATAGGGCATTACCCGGTGTTCTGGGGAATGGAATAGCGTCGCGGATGTTTTCCATTCCTGTGATGTAGTTAAGGAGGCGCTCGAACCCAAGGCCGAAACCTGCGTGGGGGACCGTACCGTAGCGACGCAGGTCCCGGTACCACCACAATTGTTCGCGCATCTCGGTGTCCATTCTGGTGTCCAGCTGATCGAGCCGCTCCTCTCGTTGACTGCCACCGATGATCTCACCGATTCCTGGGGCTAGCACATCCATTGCTGCCACAGTTTTCTCGTCTTCATTGCTGCGCATGTAGAAAGCCTTGATCTCCTTGGGGTAGTTCATCACAACCACTGGTCGACCGACATGGGTCTCGGTGAGCCATCTTTCGTGTTCAGACTGTAGGTCCAGTCCCCATTCGACAGGGAACTCAAAGGAGACGTCTGCGTTTTCCAGTAGCTTGATGGCTTCATTGTAGTCCATGCGTTCAAAAGGACTGTCTATCACTGATCGCAATCGGTTTACGACTTCCTTGTCTATCCGTTGTGCAAAAAAGGCAATGTCGTCCTCGCAGGCGTCCAGGACGCGCCGTAGAACATCCGTTAGCATATCTTCTGCAAGATCCGCGAGATCAGAAAGGTCTGCAAACGCGATTTCAGGCTCTACCATCCAGAATTCAGCGAGGTGTCGGCTGGTGTTGGAGTTCTCCGCTCTGAAAGTGGGTCCGAACGTGTATACGCGGCTCATCGCTAGGCATAAGGCTTCAAGCTGCAACTGACCGGAGACGGTCAGATAAGTCTCGGATGCGAAAAAATCTTCTGAGAAGTTGACCTGCTGGTTGTCCCCATAGGGCAGATTCACCATATCCAGCGTGGAGACACGAAACAGCTCACCGGCCCCTTCGCAGTCGTTGCCTGTGATGATCGGAGTGTTGATCCAATTGAAGCCTCGTTCAAAATAAAAATTGTGGATCGCGTTGGCGAGGACTGTACGTACGCGTGTGATGGCACCGAACGTGTTGGTTCGCGGTCGAAGGTGCGCCACAGTACGTAAATACTCGAAGCTGTGACGTTTTTTCGCTATCGGATAGCTTTCCGGCTCGTCGATCCAGCCACAGACGTCAACCTCGATGGCCTTGATTTCGACCTTCTGTCCTTTGCCTTCGCTCTCGACCAGGATACCGGTGATCTTGACTGCGCAGCCAGTACTAATCTTGAGAACATCTGACTCATAATTTGCAAGGTCGCTGGGCACGATGACCTGTACCCCGTCGAAACTGCTACCGTCATTGATATCGAGAAACGAGATTCCGGATTTGGAGTCCCGTTTGCTGCGCACCCAGCCAGTGACGGTGACTTCAGATTTTAGTGCCACGTCTCCTGAAAGGATCGCTTTGGTTGTTTGACGCATCGCTTACTCCCAAAAAAGCCATCTTACAAACAACCACCCCATTTGTGTGATGAAGGTTCTTATCTCTGGGATTGACGGTCCGGGATTAGGTGATAGTGTACGCATAGTCAGTCACGCAACGAAGGAGGCATCAGCCTATGACCGATGCGCAGAGCGAATTGCTGGTGGAGCAGATCCAGATTGGTCCGATGGAGAACTTTACATATATTGTTGGCTCCAGAAGTACGCGCGAAGTCGTGATTGTCGATCCTGCTTGGGATGTAGACGCGCTCATAGAGCGATTAGAGTCGCAAGACTACACCTTAAGAGGTGCATTGCTGACGCACTACCATCCAGATCACTGTGGTGGCACGATGGGTGGCAACAGCATTCAAGGCGTCTCGACTCTTATGGAAAAGATGCCAGTGCCCGTCTATGCCAATCGGCACGAGGGCGATGGTGTAATCAAAGTCACCGGCATCTCCGAGTCGGATCTCAAACGCGTTGACAGCGGGGACAAACTGTCAGTCGGCAATGTTGAGGTTGAATTTCTGCATACCCCTGGACACACCCCGGGCTCCCAGTGTTTCCGCGTCAACAATACTCTGGTGTCAGGGGACACCTTATTTATCAATGGTTGTGGGCGAGTGGACCTGCCGGGTTCCGATGTTGAGGATATGTATCATTCAATACAGAAGTTGGCGGCACTCCCAGATGACACCCTGTTGCTCCCAGGCCACAACTATAGCGAAGTGCCCAACGCCACGATGGCAGAGACTAAACAGGTAAACGTCTATATGCGAATTCCGGACCTGGCGTCATGGAAATCAATGATGGGCCATTGAAATGGACGAGCGATGAACAACTCACCCGAAGTGATCGCCACGGGCTTTTCGTTTACTGAAGGACCGCGGTGGCACGAAGACAAACTCTATTTTTCTGACTTCTATAACTTTGAAGTGAAATCGGTTGATGGATCGGGGCATGTCGAAACCGTTGTACGTGTTGAGCATCAGCCATCGGGGTTGGGCTGGTTGCCAGATGGACGCTTGTTGGTGGTGTCCATGATCGATAGGAAATTACTCAGAATGGAACCCGATGGGTCGCTGCTAGAACATGCGGATCTCTCGGAGATTGCCGCTTTCCACTGTAACGATATGGCTGTGGACCATGCAGGTCGTGCTTGGGTCGGTAACTTCGGTTTTGACAATGAAGGCGGTCAGCCAACTCCCGCGAAGCTTGCACTTGTCATGCCGGACGGGACGACGAGTGTAGCCGCCGATGATCTGATGTTCCCAAACGGGACGATGGTCTCACCGGATGGCATGACGTTGATTGTTGCAGAAACGTACGCACAACGGCTGACGGCGTTTGATATTGAAGAGGACTCGACGCTCAGCAATCGTCGACTTTGGGCAGAGACGGGTGATCACTGGCCGGATGGTTGTTGTATGGACGCTGAGGGTGCGATATGGGTGGCAGATCCTCGTGGCAGATGCGTAGTGCGAGTATTGGAAGGTGGTCAGATCACTGCACGAATTGATACGGGCCGAGGGGCGTTTGCGTGTGTACTCGGGGGTGATGAACGCAGGGATCTCTATATCTGTACATCCTCTGGATCTGGCAGTCAGGCCAAAGTCGCACAAGACGCTAGCATTGAACGAATCAAGGTCGACGTACCAGGTGGGGGTATTCCCTGACGACCGGTTCAATAGCTGAAGAGAAGAATCAACAATTAGGACACCAAGATGGCGGATCATCTCCTTGAGGATTTTGATAAGGGCGTACTGACTCTGACGATGAATCGTCCCGAGGCGCGAAACGCGATGAGCCCAGACATGATGTCGAAGTTTGAGGAAGCGGTGCCGCGTGCGGCGTCAGATCCGTCGGTGAGATGCCTGGTACTGACCGGTGCGGGTGGAGCGTTTTGCGCAGGTGGCGACGTTAAGGGGTTTGCGAGGGCCGCTGAAGGGCGTGGTTCGATAGAAGAGGCTGTCTCGGATGCGCCTCGCCCAACGCTTGAAGAGCGCGCGTGGAGTTTGCGAAAAGCGATGGATCTCAGCCGGACACTGTTCGAAATGCCAAAACCAACACTGGCTATTATTCCCGGTGCGGCAGCGGGGGGAGGATTATCTCTTGCGTTGGCCTGCGATCTGAGATTCGCACTGGATACGGCAAAATTGACTACAGCATTTTCAAAGATTGGTGGATCCGGTGATTATGGTGGAAGCTACTTTCTACCGATGCTTGTGGGCCACGCGAAGGCTCGCGAACTCTATTTCACGGCAGATATCATCTCCGGTCAGGAAGCCTACGAACTGGGGATGGTGACCAAAGTGGCGGGTGTAGACGTTTTTGAAACAGAATCACGAGCCTATGCAGAGTATCTGGCATCTTTGCCGACCACTGCCCTAGGAATGATGAAGAAAAATCTGAATACTGCGATGAACGGTACACTTTCCGATGTGTTCGACATGGAGGCACTCCACATGATGCGCGCATTTGAGACCGAGGATCACAAGCGGGCGTCAGTCGCGTTTGTGAGCAAGGAGCCGCCCGTATTTGTGGGTCGCTGAGTACCTTTATGTTGAGGTTGCCATAGTTCCTGAAGGCGGTATCGTTTGCTGAGTGATTTCTCTACAATGCAAGCGCATTGCGTTTGTCGGAGTAGTGTCACCTAAATGCGTCTGCAGGCCATCAAGCTCGCCGGTTTCAAGTCTTTCGTCGATTCCACTACGGTCTCATTTCCTTCCAATTTGTGTGCTGTTGTCGGCCCAAACGGGTGCGGAAAATCTAACATCATTGATGCGGTTCGCTGGGTGATGGGGGAAAGCTCCGCAAAGAACCTTCGGGGCGAGTCAATGACCGATGTGATCTTCAATGGCGCTAGTTCTCGAAAACCGGTGGGGCAAGCAAGTATTGAGCTCATCTTCGATAATGCCGATGGGCGCGTCGGGGGCGAATTTGCTGCGTACAGTGAGGTCTCCGTCAAGCGTCAAGTCAGTCGTGACGGGCAATCCACCTATTTCCTGAACAAGAACCGGTGTCGTCGAAAGGACATCACAGACCTTTTCCTCGGTACGGGCCTGGGGCCGCGAAGTTACTCCATTATTGAACAAGGCATGATCAGTCAGCTGATTGAAGCCCGCCCGGAGGACCTTCGAATTTATATTGAAGAGGCGGCCGGCATTTCCAAGTACAAGGAACGACGACGTGAGACCGAGCGTCGCATTTCCCATACGCGGGACAATCTGGAACGACTGACAGATTTGCGAGAGGAACTGGAACGTCAGCTCTTGCATCTGGAGAGGCAAGCGAAGGCAGCCGAGCGATACAAGTTGCTGAAGCAGGAAGAACGTGAACAACGGGCACAACTGCAGGTCTTACGATGGCGTCGTATTGCCGGTGAAGCTGAAACTCAGGAAATGGCAGTCAATCGACTCACCAATGATCAGGAGGCACGGATCGCTGACGAGCGACGGGTTTCAGCAGATATTGAAGAACAACGCTCATCACTTCATGAATTAACAGATGATGCGAACAATATTCAGCGAGAGTTTTACGACCTGGGTACTGAAATCGCGCGCATCGAAGATAGTATTCAATATCAATCGGATCGGGCGCAGGAGCTTGCGAAAGATCTCGAAGAAGCGAGGGCTGGATCGGTGCGGGTTCAAGCCGATATCGAAAAAGATCGCCATACACTGGCGGACCTTCAGGCACAGCTGAATAGGGCGGAGCCAGAGCAGAAAGAAGCGAGTGCCCGACAGCAGAACTCTTCCGAGGAACTTTTGGCTGCGGAACAGGCCATGCAGACGTGGCAAGTTGCGTGGGACAGCTTCAATGAGCGGGCAGCGGAAACACGCAATCAGGGAGAGTTGCAGCAGACGAAGATCAGTCATCTTGAATCGACCATCACGCGGCTAGACACGAGTATCTCGGCGACGGAAGCGGAGCTCACGAGGCTGGTGGAACAGGATGTGGAGTCCGAAATAGAGCCGTTGTCGCAGATGACTCAGGCGCAGTCTGAGCAACTGGAGCGAATGGAGAACGAGCTTACCGATGTGTTTACGCGCATCGATGAGACGAAGAGCGACATCCAGGAGGCTGATTCAGCGTTGGGAGATAAACGACAATTGCTATCGACCCTTCAGGGAAGATTTGCGTCGCTGGAAGCGCTTCAACAGGCTGCTTTGGGGCAGGAGGATTCCGCTGCCGTCCGTTGGCTTCAAGGCCAGGGCTTTTCTGGCTATGACCGTTTGGGAGAAGTACTCGATGTGGAGCCGCGCTGGCGGGTGGCAGTTGAAACCGCTTTGTATGGACATCTGCAGGCGGTGGTCATGGATGGTGTCGCCAACGTGCCACAAGCGTTGGCCAGCCTGGAACAGGGCGAACTGGCTTTCGTATCCCGGACGATTGAAAAGACCACGGTTGCTGGCGGTCAGTGGCTCATTGACCAGGTTGCTAGTCCGGTCGATCTGAAACCTCACCTGAGCGGGATACGTCTTGCTGAGAATCTGGACGTGGCCTTGTCGATTCAGTCGACACTGAGCGAACATGAATCGGTGATGACGTCTGACGGCATATGGCTGGGTCGGGACTGGGTTCGTATCAGTCGTGCAGCTGCAGAGGAAACAGGTGTGATCGAACGCCAGGCGGAACTGGCCGCCTTGTCGAGCGATATTGAAACACTGGTCAGTGAGACAGATGCGCTGACTGAGCGGCTGACGTCAGGTCGTGCAAGCCTGCAACTTGCGGAAAAGGAACGGAACGATCTTCAGGCGCGTATCGCGCGCCAGCAACACACCCATGGTGAGACGCGCGCCCAGTTAAGCGCGAAGCAAATTCAAGCTGAACAGATGCGCCATGACATTGTTAGGCTTGAGCTTTCGAAAGATGCAGATCGCGAGGAACTGGGCAAGGACCATGGTGCCCTAAAAGAAGCACGAATGGAGTTGCATCACGCCATGGATCTCATGGAACGCGACACCCGCAAGAAGGACTCGCTACTGTTTGAACGTGACGAGAAACAGACCGTCCTTGAGCAGTACCGTCAAAAAGCACGTCAGGATCGTGAGGATACTCATACACTCGCTCTTCGGCTTCAGTCACTGCGTTCTGAGGTTGATGCGATAAATGCGGCTCTCACTCGTCTGGGTCAGCAACGAGATGAATATGAACAGCGTCAACAGTCTCTAAGAGAGGCGATTGCTAACAGTGAGGAGCCTCAGGCGGATCTTCGACGGGAACTGGATGCACAGTTAAATACGCGACTTGCGGTGGAGGCTCGATTGACGAAAGCAAGAGCGACAATTGAAGCAACTGAGTCCCGAATTCGCGACCATGAACAACAACGAGTCTCCATCGAGGAGCAGGTTGAAACGGTGCGTGAGAGTCTGGCGCAGGTGCGACTGGACTGGCAGGCGCTGGAAACGAGGAAAACCACGATCACAGAACAGCTTTCTGAGGAAGGTCATGATCTTGCGACCGTCATGAGCGCTTTGCCTACTGAAGCGGATGAGGATACGTGGGATGCCAACCTAACTAGAACGGGCAATCGGATCCAGCGACTTGGGGCGATCAATCTCGCCGCGATTGACGAGTACCAGACCCAATCGGAACGCAAAACCTATCTGGACGCACAGAATGAAGACCTCGAGAAGGCTCTGTCTACGCTGGAAAACGCCATTCGAAGGATCGATATTGAAACGCGGACCCGGTTCAAGGAGACGTTTGACAAGATCAACAGCAAACTTCAACAGCTGTTTCCTAAATTATTTGGCGGTGGACATGCCTATCTTGAGATGACGGGCGAAGACCTTCTGGATACGGGTGTGGGCCTGATGGCTCGGCCACCCGGTAAACGCAACGCGAGCATTCATGCATTGTCCGGTGGGGAAAAGGCCCTCACGGCAATCGCCTTGGTGTTTTCGATATTCAGTCTGAATCCAGCACCGTTCTGTTTGCTGGACGAGGTCGATGCACCCCTCGACGACGCGAATGTTAGTCGTTACTCAGATCTGGTCAAGGAAATGTCAAGGACGGTGCAGTTCATATTCATCTCACACAACAAAGCGGCGATGGAAATGGCGGAGCAATTGATTGGTGTGACGATGAATGAACCAGGTGTCTCCCGGCTGGTTACTGTCGATGTCGATGAGGCGGTAGCGATGGCCGCAGTGTAGCGTTGTTGCCATGGGTCTCGATCTTCAAACATGGCTTCTCATCCTGGGTCCTCTGTTGATTGCAGGTATCCTGGTGCATGGCTACTTTCGGATGCGTTCCAGAAACACCCTGAAAATGGCACTAGACAAGCGATTCCTTAATAAAGGAGAAGTTGAGGACGAGGGGTCAGGCCAATCGTCGGTTCGCGCTGAACTACCCAATGGTGGAGCCCGTGTGGTTGATCCGCCAGAGCAGGGAAGCCTGGATCTTGCAGATGTCCCCGTATTGATGGAGCCTGTGGAGATCGACGAATCACTTGTCGTGAACATTACGAGCGGTGATACAGTCGCGGAGGCGGACAGAGAGAAAATACTGCCAGTCGTGATCGATCAAGGTCAACGTCCTGAGCATTTTGTAGTCCTGTATGTCACGGCGGTTGATGGACAGAAAATGACTGGGCAGTCTTTGCTGGAGTCGCTGGTTGAACACGAGCTGCAATTTGGTGAGATGGATATTTTCCATCGTCTTGATCCATCCGGGCAGTCGTTGTTCTCGCTTGTGAATGCAGTCGAGCCGGGTTCTTTTGATCTTCAGGCCATGGATGCACTTGAAACGCCGGCGGTCAGTTTATTTATGCGTGCGCATGAGGTCAGTGATCCCGTGACGGTGTTTGATGACATGATGAGTTTGGCAAAACATATCGCTGACGATTTGGGCGCAGATATACGGGATGAAACCCGTAGTGCAGTAACCCCTCAAACCACAGCCCACTTAAGGCAGGAGCTGGAGGACTACCAGTTCAGACATGGCTAAACTAGCAATACTTCGATCTGACAATTTGTTTTGCTGACCTTTACCTGTGGCGAATGACCCATCCAACAAAGTTGCTGATGAGCTCGCGCGTCTCCGCGGCCAGGTCAACCATCACAATCACCTTTATCACACGCTTGATCAGCCTGAATTGTCCGATGCCGAATTTGACCTCCTGTTTCAACGGCTTCAGCAGTTAGAATCCCAAAATCCGGATTTGGTCGACGCCAATTCGCCGACACGACGAGTTGGCGGGGCCCCTCTCGCAGCGTTCACGCAAGTGACTCACGAGGTGCCGATGTTGTCCCTCGACAACGCGTTTGGCGCGGATGATATGTCTGACTTTGAACGTCGAATCCAGACTCGACTGTCAATTACGGACCCCATCACGTTCGCTTGTGAACCCAAAATTGACGGTGTCGCGATTAGTCTGCTCTACGAAGGAGGGCGTCTGATCCGAGCGGCGACACGAGGAGATGGGACGACCGGTGAGAACATTACTGATAACGCCCGGACCATTGCGTCGGTTCCTCTGGAACTGATGGGCGATAGCTATCCGGATCGCCTGGAAGTGCGTGGTGAGGTCTACATGAGCCTTTCTGGATTCGACGAAATGAATCGAGAGGCGGAAGCAACCGGAGACAAGGTTTTTGCCAACCCTCGCAATGCCACTGCGGGGAGTCTTCGCCAGTTGAATTCACGCCTGACGGCAAAGAGGCCTTTGACGATGTTCTGTTATAGCGTTGGGGTTGTAGAAGGTGGTGCGTTACCGGAGCGGCACAGTGATATTCTTACGTCGCTTGCGGGTTGGGGTTTCCGAATGAACCCGCTGATCGAAGTTGTTAAGGGCGTTGACGCCTGTAATAGATATTTCACACGGCTTCAGGAGATCAGATCAACCCTCGACTATGAAATTGACGGATGTGTATTCAAGGTAGACAGTATCAGTGAACAGGAAACGCTTGGGTTTCTGACGCGCACGCCGCGTTGGGCAATCGCGCACAAGTTCCCAGCGGAGGAAGGTGTGACTCGGTTGCTGGATGTGGAATTTCAGGTTGGCAGGACAGGTGCCATTACGCCGGTGGCAAGGCTGGAGCCTGTCAAACTCGCCGGTGTAACCATCAGCAATGCGACGTTGCACAATATGGATGAGGTGCAGAGGTTAGGTCTAGTCATTGGCGACATGGTGAAGATCCAGCGTGCTGGCGACGTCATTCCCAAGATTGTCGGGGTCCTGCCGGAACTAAGAGCCGATGATTCCCGGAAAGTGTTACTGCCTGGTGCGTGTCCAGCCTGTGGTTCTGATATTGTTCAGCCTGAAGGTGAGGTGATCGCAAGATGTAGTGGTGGACTGAGCTGTGGCGCCCAGCGAAAAGAGAGTATTCGACACTTTGCATCGCGCCTGGCACTTGATATTGGGGGCTTGGGGGACAAGTTGGTGGAACAACTGGTCGACGAGCAACTGATCGAAACCACGGCGGATCTTTTCCAACTGGGTGAAGAATCATTGGTGGCGCTACCTCGGATGGGTGCCAAATCTGTGAACAACCTGCTCGTGTCTATCGAAGACAGTAAAAAGACGACACTGGCACGCTTCATCTACAGCCTGGGAATTTCTGAAGTGGGTGAAGCGACAGCCAGAAATTTGGCGCTGCACTTCCATGATTTGCAGCCGTTGCGTGAAGCGTCCGTTGAATCTTTGCAGGAGGTCGATGATGTGGGTCCGATTGTGGCCGAAAAGATTGCTGCGTTTTTTGGACAGAAAAATAATCAGGCGGTGATTGACCAACTGGTTGACGCAGGCGTGTGTTGGGAGCCAGAGGTTGTTGAAGCACCTACATCCAGACGGGGTCTCAGCGGAGAAACCGTCGTCCTGACAGGAACCCTGTTAAAGCTGACACGCAATGATGCTAAAGCCAGACTGCAGGCTCTTGGTGCCAAAGTCAGTGGATCGGTATCCTCGAAGACTAGTTTTGTCGTAGCCGGTGATGCGGCTGGCTCCAAACTAACAAAGGCACAGGAGCTAGGGGTTCTAGTTCTGACAGAGCAGGATCTGATTGACCTGTTGGAAGGAGGTTAGAGTTTAACATGAAGTCGATTTTGTTGATGGTTATGGCGTTGATGTTGCTTACGGGTTGTGCTTCTGCGCCGCCAGAGAATCAGGATGACATCTGCGCAGTTTTTGACGAAAAGACAAGTTGGTACAAGAAGGCACGACGCTCATCCCGAAGGTGGGGGATACCCATACCCGTCATGATGTCATTCATCTACCAGGAATCGAGTTTCAGAGCGAAGGCACGGCCACCGCGAAAGAAGATACTCTGGGTGATTCCGGGCCGTCGCCCGGCGAGTGCTTATGGCTACGCACAGGCGACTAACGAGACCTGGTCTGCGTACAAGAAGTCTACAGGTCAGTGGGGCGCGGATCGAAATGATTTTGGTGATGCCATCGACTTTATCGGTTGGTATAACGACCAGACGCATCGCAAGAACAAGGTCGCCAAGACCGATGGCCGCAATCTGTACCTTGCGTACCATGAGGGCCAGGGCGGCTTTGCGAACAAGAGCTATCGCAACAAACAGTGGCTCATAGGTGTTGCCAAAAAAGTCAGTGACAGGGCCGACACATACCGCACCCAGCTGAATGGTTGCGAGAAGGGCCTCAGGCGAGGTTGGTTCGGTCGTCTGTTCTTTTGACGTGAGTCCTAACGCCCACCGGCCGCTTCGAGAGAAGCAATGCGGGTTTCGAGTGGCGGATGACTCAGGAACAATGCGCGAAAGCCGGTTGGTGCCCCACCATTGATCCCAAAGGCCGCGAATTCACCAGGTAAGTCTTCCGCAGTGTCTCCCTGAAGACGTTTCAGCGCGCGAATCATCTTGTCGCGGCCGGCGAGTGCCGCACCGCCCTCGTCGGCACGGAACTCACGTTTTCGCGAGAACCACATGACGACGATGGTGGCGAATGCTGAGAGGAAGATCTGAGCAACAATGGAGCTGACGAAATAACCGATACCCAGCCCACGTTCGTTTTTCAGAAGCACCCGGTCCACAAAGAAACCGATGATGCGTGAAAGGAAGATGACAAAGGTATTCACGACCCCCTGCAGTAGGCCCATGGTCAGCATGTCGCCGTTGGCAACATGCGCTACCTCATGCGCGAGTACTG
>CAJWYI010000034.1 GCA_913049815.1 uncultured Gammaproteobacteria bacterium
AGGCGGTAGCAGACGGAAAGTCGTTGTTGTCAAACACAGCCTGGTGCGCGGCGCCAGGATCGACTACCTCCTCTGCCGCTGCCGTCGCAGCTACACAAAGTGCGATGAGAGGCACGAGAATCAGTGGGCGCATTGATACCGGTCTTGCGTTATTGGGTTTCGTTAGCAAAAGTCCTCTACCTCAGCTCTCATGAGTCAACCCTTTGTTTGACTGTCGTTTATAGGTACGACCAATTGCTCTTTGCGCTTTTCGGTATAAACATCGCAACCGGCTTGCCCAGAATAAACCCGTTTACTTCAACGGGTTAGGTTCCTAATAGACGGTTTGTATGCTGTCTGGGTCGCAAAAAGCGATACCAAATAGCCATTTCGACACCGTTTACAACAACCTAACGTCTGTGAGGAAGGCGTAGGCGGAAAAGGCAAAACTTTCATACTCATCGTCCCACACGATAGTTTACCTGCACGCTACGCGAAAAAATAGTCCGAGCGGTAAGTCCTTTCGCCAAAAACGCGCGGCTGCGAACGGGCATCTGGCCGTCGATGAATTGGGGCCCAGCGATCGGTTACGGTGGGTGCAAGGCTGGCAGGCTTCAGTCTTTCTACTTTACAGACCTTTTCGTGCGTTTGATCAAGCAGGTGCACATCACACAATGCACGATGGTCAACAATGGGCTCATCACCAGCAGGTTGGTGGAGAAAGGCGTTCGAGGAATTAGTAATGTCGCACCTGAACCCTACGATTGAAGAAATCCGATTCCATCCGTTGTCGTCAAACAGATCCTATAATCTGCCTACAGGGTGAGGTCACGTACCTTGCCCTGCAATCCCGAAACTCACCAATCTAGAACTTACATCAACGATCTAACAGATTCTTCAGGTTCATAGGAATACAGGTCAGGCGTTGGTATCTCCTGCTACAAAACGACTTACCCGCGCCTCGTAGTCTTCGTAGCCCAAGATCCGCATCATTTCCCGCGGTGCGATCGATGCGGGTGCCGCAGCAGCATCTTCTTTTTCTACTGCATCCAAACCCTGACTAACCGCGCCGATGACAGCGTTAAGTGTCGCCTGGGGATAAGTACCAATCTTAAATCCCAACTGTTCCGCCTCGCCCCGCGTTGGCAGTCGCTCTGATCCAGGAACAAGCACGATAAAAGAAGGTTTCCCTGCGGCCGCTGCAGAGGCGCGCAACATCTCTTCTCTGTCGGCAGGGGAATCAAGGAACAGGATGTCTGCACCTTCTTCTCTGTACATCTCGATTCTGGCGACCGCCTCGTCAATCCCCAGGGTTGGCCTGCAATCAGTGCGAGCGAGCACCAGCACACCCGACTCTTTCGCCGCCTCAACCGCAGCACGAATTTTCATTCTCGCCTCGCCGCGAGAGATCGTCGGTTTTCCGGCCGAAGTTAACGCACGCGGTGTCAATTTGTCCTCAACCAATACCGCAGCAGCACCAGCGCGACCATAGGCACTGACCGTTCGCTGAACATTCATAACATTACCGTAGCCATGATCACAATCTGCGAGCAGCAGAAGATCCGGGGCCGCAGCCCTCGCGAGACTGAAAGAGTCGAACATCTCCCCGAAAGACAATAGATCAAGATCCGGGCCGCCAAGACGGCTAGCCGCCACACAGGAACCAGAAAGGAACGCTGTCTGGAAACCTGCAGCCGCCGTCATTTTGGCCGTGAGTCCATCCCATACTGCGGGCATCGGTACAAATCCTGGTTCTGCAAGAAGCGCTCGAAGTCGTTCTGGAGGCGTCATGTTGATTCCTTTTGTTATTTTGCGGCATCCCAGCGACACATCGCAGGAATCGTACAAGAGGGACTAGACAGGTATGCCAGTCCCAGCGCCATTGTGCTCGACAGTGTTCTGACGAATGCCTGGAAACACTTCGCGGAAAAGACTCAACATATTCATCGTCGATCGACGATCGGTCGCTTCATGCAGCTTGCCAGGTCCACCCAATGTTTTTGGAAGGGCGAACCCGTGTGGTGTGTCAGCGTGGTTGTGGAATATCCAGTCGACCCCTGCTTCATCCATCTCTGCGAAAAAGCGTTGCTGGCTCTCAAAAGGTACAAGGCCATCGAGTGCTCCGTTTTCGATCAGTAGTACCGTATCGGTATTGTATTTGTTCTCACATGTCTTGAGCGGTGGTCGTTCCGTACCAAAGTGCTGAGGGTTTGGATCTTCCCCTGTTTGTAGCAAACCGTGGAACGAAACACACGCTGACAAGTCCAGTCCACCGCGCACTGCTTCGATCACTGCAACCCCGCCGAAACAGTAGCCAATAGCCGCTGCAGAAAAAGACTCGTCGACGGTTTCGTGCGCCAAACCACGGGTCAGCCATTCCTGCAATGCCGAACGAAATAACTCATGGTCATGATCCATCGCGACCATGCCTTCAAAACACTTGGCCTGGAAGTCGTGGACTTTAGCAGGGTCTTCGGGAAACAGGCGCTCGCTAGGCGGCACGATATTGCCGTACAGATCTATCGCAAGACCCACATATCCTATACGCGCCAGGTATTCCGCCACGTCAACATCGAAGAACTTGAGTCCCTGGTAATTATGTACTACCAGCACCAACGGTCTGGAGCCAACTTCCGCCCGCGGTGCGACGAGATGGCCCCGGTAGTCGTTGCCACGAAAACGAAAACTGATGTCGTCGCGTCTGAGGTCCGGAGCATCGGGCCAAACATCCAAGGTCATAACTAAATCCTTAATGAGCTTGAGGGGTCAGAACCAAGTTTCAGAGTAAACCATGGGCGATTGCATTGTTTGGGGAATTTGGGGTCAGGGAAAAATAGCTGGGGTCTGTCCCGTTAGCGAACAGTTCGTATTTTACTCTGGAACCAATATTCCGCTGGCACGTGACTCTGACCCCCAATGTTATTCACGCCATAGATAGCCGTACTTGGTGCTAAGATAGGAACGCATAAAGGTTAATTGCATCTCGATGCCCGCTTCCTGCAGTTTGCCACCAATGGCCAGGTGGTTTGGGTCCTCTGCATGTTTCTGAACGGCTTCTTGGTTCGTGCATGCCATCACAAAAATCAGATCACCTGATTTTACATCGATCTCTCTGTCGGCATCTCCCGTCGCGATTCCGCCACTATAGATCAACGTATCTGCTTCGTTCTCGAAACAGTAGTCCGCATGTTGCCTGGAAATCTCCAGGAACTTCTCCCGCTGCGCTTCATCACCAAATCGCATACCGATGATGACCAATACATTTCCCGGAGCACGGCTCGCCCCTGAGGGCCCGCGACCCCACCAGCCATAACCCGGGATGTCGTTGAAAACGGTGCTGAGGACCCGGCGTTTTGTCATATTGCGTTCGCCAAGCGCTTTCATCAACGTGTCATGTGCGGGACGATCCATATGGGCCGCAAGACTCTCGTCACCGTGCGCGTATCGCTCGAAAATCAGCACGTTAAGTTCGTTTTCTAAATTGACGGTCGCTCCATAAGCGACCGTATCCGGTTCTCCGTCCAGGGCATCCTGGCCACGTGGGCCCCAGGTTTCGAGCCACTCTGCTTGGCTCGCATTCTCTTCGCGAATCTGGAATTCAACCAACGCAGTGCGAGATTCATTACCCATACTGTTAACCGCTACCTTGCAGATTTCAGGCCTCAGTAAAACACGAGGGTGTCATTCATATCCACAGATCCGAGCCACACACTACTTCATCTACTTAAATAGTTGACAGACTGCTCATGCTCTGTGTTCGCCATACTGACTATGATCAGCCCATGATCGGGTACTACAAACATCACTTTGCCCAACGCACCCAGCGCCATAAATACATTGTCAGGCCTGTACGGAAACCATCCACCAGTGCCACTCCGCCCTGCCGCTGTTCGCCATGCACCGTTGTCCTCGTTTAGCCACCAGAGGTACCCGCAAGTGGCATTCGCTTTAGGATAGGTTGGCGTCAGCGCTTCTGCGACAAATTACGACGTCATCATTTAGTCACTTTCCCAACGTCCGCCTTGCATCCAATGTAAAACCATACGTGCGATATCACGATGTATGCCTTCAATAAGGGGCAACGGTCCCTAGCCTCCTATCCGAATCCAGCTCTTGTCATTGGATAGCCCGTCAAAACTGAGTTGAATCGGTTGCTTCAGGTTTTCTCATAGAAGCTCGCAGATAACACACCGCTTACCAACCAGAGTGTCCCCGTTAGCGGAATCAGAATGCAATTGCTGTTTTAGGCCCACTGCGAACACGCAGGTTCAAAACCTACGGTTATGTTGAGGACGTCTCTAATCTGCGCGTCGGGCGCAATGTTAGGATGATTCAAAGGAGGCTAATCGGCGACTCTGCCTGACGTCGAGAGAAGTACCTGATGTTCAGCGATCCCAATTAAGATGGTACACCCGCGGCCGCGGTGCGTGATGGTCAATGGAAACTGATCCATCATTTTGAAGACGATCAGTACGAACTGTTCGACCTTGAGAACCGTGTGTCTGAAACCCACGAGCTGGCGCAGGCGCAACCCCAAGTCTTAAACCGGCTGCGCGAGGGGCTAAGTCAATGGCTAACAGAAATCGATGCCTTGATGCCGAGATCCAATGCCAACTGGCAACCAGACCCTCTAGGGAAGGATATTGATTCCGCAGAGGTATGATTCAGGCTGTCTCTTCGGTCAATTGCCTTCGGGCAGGTCATCATCTCGCGTCAGCAACTTATTCGCTGTTTTCATCTTACCCATCATCCGCCTTGAATACTGACCCCGCGAATGCGCCGCATAGCTCAAAGAGGCATCATGGTCTTGAGGGGTCAACTGCCCTACTGACCGATAGTCATCCCTCAGAGGTGCCACACTCCCCTCACCGTTGCCTTCAAAGCCACCCAGCCCGCCATGCCAGGCCTGAAATCCCAGTCGTTCTTTCAGCTTCGGACTCGCCGATGCGTAAACACCCTTATCAAGCGTCAGCATCCACTGTTCCTGCTGCCGAATGAACGGCTTGTGGAATGTCAGAATGATGAGCCGTCGGAGCGCATCACTTCGATTGGCGCCGGTGCCATGCACCAGCCTGCCGTCCATGATCAGCGCTGTCCCCGCGGGTGCTGTGACGTTGGTGGTCGGTGGCAGTTCAGGAATCGGATCAGTGCCCGCATCAGACAGGATGGTGTGTGACCCGGGGATCACTAGCGTGCCCCCGTTCTCCGCATTGAAGTCATCAAGCATGAAGCCAAGAAAACACTCGTAGGGCCATGGCGGCCAAGGCTTCGGAATCATCGACTGACCACAATGCAACATCTGTGGTGTACCGCCGGGTCCTGCCAGCGCCGCAGATGCCGAGTTACAGATAAAGCTGCGACCCAGCACCTCCTCCATCAGCTGGTCGAGTAACTCCGCCTGCTGGATGCTGCGTGCAGACATCTCAACGGCATCTGCAAAACATTGCCCCTTGTTGACCAGAGCTGAAAGAAACTGATTCGTCGCCACACCGTTCTCGTCAGCCGAGGCGAATGACGCAATCCCCGCCCGGCGTTCTCCAGCAGCCTGTTCATCAACGCGTGCTCGATACATTGCCAGCTGATCATCTGACAATGCCTCCGCGATCAGACAGTAACCATGTGTCACCAGGTCCGCGCGTGCGCGATCAATGTCAGATTCAGGAACCGGCAGCTCGCTCGGTGTATAGTTACCTTCCGTGGTGTCGTAACCGACTTTTTGAGGTGCGTTCTCCTCAACATCAACGTAGTAACCATGATCCACAAGATCGCGTTGGACCGTGTTGCGGTGGTACCGCGTGTAGAGCGGGTAGTCACGGCCATCATCCACGAAACCCACTTTACGGGTGATCTTCTGATTGATCTGTACCATGAACAGACTCCGTTCGAACGAAACGCCCAGTCTATCGCAAGTCAACGCGAACAGCTTTGCAGCCATACCCTGACAGTCCTGTGGGCCCGAAACATCATGGGTCGACAATATGCGCATGTCGGATTGATTCAGAACATATTTCAGGTCTTCCGTCCAGAGTCGCGTATTAACCGGAATTTGTACCGCGCCTATTCGATCAATGGCAAACATCAGAAAGAACCAGTCCGGCTCATTGTTGAGCCGAATCGCGATGTTGTCGCCTGCATCAACTCCTGAACTCAATAGTACCTTGGAGGCGCGATCCATCTCCCGGCGTATTTCCAGAAATGTCCAGTTCTGGGCGTTGAAGACCAATTCCACGAGATGAGGAAATCGTGCAGCCATATCGCGAGGTAAGTCACCAAACCCACGTTTCGGATACCAGTCTCCCAGATCCTACACCCGTCCTGAGAGGGCCATTTTTCGGGGTTTGCAAGCATATCGCCCATCAGGCAATCTACGCGCCTTCGTCCTTACGTAATCCTGACAAATTGTGTGGGTTTCGTGAGTGAATGGTCAGGAGGTTACGCTATGCTCGCGTTTAAAGCTGGACCAAAAGATAAAGTTGAGGGTGCCCGTTTTTTTGGATCCGGCATGCTCAACACCCGTGAACAGGCAACGTCGTTATCCGCCTAAATCGGTGCCAAGAAAAGCACCCGAGAAAAAACAGCGCGTCAAAGGGATGAGGGGGAGACCAGCGTGAGCGAGAACATAGGGGACAGCGAATCCAACGACATTTGGAAGGCCAGAGAACTGGCTGACGACACCCAACCGCCTGACATTTCGATCTCCCGGTTTCTCTGGCTCTTCAAGAAGTCCATCCCATTCATGTGGCCGATGAAATGGCACATTATTTCTGCCAACATCGTTTTTCCCATAGCTATGTTGATTGTCGGCACGGTCGCCGGTTTGATTACCGGTGATCTCTGGTTCAACAAGATTTTGAACGGTCAACGGGTGACGGATGCGCAGGCACTGTTTTTGTTCCTGGATGAAAGTTATCTGAACGACAACACGACGGCACTGACCGCGCTTCAAAATAATCGATATCCTTCCGAATATCGCCGTTTCTCCTTCGACATTGTCGGGCCCGCACTCGAGGACCGCGATCTAGGACAAACGCAAACGAGCACGCTCGAGCGTGTCGAGGCAGCGCTCGCCGATCAGACACGGAATTCTGTTCAGGTCGAAGTCTTTGGACCACAGGCCAGTAAAAGTGCGAAAGCGCTTGAGCTCGCAGGGATACTCAACGAAGTCTACAAAGATCTAGCAACAACCGATGTTGATTGGGATGGACGCATCAGCGATCCCATAGCTTGGCCCTGGTCCGATCCCTATCCCCGCATCACCTGGTTACGCTCAAATTTCGTCGTCGAGAATGGCGCCGCGCTTAGTGAACTCCGAAGGAGACTTGCTGATGTACAGGATGCCTTCGATACGCCCGTCGAAATCAAAATCCACGAACACACAATCAACCGTATCGAGTGGTTGCCTACCGAAGAAGAAATTGTTGTCAACAAACTGAAGCACGTGAACCTCGGTGAAGTGGTGATCGAACTGAACGGCGCGAATGTAGACCAGTTCAGGGGTTTCCTGAATCGGTCTGGCAACACGCTGGAAGGCATCACCCTGAAAGGTTTTGAGATGACTCATGATCAGCGTGAAAGCGTGCGCAATCGCTCTCTCGTCTGGTTTCTTTTCGGCGCAATCTTCGGTGTCATCTTTGAACTGCTGATCATGCCCTATTACCAGGCCTGGACCTGGCAGAACGTGATCCACTCCCTACGCGTACGCATGATCCAGCAGGTCGAAAAGGTCTCCCTCCAGTTTCATAATGACGCCCGTGCTGGTGATGCCATCTATCGCGTCAACCAAGACAGCAACCAGATCAACTCCGCACTGCAGCAAGTGTTGATTGGACCCATCCTCACACTGTCTAATCTTGCTGTCGCCATTGGCTTTGTCATCGGTTTTGCGCCGACCATGATGGGAATCATCGCACTGGCTGCAATCCCCATGCTTGCGCTCACGGTTTTCTATACACCCCGACTGCGTCGAAAATCCATCGCCAACCGGGTCGCCAACAGCGATCTGACGTCCCGGCTGCAGGAAACCTTTGCCGCCAACAAAATCATCAAAGCCAATCGTGCGGAACAGCTCGTATTGAGGCGCTTTCGAACTGATTCTCAACGTGCGCTTGACGCCGCACTGTATTACCGGCTTGAGATGATCATCCTCAGCATGCTGTGTGCCTTTATCGGAGGTCTCACGATCATCGGACTGGAATACACGATGGTCACCTGGGTCCTGGAGGAAAAAGAGACCTACCTAGGTGCGGCATTCGCCTGGCTGATCGCGTTTACCTTCTGGAATCTTGGTGCTTTTGAGGCCGCAAGGGGGCGTGTCGAACAGGTCGTCAATACCAAACGAGGTATCGTGCGTTGGTGGAGTATGCTACAGGATCTATTTATTGGCCTTGAACGCGCCTTCTACTTCATTGATCTCAAACCTGCGGTCGTCAACAAAACCGAAACATCGGAGTATCCAACACCGATCGAAACTGTCCACTGGCGGAACGTGCATTTTGGATACGATGCCGAGAAACCCATCCTCCAGGGCGTCGACCTCGAAGCCCGTGTTGGGACCATGACCGCGATCGTCGGCCAGACCGGTTCCGGCAAATCGACGATGATGTCGATGTTGCTAAGGTTGTACGATCCACAAGAGGGCCGGGTTGAAGTCAACGGCGTCGACCTGACGGACCTGAAACTCGACGATGTCCGCTCGAACTGTTCGATCGCGCTTCAGAAGAACATCCTGTTCACCGGCAAGGTCGCAGACAACATCGCTTATGCGACAGAGGGAAAGTCCAGAACAGATATCGAGGAAGCCGCTCGTATCGCGTGTGCTGATGAGTTCATCCGCGATATGGATAACGGCTACGATACCGAATTGGGTGACCGGGGTAGCAAGCTGTCCAGTGGCCAGCGACAGCGCCTCACCATTGCTCGCGCCGTGATACGCAACACGCCGATTCTGATACTCGATGAACCAACCGCATCGCTGGATGCAAAAACAGAACAGCAGGTCCTTGCCAATCTAGCAGAGTGGGGCAAGGACAAAGTGGTCTTCATCATTACACACCGGCTGTCCACGATTCGTGGTGCAGATCAGATCGCAGTGCTGAAAGACGGACAGATCGCCGAGATTGGCCCCCACAAAGATTTGATTGCCAGAAACGGGGAGTACCACCATTTCGTCGCCGCGGAAACTGAAGGTGCGGAGGACGAAACATGAGCACCACGGACACGGGTGGCTCTAGAGACCCTAAAGAACCGGACGTCACCGTTGTCACGACCCAGAAGGGTGCCGATATTAAAGCGGGCCTGTTCGGCAGCGCCAACTTTGATGATCGCATCGACACCACTCATGACATCACCGGCAGAGAAGCGCTGACGCTCGTCGTCCGGTCATTCTTCCTGCTGAAGGAAGTCTGGCGACTGTTTGTACTTAAATTTCTAATGGCATTCGCCATGGTCTTCCCAGGGCTGTTCCTGGGTTGGCTTTTCAAGATCATTACGGACCACGTCATTCTAGGCCAGCCTTTGATTGTTGAAGCGGTCAATTTTCCGCCTCACATGAACCCTATCCTTCGCTTCCTGGAAGGTATGGCGCCCATGGAGATCATGTTTTACATCACCTGCATCTTTCTTGCGGGCCTCTTCCTGATCGGCTTCAGGGTGGGAGGCACAGGCGCAGGCACCTACGGGGGACGAGACGCTGCGAGCAACGCTGAAAACGAAATCAGTAGCGGTGGCAGTGGCGCGGGGTCCATTTGGGGTATCGTCGAGTGGTGGGTGGATGTTCGCCTTACGCAGTACATCATCAATAACCTCCGTTCCAGACTTTTCGACCGTCTGACACGCGTTTCGATCACTTCTATAGATGATCAGCGTGTCGGTGATCAGGTCTACCGCGTCATGTACGACGCAGCATCGGTGTGGGGTATCGTCACCGAGATTGTGTTTACGCCGTTCTTCACCCTACTGGGATTCGCCATCACCATGTACCAGCTGGAAACCACGTATGCCGATGTCGCACCATGGCTGTTCTGGCTGGCCTGGATCATGTTGCCGGTGGTCTTTCTTGTAACCTGGCCCCTGAACGGCGTCATCCGCCGTACCAATCAGAACAAACGCGCGGCTGGCGCTGCATCGACCAATGCCATGGAAGAAGCCATGAACAACATTGGCGCGGTCCAGAGCCTGGGCGGTATGAAGCAGGAGACGGAAAAATTTGCCCAGCGCAGCGCACATCAATTTTGGCGTGAACGCATGGCACTTGTAATCGGCGTTTTCATCTGGTTTTTTATTATCGTATTTGGAGAAGCCCTGGGATTGATCACAGGTTATGTGGCTTCCCAACATCAAATTGCCGGGCAGCTCACGGCCGGTGACTTTTTCGCAGTACTGGCACTGTATGGGGGAATTCGTGAAAGCGCAGGAACACTAGGTGGTGTCTGGGTACGTTTCCAGGAACACGTCGCTGCCGTTCGCCGTGTATTCTTCTTTATCGATTACCGCACCGAAGAGGATGAGGATGGGACTGAAGAGGTCACCGAACTGGGTGAGGGCGTTGAGTTCAGCAACGTCAGTTTTGCCTACCCAGACGGACGTGTTGCGCTGAACAATATTAACCTGACGCTTGCGCCCGGTGAACTCGTGGCTTTTGTGGGTCCAACCGGCGCCGGTAAAACATCGTTGGCCTACATGATTCCCGGCTTCCTGCGCGCCACAGAGGGCGAAGTCAAGCTGGCTGGTCGAAATATCCTGGACTATCGCCTGGACTCGCTCCGTGGAGAGATCTCCTACGTGTTCCAGGAGCACTTCCTGTTGTCCGAGTCGATCCGCGACAACATGCGCTTTGCCAGAGAGGACGCGACGGATGAGGAGATCTTTGAAGCGCTAGAAACCGCAGGGTGTATGGAGTACATCGATGACCTGCCAGAAGGTATCGATACGGTACTCGGCCGATCAGGAGACACCCTCTCTGTGGGTCAACAACAACGACTCAGCATCGCCCGAGGTCTCGTTCGCAAGTCGAAAATTCTGATTCTGGATGAACCGACGGCTGCACTGGACCCTCAAACAGAAAACGCGCTTGTTCGTGCATTGCATACCGCGTCGGAGGACAGGATTGTCGTTGTTATCGCACACCGGCTTTCCACCATTCGACAGGCAAACCGCATTGTTTTCATCCAGGATGGTGAAATTCGAGATATTGGTGATCACCAGGAGTTGATGACAACGGACGGCAGTGCTTATCGCGGGTATGTAGAACTTCAAACTGGAGACAACTAGTCAGCACACACCATGATCGAATCTGTCTCCCCATCACAGATCGAACAGTTCAGGCGCGAAGGTTTCGTACACGTCTCTGGCTTCCTATCGGAGGACGAGTTGACCACATGGCGTCAGGAGATAGATGCCGCCGTTGCGCAGCAACGTGGTGGCCGCAGCCTGGATGGGACGCCGGCCGGAAATAAGGACGGCCATTACGCCAACGTTTTCCTACAGCAGATGCTCTTGTCTCGGATGTCACCGGGCGTCCATGAACTCATGCATAACCCGCAACTGGGTCGAATCGCTTGTGACCTCGCAGGGATTGACGCGATCCGCATCTGGCACGACCAGGCGCTGATCAAAGAACCTCTTTCCAACGCAACGGCGTTCCATCGAGATGTACCGTTCTGGTCGTTTGACAGCCATCAGGCCATCTCTGTCTGGGTAACACTGGATGATGCAACGTTGCAGAACGGGTGTCTTTACATCCTGCCCGGCTCGCAAACCATGACAGACTTCAAACCCGCAGGGATCGGCGAGAATATGGGCGAGCTCACAGCGCAGTATCCGGTGCTGGCAGACATCGAACCGGTCCCTGTAACTGTTTCCGCAGGTGATGCCATCTATATCGACGGAATGGTTGCACATGGTGCCGGTCCTAACATGACAACCGGATATCGACGCGCGATGACCTGTGCGTACATGCCTGATGGTGCGACGTTTAACGGCAAGCGAAACATTCTCTCGGACGCGTATCAGGCTTCGTTGTCGATAGGTGACGTTCTCGACAACGACGAAGAGCTACCAAGGATTTTCAGTCGATCTATGGCGGTAAGCTGACAACCTCAACAAACCCTGGATCAATATCGTAGGTACCATAATGGTCCTTGAACGATAGATCAGGCCTTTTATAACCGATCCATTCAATGCGAATCCCAGCGTCACTGTCTGGAAGTCGGACCCATTCAATCATTTCCTCCGGCGCCTGCCTCTCCCCTCTCATGGGTTGGCTGTAGACCAACATCGGCGCAGCTGGCAGCACCGGTACACGAAGGTTCCGAATCAAGAAACCACCAAAACGAAACCTTGCCACCGGGTCGAATCTGTCTATAAAGCTCGTTCGTGTCGTCCGACGTCCGCCCATCACGCCTAATGCAAGAATGCGGGAGACATGATTGCCTCCGACCGGGGCGACCCAAAGTCCATCAATCACAATATCAAACAAGCCATTGGTGCCCTGCCCGAGAAAGTTGAAGTTGCCAGTGCGCGATGTAATGAGTCCGCCCCGATCATCGTCCTGTGCGGTCCGGTGGGGTCCTTGAAGTTGCTGACAGACACGGTGCACGTGGATGTGCTCAAGTCGACTTCCGCGAACACCACGATTGTAGCCATAGGAACCGATATTCATCACGCCGCCTGCATCCCCCTGCAGTACGGTCGCATGACGATAGATCACGAACTGTGCCGCAAGTTTTATCGCATCGTCAGCAACGTGAAGAAAGACATGCTCAACCAGCGATCCATTGCCCCCAACCTCCGGTCCATCTGCCGCATCACGCCAATTGCCAACGACCTTAATGCCTGCCAGGTGTACCGGCCGATTACTGGCCTCAAAGTCAAAACGACCTTCACGCAATTCATCGAGAGTCGCCATAGGCTGCGTCACCACATTGAGGTTAATAGCCGCCTGGTGACGGGTTGGTGCGTTGGCGACCGTGAGACTTTCGACACTGATTGCAAACGGCGCGTCACTCGCTGAAGACAGCGTGATGAGACCACTGTTCAACTGATACTCGAGCACCTGTTGGTAGGTGACCTGATCAAAATTTCCATCCGACCGCACTGTTGCAGTATCTGAAAGCTTAAACACTTTCCCGTGTGGTAGGGCACGAAACAGCCAACGATTGCTCATATCTGGCAATGCCTGAAGGTGGCGACCGTCAATCACTCCATGACCGGAGACCTCGATGGTGGTCTCTGTCCGCAGCATTGCAGTACCCAGGTAACGGACAGGGAAGTCAGGTAGCGCACTTCGAGGCGCCTCGACGAACTGCTCCGCAGCGTCACGGTCTTTCACATCTTCCAGTTTGAATAACGCAAACTGAGATGTGATGGGAAACGGGGTCTCACCATTGATACTGATGCGCAAAGCATCTGGATTTGATCGAAGTATATCGAAGAGAGGACCCGCGTAGAGCAGGTACACCTCGGTTTCCAGCACGATGGTTCGCCAGGTTGGTTCTGTACCGCGTTCGGTCCAGTCCACCCGATGCACCTCATGTTCCTCAATGTTGTCTTCGAGAGACAACCACAGCGCAATCGACAACCGCCCAGTGTAAAAGTCGCTTGTCGATGCGTACTCAGGAACCAGTGTCGCATGCTGCCACGCACTGTCTTGCCACAACGTACCCACGTCTGAAAATACAAAGGTGCTTGGATCATCTGGGTGGGGGTACTGCCTTCGCAGCTGATCGCCTATCAACAACACCATCGAGGAAGGAGCAGATGCAGACTGCTGCCAGCGAAAGCGAAACTCACTGGGTAGATCGTCAATGACGAAATGGTGTGTTTCCAAAGTATCAAACACACCATCGCTATCATCACACCGCCATTCACGGTGCTGCGTGTCGACTACCGAGTGGTGCGTTCGATGGACTCTGACACTCGAGTTATCTGATAGCTCAAACGCCCCATGAAGTTGATAGCCGTCTTGTTCCCTCATCTCCAAACCATGTTCAAGCGTTTGATCAGAAGTTATCGGCTGCATTGCAGACACCGATGAGATTGCCAACAGCATCAGGAGCGTAAATACACATCTAACAAGATTCCAAGGAGTCGCAGCGGTCCAAAGAGACTGAGCTGCTTCTATTGACGATCGCGAACTATCGACGATATCAGGACAACGATCCCGACCGATAGGGCTGAACATGCACAAGTCCTTCCGTTTCAATAGGTTCACCACCCTCGAACCGTGATCGGTATTTTAAATTTTCCAAACGCCCGCGGATTGCTGTCGTACGCCAGGTGGGTATGTCGCCACCGACCGCCCCAGACCTACGTACTCGACCATCATCGGCTACTTTGTACTCAATCTCTGCATACAGAGAGCCACTGTTAGACCTCATTGGACGAGCGCGCAAATGCACTGGCCGCTCCAAAAGTCTTTTGTTTGTTAATTGAACTGGCGCTCCAGACAATTCGTTACGAATCAACTGATGTTGAGGCTTTGCAAGCATAGCCCACGCTTCCTAATACAACCCAATCGCCAATGCTTCATTGCATAGATTGTAGTGGTCCGCCAAGGCCACCTCGGCGGCAGCACGTGCCTGAAAAAGTGTGGTGTTGGTCCACGGATTAGTTCGTTTGCTTCAAGCCACCACTATGGGACACAAAGGCTACCGCGGATCAAGTCCGACCAAACGCGAAGAGGCAATTCCGTGAGGTCAATTCGGCATAGGGGTGTCACCCCAGTACCACCTTCATTCTCAGCCTATTGCGTCGTGCTTCGGGGCGTCGGTGTCAGTTTTGTGACCTGGATGTTCGTCACATCCATCATATCGGGAATCTGAGGGCCAATATCATTCTTCCAGGTATCGCTCTGATAGACCGCCTCATAAAGACGTTTGCTCTCTTCCTCGGACTCGAAGCGACGCATCCATATGTAGACACTCTCATCTTCTTCCGCCCGGAAGCTAGCTGTAATCACCATACCTTGTGACACCTGGAACGGAATGATGGTGGTCTCCATGAATTCCACCCAGTCATCCATCTTGCCCGGCAGTATGCTGTACTGCCGAAGTTCGTAAAACGCCATATTCTCAGCCTTCGTGGAGTTTCGGGGTCATGAGTTCTGCAAATCGCTTTTCAAGTCGCTTACCGTGCTTTTTTGAGACACCACCCAGAGTATCGATCGCATGTCTCAATCGTGCTCGACACATATCCGGACCGAGCAAAGCCATTGAGTCGTATAGTGGTGGCGAGACGGGACTACCCGTCACCGCAACAAACAGCGGGAATAACAGATTTCGTATTTTGACATCCAATGCTTCCGCCAATCGAGTGATCGAAGATTCGATCGAATCCCGCTCCCAATTACCCTGCCGGTCAAACATCCAATCCATGAATTGAAGCCAGTCCCGCATATCGTCCTGGCTGTTCTGTTTGTGTTCAAAATCTAATTGACCAATGTCGGGGATTCCAGCGGCGAGATATCCGGTCATCGGTACAACATCAGAAAGCACATCAACACGTGCTTTGATCAGCGGCAAGACAGCCAACAGATTGCTTCGATTCAGCGCCCATTCCGTCAAACGATCAGCCATTTCTTCGTCGGTGAGTGACTCACGCAGCCAGCGTCCATTCAGCCAACGGAGTTTGTCCACATCGAAAACCGGTTCACCTAACGAAATGCGGTCCACGTCGAAAGCATCATACATCTCTGTCATGGAGAACTTCTCTTCGCCATCTGGCATGCTCCAACCAAGCATACCAAGATAATTGACCATTGCTTCCGGCAAGAACCCCATCCGTTCGTAGAATCGAATGCTGGTTGGGTTCTTACGCTTCGACAACTTGCTTTTATCAGGGTTGCGAAGCAATGGCATATGAATCAACTCTGGTGTCTCCCAACCAAAATAGTCATATAGCAATTGGTGCTTGGGCGCGGATGGTATCCATTCCTCACCACGTATGATGTGCGTAATCCCCATAAGATGGTCATCGACCACAACTGCTAGGTGGTAGGTGGGGAAGCCGTCGGACTTCAGGAGCACCTGCATGTCGACCTGCGCATAGTCGATACTGATTTCACCACGGAGGCGATCCTGGAAGGTACAGGCACCCTCATCAGGAACTTTCATACGAATCACATACTCTTCACCTGCATCGATTCTCCTAGCAATCTCTTCTTTAGATAGCGACATGCAGTGCCCATCATAACGAGGGGATTCTTTCGCAGCGATCTGAGCACTGCGCATCTCTGCAAGACGATCCGCAGTGCAAAAGCAGTAAAACGCATGGCCATCTTCTACTAACTGATCGACGTACTCTCGATAGATGGCGAGGCGCTCACTCTGGCGATATGGACCGTGGGGTCCACCGCAATCAGGTCCCTCATCCCAGGTCAGCCCAAGCCATCGGAGCGAGGAAAGTATATTCTGCTCAGAGGCGACAGTACTGCGTGCGACATCCGTATCTTCGATACGCAGCACAAACTGACCACCGTGCCTGTGTGCGAGCGCGCGGGCAAAGAGCGCCATATAGGCAGTGCCTACGTGCGGGTCACCTGTCGGGGATGGCGCCACTCGGGTTCGAACAGTCATGTCAGGGTCGCAAGCGAGGAGACGCTAGCATCATACACTATCGGTTTCAGTACACGGATAGACATAACAAATGTCATCTGTTCGACCGGAAATCGTGAGTGCTACACTTCCCTGATGCCATCAAATCCGACATACCCGCTCAGTGTCGCCCCGATGATGGGATGCACAGATCGTCACTGTCGTTACCTGCTCCGGCTCGTATCGCCAAACGCCTTGTTGTACTCAGAAATGGTGACCTCCGGTGCATTGTTGCATGGCAGCGCTGACCATTTTCTCAGGCACGAAGAAGATGCGCCGTGTGTCTTTCAGCTCGGCGGGAGCAATCCAACCGAACTCAGTGAGTGCGCCGAACTGGTTGAGGCTGCTGGTTATCAGGCCGTGAACCTCAACGTTGGTTGTCCAAGCGATCGGGTTCAGTCCGCTGGCATCGGCGCCTGCCTGATGGCGACACCCGAGACCGTCGCGAACTGCGTCTCTGCGATGGCACAGCGCGTCAACATTCCGGTATCTGTGAAGTGTCGCATCGGTATTGACCAAGAACCGACCTATGCCGAATTTAGGGATTTCATACACCAGGTCTACGATGGTGGTTGTCGATCCTTCTCAGTCCACGCTCGTATCGCGGTGTTGTCTGGACTCAGTCCTAAACAGAACCGTGAAATTCCTCCTCTGCACTATGACTTTGTCTACCGCATCAAGGATGACTTTCCAGATGCTCAGTTTTCACTCAATGGCGGCATCAAGACACACGAGGATGCCCTGATGGAATGTCAACGGGTCGGGGCAGTAATGATCGGGCGAGCGGTCTACAACAATCCATTCCTACTTGCCCAACTCGACGCGAGCCTATTCGGCACTACACCGCCGGACCATTACCAGGTCTGGTGCAACTATCGGGACCATATTGCATCAGAACTGGCTGCGGGCGAGAATCTGAAGCATTCGGCACGACATCTTCTCGGTCTGTTCAGTGGACTTAGAGGCGCCCGAGCATTCAGGCGAAACCTGGGTGAACACATATACATCGACGGCGCAGGTCTGGACATGATTGATGAGACGCTTGAAACGTCCGGAGTACTATCCGCGATTAAGTCGTCGCCGTCGAGCGCACAGCGCGACATCGGGTAACCTGAAACGGTCGAGCGTAGCCAAGGAGCACCCATGATCGACGATATTCGTAAGTTTTTTGCCGACAAGCTGAATCCCCCGGAGGATGCCTCTGAAGAGGAGCACCGTCTGAGCATCCAATACGCGACCGCAGCACTCCTTATTGAAGTGGCCAAATCGGATTTTGATCAGGACGAAATGGAGCGGGGACTCATCTTCGCTATGCTGAAGGACACTTTCGAACTACGGGAGAGTCAACTCAATGAACTGGTCTCGCTTGCAGACAAAGCGACCCAAGATGCACACGATATTTACCAGTTCACCCAGTTAGTCAATGACGCCTACAGCTACGAAGACAAAACACAACTGATTACTAACTTATGGCGTGTTGCCTTCGCGGACGGCCGTATCGACCGCTATGAAGACCACTTCATCCGCAAGGTCTGTGGATTGCTTCACGTTGCCCATCCGGACTTCATCAAAGCGAAACTCACAGCGGAACAGATGGATGCAGAAGTCTGATAAGGTCAGCTAGCGCCAGCGACCTGAGACGTTGTGCTGGCTCTCTCGCCCTGAGACATGTTCTTTTGATCTTCTTCCTCGAGGGCTTCGACAAGATCCTTGAACACCATTTCGTTCTCTTCGTTCAGCCCCATTAAGACTCTGTGGGCTTCAATGACCTGGCGCCGTAGTTCTTCTTCCGAGGTCTGCTCGGTGGGGAGTTCAATACCGTCAGTTGTCACGAGCGCCAGATCCGTAACTAAGACAAAAATGTCGCGGAAGCCCATGGCATGAAGGATTTCGTTGATGTCGGGATCCGGACAGACCAGTGTCGGCATTCGTCCTGTCAGGTTCTCAAAGACGAGCGATATTTTCGCCAATACACCTAAGCCTGTGCTATCGATAAACGTCGTCTCGCGAAGATCGACGACCATGTCGGTCATCGTTCTCTGGTTTCCCAGGGTCGACAGAAAACGCACAATCGTAGGTCCCAACGTGACCCGAATTTCTCCACAGAGTTTCAGAACCGTTGTCTGGTCCTGTCGTCCTATCAGTATTTTACCGTCGTCACTCATCGTGTAATTGAAAACACCGCAACGTCATCGTTGGCCATACCCGAAGGAGGTATCGGGAGTGCGTTAAAAATCGTGTCGGCATCGGATTCGCCGTAACTCGACATAGATAATAGTTCTCTTTCCTTGTCCGAAAGTTTCATTTCAGTCATTAGTTCGAACACTCCATCGGAAAACATCGTCAAGAGGAACCGATCAGGCAGGTTAACGCGATGATCCTCGTAACTCGAACCCGTCCGCAGGCCAAGAGGCAAACCCCCACTAGCTAGGAAACCAGGCACCAGATTCGGACCCGTAAGAATTCCGCTGGGAAAGTGACCAGCATTCGCATATTGCATCCGTGATCCTTCTTCATCGATCAGCCCAAGGAACATGGCGACATGTTGTTCAAGCCCCAGCAGCAGCAGCTCCTCGTTGAACCATTCCAGTGTCTCGGAAGATGATCGCAAGCCCATGACGTAAGACTCATTCTTGAGTCGTGAGGACAGGCTCTTCAATAGTACAGTGACCATCGCACCAGAGCTCCCATGGCCGGATACATCTGCAATAAAAAACAACAAACGACCATCTGCGAGTTCGAAGTAGTCGACAAAATCGCCACTGAGAATCAACGAAGGCTGAATCCGATGTTTAAGGGTCAATCCATGAATTTCCTGCGGCGATACCGGCATTAACGCCGACTGAACGCGATACCCGGTCTGCTGGTCTGCTTCCAGTTCTCGCAGACTTTGTGAAACGGTTCGATTCACTTTGCGCATCTGGATGCCCAGTTCCTTAACCCGTTGACGGGTGCGGGTTTCCTTAATGTTCCGAGTGACAACGTGACGAAGAAGTTCCGGTAAAGTGCGGTCAAACTGTAGGTAGTCCACACGTGACACTGCATCACGCAACAAATCGCTAACATGGTGCATCCCAGCGGCATCTGAGATGAGTATGACCGGGAG
>CAJWYI010000035.1 GCA_913049815.1 uncultured Gammaproteobacteria bacterium
TTGATTGTATCGATCATCTCATCGTTGGGGAGGGCAGGTGGCCGGTTGTAGAACACGGTGTTTGGTTCGATAGTGAGCTGATACCAGGATAGATGGTCCGGAGCCAGAGCGAGAGCATCCTCGATATCTCTCATGGCGTCTTGGACGGTCTGCCCAGGAAGACCGTGCATCAGATCGAGGTTCACTTGCGCGAAACCGGCTTGTCTTGCGGCGGCGGCCACACGCCTGGTGTCGTCAGGATCATGGATTCGCCCCAGCTTCTGGAGCTGTGATGTGCCGAAGGACTGTGCCCCGATTGATAGCCGTGTCACGCCTGCATCCCGATAGGCAGCCAACCTCGATACCTGTTCGATACTGCCTGGATTAATTTCCATAGTGACCTCGACATCCGCGGCAATCGGTATGCGGGTGGCGATACCCGAAAGGAGCTTTGAGATGGCATCCGCAGAGAACAGACTCGGGGTGCCGCCGCCCAGGAATAACGTCTCTATCGTTCGATCATGGGTAAGTACGCGATCTGCCTCGAGATCAAATAACAACTGATCAATATATCGATTTTCGTCCAACGACGCCGTGAGCTGATGTGAATTGAAATCACAATAGGGACACTTTCGGACACACCAGGGGAAGTGCGCATACAAGGACAGTGGAATTTCGACAGGGTCTAGCATTCAGTAATCGGCATTCACGGCTGAAGGGGCGCGTTGAGCCTCAACGTTGACTCGAAACCATTTTATGCAATTCTCGGGCGGCGAGACCACGATGGCTCCGCTGCCCTTTCTCTTCCTGCGTCAGCTCTGCAGCCGTGCAATCGAGTCCTTGAACTCTGAATAACGGGTCGTATCCGAACCCATGTCTGCCCTTCGGCTGACGGATAATCTCGCCATGCCAGCGTCCGGTGGCGATCAGCGGCGTAGGGTCTTCAGCATGCGAAATTAGGACAAGACAACAGAAAAAGAAAGCGTCGCGGTGAGCGATTTTGTCCAATGCCCGGAGCAGTTTCTGGTTGTTGTCTGTATCAGTCGCACGTTCGCCGGCATAGCGTGCGGAGATGATCCCCGGTGCTCCTTCTAGAGCAGGTACGACTAGTCCGGAGTCGTCAGCTAGCGCCGGTAACCCGGCGCCGTCTGCTGCATGTCTGGCTTTAATCAATGCGTTCTCAATGAACGTCAATCCTGTTTCCGACGCAGACTCGATATTGAACGTATCCTGACCGACCAGGGATAAGGCTGGCAGTAGTGCCTGTAACTCGTTCACCTTGTGTGTGTTGCTGGTCGCCAGGACTACGCGCATGTTGGTCTCCGTGCGATCAGCGTGGTGTTGCTGGGACAATGGTTTCATGACCCGTGAAGTAGCGATAGTGGAACGTTACGTCGATAGGCATTGACGGCGATGACTTATCCGCCGGCCCCGTTTCCTGAGATGCGTCTAAGGGTTCGACTTTCAGCTGATATTGATGCGTATCCTGCTGGTCCGCGATGTGTGTGGCGAGATAGTAGAGCGCATCCCTTTCACGCACTTCCTTAAATTTTAGCGGTATTTGTTGCGCGAGCAGGTTGGTGGTGTGACCGGTGACGACCGCTGGGATCGCTTCTAAGCTTTCTTTTCTTTGCACGGTGACCGAGACGGTCAGATAGCGTTGACCTCGTGGTAGTCCATGTGCACGTGCCACGAGCGGCGGAACCAGTCGACTGTCGATACTCGTGAAGTAGACGATGTGATCGGTCGATTCCTGGTGGCCTGCATTAAGCGTTCGGGGAAGCACGCCCAAAAAACAAAGCATGATCACCAGTCCTCGCAGCCGCGAAGGGTATCTGCGATTGCGGTAGATGTGACCCACGTTGACTCGCTGGCGAGAGCGGGCTTCTATAGACCCATCATCAGGCCCTGGGGAATACCCAGGGACTGCATCAGGCCAATGATCACGATGCGCTCAATGACCGTGATGGAAAGGAATACAAGGATAATCGAGAGATCGAGACCACCCATTGGCGGCAACAACTTTCGAGCAGGGGTGCACAAGGGTTCAGTCAACTGCTGTACGAGTGTCAGCCCGGGGTGATTGGAAGTTGGTGCAATCCAGCTGGCAATTACTATGATCAGCAGTGACCAGAAGTAGATGTCCAGAATCTGACCAAACAGGGCGAGGGGGACCCAGGTAAGAAAGAAGAGCTGGAAGACACCATAGCCCAACAACATTGAGATCAGCATCAGGGACGCGAGTGTAATCAGAAAGGCCAGAACAAGGGTAGCGAAATTCACCCCACGAATGGCTGGAAACATAAACGACAGTGGTTTGTGGGCTGGCTCTGTTACCCGAATGATGCCCTGACAGATTGGGTTGTAGTAGTCGACTCGAGCGATCTGCATCAAAAATCGAACCATGACCAGCAGGCCATAAAGGCCAAAGATCACCTTGACTATGTAGACTCCGGAGTCTGCGAAACTTTCTGCCATAAGGAGCTTGTCTTACTCTGAAGAGTTGAGAAGGGTGTTGATTCTAGTATAGCCGATTATGTTTGAATCACGTTTAGCGCGGTGATGCATTCTCGCCTAATTCGATGGCCCGGTGATAAGCAGCTCTCACTGCGGCATCCATGTTGGCCGGCAAGCCTTGTGAAGCGAGTACCTTCAGTGCGGCCTCCGTCGTGCCTCCAGGTGAAGTGACATTGGCTCTCAGCTGTGATGGTGACTCTGCACTCTCGACTGCCATCGCGGCAGCGCCAAGCGCCGTGTTGAGAACCAGAGTTCGGCTTGCATCCTCGGAGATACCGAGTGCGACACCTGCGTCAATCATTGCTTCCATGAGGTAGAAGAAATAGGCGGGCCCACTGCCAGACAACGCTGTGACTTTGTCGAGATCGTCATCAGACTCGAACCATGCCGTGGACCCGACCGCACTGAGTAATTCCTCCGCCAAGGTACGCTGCTCCGTGGACGCGTCGGAGGAATAGAGCCCGACCATTCCTTGACGAATGAGTGCAGGGGTATTGGGCATACATCGTATCACTGTGGTACCCCCTGACCAGGTTGTTAGATCGGATGCTCGAATACCCGCCGCAACGCTGATCAGTAGTCGACCTGTCAGGGTGCTGGCGAGGTCGCTGACGACAGATTTGGTCATATTGGGTTTGACGCATAGGATGACGACATCCGCGTCTGAGGCTGCCTGCAGGTTGTCTGCCGAACGCTGCACACCCTCTGGTAGACTATCGAGTATGCGAGTGTCCGGATCGGCTGCGGTCATGTTAGCGGCAACAAATCCCTGGTTGATCAGTCCACCGATGATGGCCTGAGCGATTCTTCCTGCACCAATGAATGCCAGTTTGGTCATCTTGTGTGTTCCTTTTTCGTGAGGGTATCTCCGGTCAGTTCCGTGGGCCAAAAATAGCGGTGCCGATCCGGACCCAGGTCGCGCCCTCTGATATGGCTGCTTCCAGGTCTCCCGACATGCCCATGGACAGCTCGGTAAGCTCGGGATATTCGAGTCGCAGGTCATCGCGCAGTCCACGCAACTGCGCGAAAGGTTTGCTGGTCGAATTTGCACCCTTACCGGGCTTTCCTGGGATAGTCATCAAGCCACAGATATTAAGCCGCTTGAAGTCACGCGTCTCGTGCAGGAACTCACCTACCTCATCGATGCCGAGTCCTGCCTTGTCAGGGTCATTGTCGATATTTATCTGTATCAGCGTTTTCAAAGCAGGAAGATGTTTAGGTCGTTGTTCGTTGAGCCGTCTCGCGGCTTTCTGGCTTGAGAGTGTATGGACCCAGGAGAAGTGCTCGGCAATGAGCCGTGTTTTGTTGGACTGAATGGCACCAATGAAGTGCCAGCTGACCTGCGTGGCCACTCTCTCGACTTTGTCCAGGGCATCTTGGAGATAGTTTTCGCCAAAGTGACAAAGGCCGGCCTGGATCGCGACGTCGACTTCATCGGCAGTTCGGGTCTTGCTTACCGCTAGAAGGCGCACATTCGCAGGATCCCGCTGAGAGGACCAACAGGCGGACTCGATTTTCGAGCGAACGGTCTCAATGTTGTCGGCGATGCTCACGGGGCTGCGTTCGTGGTGGATACAAGTGGAGAACTCATAATCTCAATAATACTATGTTATCGGTAGAAGGTTCCGCCAATGATCTGCGCCTAATGACCAAATTGTCGTGAGAACAGTCCCCCAGCGAAGGCTGGTCTTCAGTAAATGCTGTGGGGGCTGTGCCTGAAATCGACGGAGGATGACGTACGCCGCCGCTAGTCTTTTTCCGCGCGTGCTGCGTGTATGGCGAGCCATGTTTCTGTGATCAAAACAGCGGCAACATCATCGATATGTGTGGCAGTGCTGAGTGCGTGCGCTTCGGAGGAGCTCAGCCTCTCGTCCACCATCTGTGAAGGAATCTTCCACCTAGCCTCAATGCGTCTCGCGAACTTTCGCGCCAGTCCCGCCATCTCGCTGTCCGATCCGTCCATGTTGATCGGGTCGCCGACCACGAGGTAGCTTGGCTGCCAGCTGGTGATGAATCCATCGATGTCGTCCCAATTCGGAATGCCATCGCGGGCGGTCACGATGGTAAGCGGTGAGGCTGTGTTTGTGATCGATTGCCCAACGGCAATGCCAATTCTAGACATGCCGAAGTCAAAGCCCAAAACGGTGACCGGGCGGGTCACGTTAATTGAGTCCTGTAGGTAGAACGAGGTTGAGATCGATGCCCAGTGTACTTGCGGCTGCCTGTCGCTGATCGTCGTAAGGGACATCAAACAGAACGTTTGGGCGAGCCGGTACGACCAACCATGCATCATCGGCGATCTCCTGACCCAGCTGGCCCGGTGCCCAGCCCGACGATCCTATAAAGGCGCGGCAGCGTGCTGGCGCCCTGTCCCCTCGAAGATTATCGAGAAATCCTGCAGTGCTGGAGAGGTAGATTCCGTTGAACAGCTCCATGGACTCTGCTTGCTCCGGATTATTGTCGTGCAGGAATAGAACCACGTTTCGATTAACGGGACCGCCAATCATCAGGGGAGGAACGTCAGATGAATCATCGAGGGCGTCAACAATCTCGGATAGTGTTGCCGGAGCAGGTTTATTGACAACGACACCAAATGCCCCTTCGTCGTTGTGCTCGAAAAGATAGACCAACGAGTGATCAAAAAAGTCGTCTGTGAGTTTTGGTGAGGCAATCAGGAAGTGATTTCTGAGCGAGTCCACGCTAAGAACTCCGCAATGAGGAATTCTTTCGGAACTGCCATGTGCGGATGATCTCGAGTTCGTCCGTGGATTCTCTTAATTCATCTTGAAACGTTCCGAACGGGGAGGCCAACTGGCCAAAACGACAGGCTGCGTCATCCAGGATCTGTTCTCCTGAGGACTCAAACAGATGTATTTGTTTTAAGGTTCCGTCTGGAACATTGGTCACGAGCAACCGCAGAATCCCGAACAACTGGTGGCTTTTTGCTTCAGCCGGGTAGTTCACATTGCCGACCTTCTCGATTCTTCTGCCCCGTGCCCTCAGGTAGAACGTCCCTACGGATGAAGTCATCGATAAGCAGGTCAGGCGCTTCATACTTGGTCGATCTGCCTTTGTTGGCGACGTGTTCGGTATCACCACTGCCATAAAGGGCTCCCTGTAGGAGGCGCAGACATCGGTTAGAGCAGGGTCTCTGTGATGAAATCGAGATAGTCTCCCGCGATGTCAAGATCTTTTTGTGCGTCGATCTCTCGAATACAGGTTGGGCAGGTCACGTTGATTTCCGTCAGGTAGTCACCGATGACATCGATACCGACAAAGTAGAGACCGCGTTCCTTGAGTGTCGGGCCGATTTGTTGGCAGATCCAATGATCGCGTTCGTTGAGCCTCCGTGTAACACCAGTGCCGCCAGCCGCGAGATTGCCGCGGCTTTCACCGGCGAGTGGTATGCGCGCCAAACCGTACGATACGGGCTCACCGTCAATCAAAAGGATGCGGGTGTCTCCGTCTACAATTTCAGGAATGTAGCGTTGTGCCATGATCTGGCGTTGACCACCGTCAGTCAGGGTCTCAATGATCACTGAAAGGTTGCTGTCGCCGGGTGCCGCACGAAAGATGGACATTCCCCCCATGCCATCTAGCGGTTTATAGATCACGTCTTCGTGTTCTGTATGGAAAGCACGAAGCAATCCCGGGTCGCGGCTGACTAGGTGAGGCGGGCAGCATTGGGGAAAGCGCAAAGCAAATATCTTTTCGTTGGCATCACGGATGCTGCCGGGCTTATTCAGCACTGGGGTCCCCGCGGCTTCAGCCATCTCGAGGAGATACGTCGCATAGATGTATTCCATATTGAATGGCGGATCTTTGCGCATCAATAGTGCATTGAACTCGTTAGGTGTGCAGATCTCTTCAGGGCCCAGCTCATACCAGGCGGGTGCGTGGCTCCAGTCGGTCATCGAGGTGTCGATCCTGATCTCGCATCCACGAAGCTTCAGCTTGCCATCGGCGACATGGAGCCCATCGAGAGTGATCACAAAGACGGACCAATCTCTTCGCGTTGCCGCCAGCATCATAGCCAGCGTGCTATCCTTTTTGGGGTTGATGGTCGCAATCGGGTCCATCACCACCCCGATCCTGACAGTCACTTGCGATCTCCTGCTGAGGTAAGGCGGGGATTCTACCGCGGCTTGCTGCAGATGGCTGTGGTTTGTCGTCAGTCGGTGATGAAAAACTCGAGCCGTTGTCTTCAGGAATTGCGGTCGGTATCCGAAACACGTTGGCAAGTATGTGGCGCGGTAATGGCTCGATCGGCGTTGCCAGTCGAGTTGTCCAGGAGTGGTTTGTTTGATGCTGGCGAAGCGGCTGAAGTGGTGCGGGCGGTGTATACGGATGAACTGGTCTCGATTCTGGCATCGACCACATCAAGAAGCTACGAGCCCCAATTGCTGTGGCCCTGCAGGATTGACGCGTGTGCCTTGCAACGATTGGTACCCTTCGGGTACGAATCCTCAATCAAATTGAGGATTGATCCCTCGATTGGCGAGAGGAGTCCACATCGCCCCAAAGAGACTGCGCTACGGCCAGCATAGCCAGTGCTGCAGTCGGGGTGCGGAGTATCCGGGGACCAAGTCCAATCGAATTGAAACCGCGAGCCTTGAGTTGCTCCAAATCACCGGCACTGAACCCGCCTTCGGGTCCGACAGCAAGTGCGACACTAGTCGGCGTATTCGAGCGAGAGATCGGTCCTTTGACACCGGGGTGAGCGACCAGCCGGTATTCAGCCTTGGTGTACCATGCGTCGAGCGGCGTTATCGGGTGTAGTTCCGGTAGCTGATTTCGACCACATTGTTCCGCGGCACTAATGATGACCTGCTGCCATCGATTCATCCGCTGCCTCGTGTTCTGTCGTTGACCAAGCTGACTGTACTCACATTGAAGGGGTGTAATGTGGGTTGCACCAAGTTCAGTGGCGTGTCCCAAGGATTCGTCCATAGCGGACGATCTAACGATACCAATCCCGAGGTGCGTTTGCAGAGGTGACTCTCGGTCGTCATCCATGAACGCGTTGAGATCAAGAAGAACCTGACGTTTGCTGATCGCCAAAACTGTCGCTGAAAACGCTCCACCTCGTCCATTAAAAATGTGGCAGATCTGTCCAGCTCGTATTCTTAAGACGGAACGCAGGTAGTGAGCCCGGTCAGCATCGAGGCGCAGAGTTTCGCCAATGGTAAGATTCTCACGAACAAATAGTCGGCTAACCCGCATAGTCTCGCGAAATCCTTGCTATGTAGAGAGTTGTCTGAAGATACGCAGCGTTGGAAGCGATTGATTCAATGTATAGAAGTGCAGTCCCGGCGCACCACCTTCAAGCAGACGTGCACACAGGCTCGTTACAAGATCTGTGGTAAAGGATTGAAGGGATGCCTTGTCGTCGCGGTATTGCATCAGATGTTGACTGATCCAACGGGGAATATCGGCGCCACATTTATCTGAGAACCGAAGCAAAGTATCGACGTTTGTAATGGGCATGATCCCGGGAACGATGGGAATGTCGACACCGAGCGCGGTAACCGTGTCGACGTAGTGAAAGTAGGCGTCTGCATTATAGAAGTACTGAGTGATGGCACTGTCCGCACCGGCGTCGACCTTTTGCTTGAAGTAAGCAAGGTCACTGTTTGGTGATGTGGAGTCAGGATGGACTTCTGGGTAGGCGGCCACCTCAATATGAAAGTGATCACCGGTCTCCTGCCTGATAAAGGTGACAAGCTCATCCGCGTAGATGTGGCTACCCGGCCCGGTTCCACTCGGAACGTCCCCGCGCAGCGCTACGATGCGACGTATACCGGCAGATTGATACTGAGACAGTAGCTCTCGAATAAAACCGTCATCGTCTCCACCAAATGACAGGTGTGGTGCGGTAGATGTCCCTGACTCGGCCAGCGCGAGCACAGTTTGCAGGGTGCCATCGCGGGTTGAACCTCCCGCGCCATAGGTTACGGAGAAGAACTCGGGGTCGAGCGTAGACAGTTTGTCACGCACAGTAAGGACTTTGTCGCGCGCTGCATCATCTCTGGGTGCGGAAAACTCAAAGCTGATCTCTGGAGCGCTCATAGTGTGTCGTCTGGACCGACTACAGTGCGGCTGCTAGCGCGTCAGCTTTGTCCGTTGCTTCCCACGAGAAGCCCGGTCGGCCAAAGTGCCCATACGCGGCGGTGTCTCTGTAAATCGGGCGCTTGAGATCCAGCATGTCAATGAGACCTTTAGGTCTCAGATCAAAGTGCTCGCGCACAAGTGTTTCGATGGCATCGTCTGTGAGTTTACCCGTACCAAACGTGTTGATACTGATAGAAGTGGGCTCAGCCACGCCAATGGCATAGGAAACCTGTAATTCACATTGGTCAGCCAGACCAGCGGCCACCACATTCTTAGCCACGTAGCGCGCTGCGTATGCAGCACTGCGGTCGACCTTGCTCGGGTCCTTGCCGGAGAAAGCACCTCCGCCATGTCGCGCCATTCCACCGTAGGTGTCCACGATAATTTTGCGACCTGTCAATCCGGCATCCCCCAAGGGGCCACCGATGACAAAACTACCGGTCGGATTGATATGAAATTTTGTATCTGTATGGACCCAGTTCGCAGGAATGACGGGCTTGATGATTTCTTCCATCACCGCTTCATGCAGGTCCTTCTGAGAGATGTGTGGATCGTGTTGAGTCGACAGGACAATCGCGTCAATCGCTTCTGGCTGACCGGTTTCGCTGTAACGAAATGATATCTGGCTCTTGGCGTCTGGCCTGAGGAACTTGAGCGTACCGTTTTTGCGCACCTGTGATTGCTTCTCCACGAGTCGGTGAGAATAGGTGATCGGCGCTGGCATCAGCACGTCGGTTTCGTTGGAGGCATAACCGAACATGAGCCCCTGGTCGCCGGCACCTTGTTCCTTGTCGTCCGTTTCATCGACACCCATAGCTATATCTGGGGATTGTTTGCCGATGGCATTGAGAACGGCACAGGAAGTGCCATCAAAGCCCATATCGGAGCTGTTGTAGCCGATATCTAGGATGACGGTGCGACATAAATCTTCGAGATCCACCCAGGCGGTGGTCGTGATTTCACCGGCGATCACCACCATGCCAGTCTTGATGAGCGTTTCGCAGGCAACGCGTGCCTCCTTGTCTTCATCCAAGATCGCATCGAGGATGGCGTCCGAAATCTGATCCGCCATCTTGTCAGGGTGGCCCTCGGATACGGATTCTGAAGTGAACGTTCGGTTGGCAGACATCTTGATGCGGTTCCTGCGGGCTGATGAAATCAGAAATGAAGTCGATTTTGCGAGTATCCATTCTATCGCAGTTCGGCGAGGGGGAGGTGAACTGTCGTCAAGGTCCGGACAAATGATTCTCATGATGTTAAGACACCTTTGGAATGTTGGCACGTGCAGGGCCTTTAAGGGACAATATGCTATCGATCGGCCCGCCAACAAAGCAGAACATCATGGTTTCACGACGTCAGAAAGCTAACGCCATCCGTGCATTGTCGATGGATGCTGTCGAGCAGGCGGCGTCCGGTCATCCAGGCGCGCCGATGGGCATGGCCGATATCGCTGAGGTTCTTTGGTCAGACTTTTTGAAGCACAGTCCCGCCAATCCGGACTGGGTTAATCGCGACCGGTTTGTACTTTCAAATGGTCACGGCTCGATGTTGCTCTACTCCTTGCTACACCTCTGTGGCTATGACCTTTCACTGGATCAGATACGTGATTTTCGGCAGCTCGGGTCTGAGACGCCTGGCCATCCTGAATACGGAGATACGGCTGGCGTCGAAACGACTACAGGTCCGTTGGGACAGGGGTTTGCCAACGCGGTTGGTATGGCGCTTGCCGAAAAACTGCTCGCTCATGAGTTCAACAGGGAAAAGGATGGTCGTCGGTACGACATTGTCGATCATCGTACTTGGGTGTTTGTTGGTGATGGTTGTCTGATGGAGGGAATCTCCCATGAGGCCGCCTCGCTCGCTGGCACGCTCGGTCTGAACAAACTCACCTGCATTTATGATGACAACGGCATTTCGATTGATGGGAAGATTGATGGCTGGTTCTCAGACGATACGCCAAAACGATTCGAAGCCTATGGCTGGCACGTCGTCCCGGATGTGAATGGCCATGATCCGGATGCGATCGCTGCAGCGATTGAGTTGTCGACGACGAGTGATCGACCCACGCTGATCTGTTGCCGAACCACCATCGGATATGGAGCGCCGAATAAGGCGGGGACGGCTGGCAGTCATGGCTCACCTTTGGGAGAGGAGGAAATAGCGGGCGCGCGCGCAACACTGGATTGGCCGCACCCACCCTTCCACATTCCGATTGATGTCAAAGATGCATGGAACGCGACAGCGCGGGGCCAGGCTTTGGAAAGTACCTGGCAGCAATCGTTCGCAGAATATGAACAGACCTTTCCCGACGCCGCCGCAGAACTGCAACGACGTTTGTCGGGCTCGGCACCCCATGGATTTGATGACGCGATGGCAGCTCACATCGCCGAGGTTGTTGAAAAGGCCGAAGATATCGCCAGCCGCAATGCATCGGGCAACACAATCGCCGCCTTGGCTGCAATGTTACCAGAACTCGTAGGAGGCTCTGCGGACCTGTCGGGTTCGAACTGTACGCGATGGCCTGAAGCACAGTCGGTTGAAGCGGACTGTGGTGGAAACTATGTTCTCTACGGTGTTCGGGAATTCGGTATGACCGCGATTGCGAATGGTCTAGCGTTGCACGGAGGCATTTTGCCCTTCACAGGCACGTTCCTGACGTTTATGGAGTATGCGCGCAATAGCGTTCGTATGGCTGCGTTGATGGGTATCCGCCAGGTGCTCGTTTACACCCATGATTCCATTGGATTGGGCGAAGATGGCCCAACTCATCAACCGATTGAGCAACTGAATAATCTGCGCTCGACACCAGGATTGCGTCTCTGGCGTCCATGTGATGCAGTGGAAACGGCGATCGCGTGGCAGCAGGCACTGCAATTCAAAGGGCCCACTGCGCTCGCATTGTCACGTCAAAAGCTACCCCATCAGCACCGTGGTGACGATCAGTTGAGCGCTGTTGCACGCGGGGGTTACATCCTGAGAGAACCGGACGGAAAGGTCGATACCATCCTGATGAGCACAGGGTCGGAAGTTGCCATTGCATGCGAAGCGGCGGATCTGCTCGTAGCCGAAGGGCTTCAGGTACGTGTGGTCTCGATGCCTTCTACCGATGTATTTCTGGCGCAGGACCAGGCCTACAGAGATAGTGTCTTGCCTGTCGATTTGAGGCGGCGTGTTGCGATTGAGGCGGGTCATCCCGACAGCTGGTTTCGTTTCGTCGGGCTCGATGGAGCGGTCGTCGGATTGGAGCGATTTGGCGCATCCGGACCGATCAATGATATCTATGAATCGTTGGGAATCACCGCACAGCGCGTCGCCGAAGTGGCGCGTGGTCTCTGATTACGTTCAAGCCCTAGGAGTTTCATGATGGTCGTTCGGGAGATGTCGCGGATTGATCTCTCTGGGAAACGGGTGCTGATTCGTGAAGACCTCAATGTTCCTATCAAAGATGGTATTGTCATCAGCGATGCTCGTCTGAAGGCGGCGATACCTAGTGTCAAGCAAGCGCTTGATCAAGGTGGTCGTGTCATGATGATGAGTCATCTGGGTCGTCCGAGCGAAGGCATCCCAATCAAGGAGCAACCTGATGTGAGCCTGTTGCCAGTGTCACAGTGGTTCAGCGCAGCGCTTGGCCAACCTGTCCCACTGATCGAGGATTACCTGGATGGGTTTGAAATGGGAGCCCACTCACTCGTCCTACTTGAAAACGTACGCGTCAATGTTGGTGAAAGTGCGGATGACAAGGGTTTGTCGAAGAAGCTGGCGGATCTCTGTGATGTCTATGTGATGGACGCATTTGGTACTGCTCATCGGGCGCAAGCGTCGACGCATGGCGTGGGCCTTCTGGCGCCTGTGGCCTGCGCTGGTCCCTTATTGTTATCTGAGCTTGACGCGCTTGGCCGTGCACTCGAGTCACCCGTATCGCCGGTCGTGGCTATTGTGGGCGGCAGCAAGGTGTCCACCAAGCTGGATGTGCTTATTGCGCTTGCGGACAAAGTGGATGTATTGATTGTGGGTGGTGGTATCGCGAACACATTCCTGGCGGCGGCAGGGCACCCAGTCGGTGCATCCCTTTATGAGGAAGACCTGATGGTTAAAGCAAAGGCCCTTTTGTCCAAGGTCTCGGTGCCCATGCCCGTTGACGTCGTGGTCGGCGCGTCGCTTGAGGCTGAGACGGGCGCGACAAAACGTGTCAATAATGTTTCACCGAACGATATGATTCTTGATGTCGGTCCAGAGTCCGTAGCACAGATCACGGCCTTGTTGTCGTCGGCGAAGACCATTATCTGGAACGGACCTGTCGGCGTGTTCGAGAACGAGGTGTTTGCTGGAGGAACGGAAGCTTTGACGCGAGCGATCGCTGAATCACCCGCGTATTCGTTGGCAGGCGGAGGCGATACGCTCGCTGCCATTGACAAGTATGGTGTTGAAGAACAGATTTCCTATATATCGACCGGCGGTGGAGCGTTCCTAGAGTTCGTTGAAGGCAAGGTATTACCGGCCGTCGCGATGTTGAAGCGCCGAAGCTGAGCGGTGAATTGTGAGGGCTGGCGTTAAGAAAGTCAGGCCAAGACAGAGTACAAAGTTGAAAGACATCTCAGGAGAACGACAAATGGCATTAGTGAGTATGCGACAGCTGCTGGATCACGCGGCTGAGAATGACTATGGCGTTCCGGCATTCAACGTCAACAATCTGGAACAGATGCGTGCCATCATGGAGGGCGCGGAGCAGACCGACAGTCCTGTCATTGTCCAGGCCTCCGCGGGTGCTCGTAAGTATGCGGGACCTAATTTTTTACGCCATCTGATTCTTGCCGCGATTGAGGAGTTTCCGGATATTCCGGTTGTGATGCACCAGGACCATGGCGCTTCACCAGGGGCCTGTCAGCGCTCGATCCAATTGGGTTTTTCCTCGGTCATGATGGATGGTTCGCTGCTCGAGGATCAAAAGACACCCGCTGAGTACGAGTACAACGTTGATGTGACTCGGATGGTGGTTGACATGGCACACGCTTGTGGCGTTACGGTCGAAGGAGAGTTGGGTTGCCTCGGTTCGTTGGAAACCGGTGAAGCTGGTGAAGAGGATGGCGTCGGAGCGGAAGGTCAGCTGTCTATGGAGCAGCTGCTGACGGATCCGGATCAGGCTGCCGACTTCATCGATAGAACGCATTGTGATGCATTGGCGATTGCGATTGGCACCAGCCATGGCGCGTACAAGTTCAGTCGGCCACCGACCGGCGACATTCTGGCAATTGACCGTATTAAGGAAATCCATGAACGGTTGCCCAATACGCATCTTGTCATGCACGGTTCCTCCAGCGTGCCTCAGGACTGGCTTGCTGTCATTAACGAGAATGGTGGCGAGATTCCCGAAACCTACGGCGTCCCTGTCGAAGAGATCCAGGAAGGCATCAAGCACGGTGTCCGTAAAGTCAATATCGATACAGACCTGCGACTTGCCTCAACTGGTGCGATTCGACGCTTCATGTCAGAGAACAAGGCGGAGTTCGACCCCCGAAAATATCTGGGACAAGCGCAGGCGGCAATGACAGAAATTGTTATCTCACGATACGAGTCGTTTGGCACGGCAGGTAATGCGTCCAAGATAAAACCCATTCCGCTTGAATCGGTCTCGGATCGGTACACTAGTGGTGAGCTGCACTAACGTGACCGATTCGCTGCGCGACGAACTTATCGCAATTGTTGGTGAAACCAATATTACTACGAGTTCAGATGATCTCGAGGCCTACGGACGCGACTGGACCCGTTTCTACCTGCCGGATCCTGCGGTGGTGGTGTTCCCCAAAGCTATCGAGGACGTTCTACAGCTTGTGGTATTCGCTAACGAGCGGGATTTGTCGCTGGTACCCTCCGGTGGTCGGACCGGGCTGTCTGGTGGCGCCGTTGCTCGGGAACGTGAAATTGTTATCTCGTTCGACAAGATGAACCGCATCCACTCGTTTGATCCGGTGGATCATACTGTGGTGGTGGAACCTGGCGTGGTGACTGCAAACCTTCAGGCTTATGCAGAAGAGCATGACCTTGCCTACCCGGTTGATTTTGCCTCGGCTGGTTCCAGCCAGATTGGCGGAAACATCGCCACCAACGCCGGTGGTATAAAGGTGCTTCGATATGGTCTGACGCGAGATCAGGTTGCCGGTCTGAAAGTGGTGACCGGCAAAGGTGAACTGCTTAACCTAAATCAGGGACTCATCAAGAACGCTACCGGTTACGATCTCCGGCATTTGTTTATTGGTTCTGAGGGTACGTTGGGTTTGATTGTTGAAGCCACCATCCGATTGTCGCCTCTCCCGCCGGATCTCTGTGTGCTGCTACTTGCCGTGCCTGGGATGGACAGTGTGATGCGTGTTTTTGACCGTTTCCGTCGCAAGGCCAGTCTGACGGCGTTCGAGTTTTTCTCCGATCAGGCCATGGATCACGTGCTTTCACACCTGAATACCAGCGCGCCTTTTACCGATCGGTCGGACTACTACGTGTTGCTCGAACTTGAGGAAGCCAGCCTTGAAGGGGCTATGACAGCATTTGAAGACTGTCTTGGAGACGGTACTGTCATCGACGGGATTGTCAGCCAGAGTGAACAGCAGCGTATCGATCTATGGCGCTACCGGGAGGGTATTTCAGAGTCCATCACGCCCCATACACCCTACAAAAATGACCTGGCGGTACGTATTTCTCGAGTACCGGAGTTCCTTGCTGCTGTCTCTGCGACCGTCTCGACACGCTATCCGGACTTTGAGTTGATCTGGTTCGGCCATATCGGCGACGGAAACCTACACCTCAACATTCTTAGGCCAGACGACTGGAGTATCGATTCCTTCAAGGCTGAGTGTGACACGGTTAGTGACGATGTCATGGCAGTCGTTGCGCAATTTGAGGGTAGCGTCTCCGCTGAACATGGTGTGGGACTGCTCAAGCGGGAACAGCTGCACTACACTCGTAGCGCTGAGGAAATTGAGATGATGCGTGGTCTGAAGCGGGTTTTCGACCCCAACAATGTGATGAATCCTGGGAAATTGCTGCCTCTATACTCCTGAATCTGACTCAGCAGTTGTATCTGGCTACTCGACCAGAGGACCTCTTTCAGTACCGACCATGACCACGTCGGCCTTGCGACGAGCGAATAGTCCATTAGTCAACACGCCTGTCAGGTGATTGATCTCTGCCTCAAGTTCAACAGGGCTACTGATTAGAAGGTCGAAGACATCGAGAATGACATTCCCGTTGTCGGTGACAAAATTCTCGCGCAAAACCGGTCTCCCGCCGAGTCCTACCAGACTGCGCGCGACCGCGCTACGAGCCATGGGTATTACCTCAACTGGCAAAGGGTAGTGGCCGAGTTGGCGGACGCGTTTGCTATCATCAATGATGCAAACAAATTGCTTTGCGACTGAAGCGAGGATTTTCTCACGGGTCAACGCTCCACCCCCACCTTTAATCATATGGTTGCTACCGTCTATTTCGTCTGCACCATCTACGTAAAACTCGATTTCGTCCACGGTATTTAAGTCATAAACCGGGATCCCATGTGAGGCAAGTCGATCGGCAGACGCCTCAGAACTGGCGACTGCGCCATCAAAAAGTTGTCGGTGATCTGCCAAAGCATCGATAAAGCAGTTGGCGGTGCTGCCGGTACCGACCCCCACAATGGAGCGGTTGGTTAGTCTCGGTTTGATGAATGCAGTCGCTGCCTCGCCTACCTGCTGCTTTTTCTGATCCTGGTCCATGGCGCCACCCTTGAGCCCTGTCATCTGGGAGTGTGGTTTACCATAGCGGAAGGCGCGTCCTCGTGCGACCATGGACAGCGCTACTCGTGAAAGCTGATAAGGTCTCATTTGGGAGATGACCAGGATGGCCAAGGCAATCATCAAACGGATTCTGGACGCAAGCGTCTACGACGTCGCGGCCGAAACACCGCTTGATCACGCACATACACTGTCCTCAAGGTTGGGTAGTCCACTGCTGCTGAAGCGTGAAGACCTGCAACCGATTTTCAGCTTCAAAATTCGAGGCGCATTCAACAAGATCCGACTACTAGCTGACTCAGGTGTAACGGGGGTCGTCACTGCTTCAGCCGGTAATCATGCCCAGGGTGTTGCTTTGTCAGCGCGACACCTGGGGCTACCTGCTTGTATTGTGATGGGTCGTGCCACGCCCCAGATCAAGGTCGATGCCGTGGCAAGACTTGGAGCCAGGATTGTGTTGCATGGGGATACCTATGACGAAGCTGCCGTTCATGCCACAAGCTTTGCTACAGAAACCGGCTTCGCATATGTCCATCCTTTCGACGACCTGGATGTGATTGCTGGCCAGGGCACAGTCGGTATGGAAATTTTGCGCCAACATACCGGCCCGTTATCAGCGGTTTTTGTACCCGTCGGTGGTGGTGGACTGATTGCTGGTGTGGGTACGTATGTTCGTTATCTGCGACCTGATGTGAAGATCATCGGCGTGGAAGCGGAAGGGGCTGCAAGTATGACGCATGCGCTCGCCGCAAAACGGCGCGTTCGACTTCCGCTTGATACATTGGACTTGTTTGCCGATGGTACCGCTGTTCGACAAGTTGGGAAGGAGAGTTTTCGTCTGGCACGTCGCTGTATCGATGAGATGGTTACGGTCAACGTTGATGAGATTTGCGCAGCGGTCAAAGATGTCTTCGACGACACCCGGGTACTGGCAGAACCATCAGGAGCGTTGGCGGTGGCCGGTGCAAAGCGCCATATTGCAGATCATGGACCGATGGCAAACGCATGCGTTGCCATCGTCAGTGGTGCCAACGTCAATTTTGATCGTTTGCGGCATATCAGTGAGCGAGCCGAGTCTGGCGAGCAGCGGGAAATCCTGTTAGGCGTTGAGATTCCAGAAGAGCCTGGCAGTTTTCTCAGATTTGCCGATCATATCGGGTCGCGGGCGGTAACGGAGTTTAACTACCGATTCGATGCGTCAGCGTCAACGAGACCAGCGCGTGTCCTTGTCGGTATCCAGACGACAGATGATGGAGACCGGCGTGAGCTTATTCGGTCTCTCGCGCGTCGCTATCAGGTGACCGATCTTTCTGATAATGAACTCGCGGTGCTGCATGTACGGCATATGGTAGGCGGCCGGTCGGTAGGTATCGCTGGTGAGCAATTGTACCGTTTCGAGTTTCCAGAACGCCCGGGTGCTTTGCTTGAATTCCTGACCCGCCTGGGTGATCGATTTAATATCACGATGTTTCACTACCGCAACCATGGCGCAGCGGAAGGGCGAGTCCTTGCCGGGATCGCTCTTCAGCGAGGGGACCGAGGTCCGTTCAAAAACTTGATGCAGAGCATTGGCTACCGCCATTGGAATGAGAGCGACAACCTGGCGTATCGTATGTTCTTGGACTAGATCGGACGGGATAAGTGAGATTATGCGCGAGGCGGAGATAGTGAAGACGTTGGGGGGTCGGGTGACTTCTTCTCGCCTTATTCCTCATCATCTGCAACGAACTCTGCGTACTCTTCTGTATAGGCAAGCCGGGTTGAGTCGGCCAATCGATCTACGTAGAGCTTCCCAGCCAGATGATCGAGCTCGTGTTGGAACACCGTGGCGGTGAACCCTTCGGCAATCAATGACTGTTCAGTGTTATGTTCGTCAATGAAGTCGATACGAACATGCTGTGGGCGCTCGACATATCCCATCAAACCGGGAACGGAAAGACATCCTTCCCAATACCCCGCGGTTTCTGGATTCAATATTGTGATCACGGGATTGATATAGATACCGAACGGCACCGCCTGATGATCGCCGTAGCGAGAACCCGATGCTGGCACCTCGATGACAGCGATCTGAACTGGCTCATTGATCTGAGGCGCCGCGAGGCCAATCCCACCGGCGTCCGCCATGGTGTCTTTCAAATCAGTGATAAGGTTCAAGAATTCTGCCGTGCCAATGTTCTCCCGAAGATAAGGAGTGGAATTTTGGCGAAGTACCGGATGACCCATCCGGACAATGTTCCTTATAGTCATCTTGTTTTGTGCCTGTGAATCACATCAAACGTCGTGTGATGGTATCGTCATTGTCGGATGAAGGTCGATGCCAGCAGCCCAACAATAATCAGGGTTGGTGAATGGGTGCCGGACAGTACTCGGTACGAATCAGCTCTGTCGGGGTGACGACGAGTTGAAGCGGTACATCCCATAATGAAGGGTTGAGACGGGGGACCTCTTGGAACGTATGACCCAGCCCGACTCGAAGGGGTGGGTGTGCGTCACCTGCAAGTGCCCGATCATAGTACCCCTGTCCCATGCCTAATCGGTTTCCTGTCCGATCAAAAGCGACGAGCGGTACGAAAACCAGGTCCAGTTCGGAGATGTCACGTTGGGTTCCTCTGGTCGGTTCGGGTATGCCGAATCGATTAGGTATCAACTCGTCAGTGTTCTTGGGATGGAAAACATGAAACTGCATCTCCCGGTCAGCGGAGTCGTCCACGATCGGAAGGTAACAGTGGGCACCCCAAGAAATCGCCATCTGCATTAGGGGACGACAGTCGATCTCGCCTCGTGTTGCCCAGTAGAAGGCAACATGACGGGCATCGGTAAACCATACTGCGGACATGATTTGCTGACAGATTGACTGAGCCGCGGTGGCTTTCTCGTCGGCATTCAGTTTTTCGCGCTGCTGCCGAAGGGACTGTCGAAGATCTAGTAAGGAGGTCATGGTAAGAGGCGATGCGTTGTCAAACGATGTCCCAACGACATTGATGTGAGGTTCCCCAAATTGACGCTGTCTGATAGGCCCTTGAACCCAGCGGTTCAAGGCGGTGGTCTCTAAC
>CAJWYI010000036.1 GCA_913049815.1 uncultured Gammaproteobacteria bacterium
CAGCGGGTAGGTACCTTCCTGTTCGATGGGGTTCTGCGTTGCCATGACCAGGAAGAGCTCGGGGAGTAGGAATGTTCGTCGGCCGAAGCTGACCTGCCGCTCAGCCATAGATTCAAGCAGAGCGGACTGAACTTTCGCGGGTGCACGATTGATTTCGTCAGCAAGGATCAGGTTGTGGAAGATGGGACCCTGTTGAAATTCGAAAGTGCCGGTCTCCACCCGATAGATTTCCGTGCCGGTGATGTCTGTTGGCAGTAGGTCAGGCGTGAACTGAATACGATGAAATTTGCCCTCGATCGCGCTCGCAAGCGTCTTGATTGCTTTGGTTTTTGCGAGGCCCGGGGCGCCTTCGACTAAGAGATGTCCATCAGCAAGTATGGCCACTAGCAGTCGGTTGACTAGGCCAGGTTGACCGATGATCTGGGTCTCGAGCCAGGCCTGAAGATCCTGCAATTGCTGACGTTCACTCATCGGCAGACGCTGCTCTGAAGCAGATGCTTGTTGGTATTGTGTGCTCATGTCTTATAGACCACGTGCTTTCTGGCATGTTCCATCCAAAGTCTTTGTGTCGATATGGCAAATGCGTGCGCCATTCGCACGACAATGTTGCCTTTATGGCTACCTTTTACGGTCCCACAGTAGTGGTCGTATCCCGCGGGTCCCGCCGGAGAAGGCTAATCATTTCGGTGATTGACTACAACCTGCGGTGGAGTGTGGTTTCAGTTAGAATCTTAACTCTGACTAATTCTTGACTATAATACGATCCGATCATTTCAGTCTCCCAGGCCATCCGATGCGGAAACGATTGACTTGAATTACGACCTGACACGCAAGCTCCTGTTCCAGCTGCCCCCTGAACTGGCTCATACGGTAGCGATGCGTACATTGAATCGGCTCGGCCGCTTTGGTTTGTCGTCCTTGTTGGCGCCCGAGTTTATCGATGACCCTGTCGAAGTGATGGGACTTCGCTTTCCTAATCCTGTCGGATTGGCTGCGGGCCTGGATAAGGACGGTATCTGTATCGACGGTCTTGGTGGGTTGGGGTTCGGTTTCCTAGAGGTGGGTACGGTGACACCTCGGCCCCAAAACGGTAACCCCAAACCTCGGCTATTCCGTCTGACAGAACATGAGGCGTTGATCAACCGATTGGGATTCAATAATGCAGGTGTTGATGTGCTCCTGCGACGACTCGAGCAGACTTCGTTTACTGGTTTATTGGGAATCAACATCGGGAAGAATCGTGATACGCCGGTGAACGCAGCGCTGGGAGACTACCGGTACTGCATGGAGCGGGTTTACGATCATGCAAGTTATATCACGGTGAACATTTCATCACCCAATACGCCCGGGCTGAGAGACCTGCAGCACAGCGACGCGTTGAATCAGCTCCTGGATGGACTGAAAGGGGTCCACGAACAGTTGGGGGGTAGTCGCGTCCCTTTGGTCGTCAAAATTGCACCTGACATGTCTGATGAGGAGGCTGCTGGTGTAGCCCGCCAGCTGATCGACTTCGAGGTGGACGGTGTGATTGTGAGTAACACGACAGTGTCGCGGGATGGTGTTTCGGGACGCCGTGTACAGCATGTTCAGGAACAGGGTGGGCTAAGCGGCGCACCGCTTCGGGAACGAGCCCTTCAGGTGCTTCGGGTCGTGGCTGCTGAAGCGGGGGAGCGCCTTGCAGTGATTGGGACAGGGGGTATCACAAGAGGGCAACACGCCGCAGAAAAAGTTGCAGACGGTGCCAATCTGGTGCAGATCTACACTGGATTCATCTATCATGGACCGGATCTAATTGCCGATTCTGTGAGGGCAATCAAGGACCTGAATCGAGGTTGACCTTTCAACTGGACGCCTCCAATCTGAGGCCAAGTCTGTGCACAGTTGAAGTGCAAGGACCACCGCAATGGTTTACACTCGCCGCGGAAGGGCGCTGTTGTGCAGGGGGCCGGCAACGCTTATTTGATCAATAAGAACCGTACGCACACTCGATTTGCCGGGTTGGCGTACCTGCCGCTGACCGCCTAGCAAGCTTGTATCGCCTTGGCGGGGCAGTGGTGAGTGAACGGCCCAGATAAAGGAAACAGCCATGAAGAAAACCATGACCACTAGCCTGGGGCTACTCGGGTTGCTGGTATGCAGCCCCCTAGCCCTTGCTGATGATCTCAGCGGCGCGAATACATCATGGATACTCACCTCAACAGCCCTTGTACTGTTTATGACCATTCCTGGTCTGTCGTTGTTTTACGGCGGTCTGGTGCGGGTCAAGAACGTTCTCAGTGTCTTGATGCAGTGTTTTGCCATTACCTGCCTCGTATCCATTATCTGGCTGGTGGTGGGCTATTCGCTCGCCTTTGGTGAAGGTAATGCCTGGATTGGTGACTTCTCAAACGTCTTCATGGCGAATATCCAGGAAGAAACGATGTCTGGTGACATCCCCGAGAGTGTATTCGCCATGTTCCAGCTCACGTTCGCGATCATTACACCTGCGCTGATCGTGGGCGGGTTTGCGGAACGGATGCGTTTCTCCTCAATGCTGTTGTTCTCTGGGCTCTGGGTCATTGTCGTTTACGCACCCATCACGCACTGGGTGTGGGGCGGCGGTTTCCTGGGAGAGGCAGGACTGCTTGATTTTGCAGGCGGTACGGTTGTGCACATCACGGCTGGTGTCGCTGCACTTGTTGCAGCGTTGGTGATGGGGCCTCGAAAAGGTTTCCCCAGTACGCCCATGCCACCGCACAATATGACGATGGCCATTACCGGTGCGGGCATGCTCTGGGTAGGTTGGTTCGGCTTCAACGCCGGTTCAGCGCTAGCCGCAAACGGCGATGCAGGGATGGCAATGCTGGTGACGCACATGTCTGCGTCTGCAGGCGCACTCACCTGGATGATTTGTGAGTGGGTGCGATTTGGAAAACCCAGTGCATTGGGCGCAGTGACCGGTATGGTGGCTGGACTGGGTACGATTACGCCCGCGTCCGGTTTTGTCGGTCCGGCGGGAGGTCTCGTGATTGGGATCGCGGCCGGTTTCATTTGTTTCAATGCAACCAACATCCTGAAGCAGAAGCTCCATATCGATGATTCACTTGATGTCATGCCAGTCCACGGTGTGGGTGGCGCATTGGGTACCATTCTGGTGGGTTTTTTCGCGAGTGCCGGACTTGGTATTTTCAGTGGCCAGGGATATGCCGAAGGGATGACGATGGGGGACCAAGTCGGCATTCAGGTGATGGGCGTCCTCGTCAGCGGTATCTATACCGCCATTGGGACCTTCGTTCTGTTGAAGCTGGTTGATGTAACACTTGGACTTCGCGTTTCCCAGGATGAGGAGACAGAAGGTCTCGATCTGAACCAGCACAATGAGCGTGGTTACGATCTATAGCACCCGCTGCAAATAGTGGAGGAGATAGGTAGTCAAGGTCATAGGGTTATCCAGACCTTGAATGTCTACTTAGATAAAAACTCAGATAAAAAAGAGGCGCTTAATGGTGCCTTTTTTCATTGGCAGGATGCATCGTGTGGACGCAGATTCAGCGTCGGGTCGCAGCACGCTCCACGAGATGGACCATAAGGTCGGGAAAGTCGAGTCCCCAGGCGGCCGCACCATCAGGGTATAAACTGGTCGGGGTCATACCGGGTAGCGTATTCACCTCCAGTAATACGATTTGTTCATCGCCGACCACGAAATCGGTACGGGACAGGTCCCGGCATCCCAGAGCAACATGCGCGTCGACAGCCATGTTCTGGAGTTGGAGTCGGGTGCTCTCTGGGATCCGAGCGGGAACGACGTGCTCACTCAAACCCTGGGTGTAACGATGCTCGAAGTCATACCACGTGGCGTCGGGCGTCACGATCTCGATGACTGGGAAAGCTTCCGGACCTTCTTTGGTATCGAGTACGCCGACGGTAATTTCTTTCCCTACGATACGCGATTCGACCAGTACGGTCCCATAGTCCGCCTGGGCTGACTGCATCGCATCCCTGATTTCCTGCGGATTGTTAGCAAACTGGACACCGAGTGCACTGCCCTGATTTGCAGGTTTGATTACCACGTCGACCCCCAGTTGCTGATCGACACGGGCGACCGCTTCATCGAGGTTTTCGTTTTCGGCGACGATCACCTGCCCTGCGAGGGGTAACCCCGCACCAGCGAACACGAGTTTGGCGACAGGTTTGTCCATCGCAACCGAGCTCGCGTGAACGCTGCTGCCGACATAGGGAAAATTGAGTATTTCAAGAAATCCTTGAATCGTTCCATCTTCGCCTGGTGGGCCGTGAAGGATGGGAAATACCACGTCCGGCGCAAAGCGACGCAGTGATTCCGTTAGATCTGCGTCCAGTTCAAGGACAGTAACTTCCTTGTAATTTGCTCTGAGAGCTTCGGAGACTCCCGCTGCAGATATCCGTGAGATGACGGCTTCGTTCGATAAGCCCCCGCAGATCACCGCGACGCGAAGACCTCCGGTCGCTGAAGAAGTCACTCTGTTCACTGCGTATGTACCTGTTCTGGTGCGGATGTCAGAAATTCCATGAGGGCGCCATGATTGAAAGGCCAGTTCAACTCTCGTCCATCTCTCATCACGACCGGGATTCTAACGCCGTAGCGCTCGACTAACGCGTCATCGTTTGCAATGTCGACCTCTTTAACGGACAGAGGAATGAGGTTCTGCGCTTCTCTCAACAGTTCAAGTGCCATCTCACAGAGATGGCAGCCATCGGTACCAAAAAGAATGACCTGCTGCATCAGCTGAGCCCAAAAAAATGTTGTGCATTGAGATGGGTACGCGAGGCGACTTCATCTTGGGTATCGTCGATGGCTTCTGCCACCGCCTTACAGACCCAGGGTAGATTAGCTGGTTCGTTTCGACGATCTTTGGGTTTTGGGATCATATTCCTGGGCATCAGATAGGGCGCATCGGTCTCAATCATTAAGCGGTTCGTAGGAATGGTCTTGATCAGCGGTATCAGATGTTGCCCTCGACGTTCGTCTGCGAGCCAACCAGTAATCCCGATGTGGCAATCCAGATCAATGTAAGCGGCGAGGGCACTGGCCGAACCTGTGAAGCAGTGTACGACAATATTACCAAGTCGCGGTCGATGCCGTTCAAGGATTTTGATGAAATCATCCGAGGCATCACGTTCGTGCAGGAACATCGGTAGTCCATTGCATGCAGCGATATCCAGGTGTGCTTCGAACGATGCACGCTGGGCATCACGTGAGGAGAAGTCCCTGAAATAGTCCAAACCTGTTTCTCCAACAGCGCATACTCTCGGGTCGCCTGCGAGTTCTGAAACCCTGTGGAATGCGCTGTCATCGGCTGTACCTGCATGATGTGGATGAATGCCTGCAGTTGACCGGCAGTGATAGCGCTCTGCGAGTCTAATAGCACGCTGACTGCCTTCAAGGTCGGCACCAGTAATGATCATCTCAATACCGAGATTGCGTGCTCGTTTAACCACTTCGTCGCGGTCCACATCAAAACTATCGTGGGTAAGGTTAGCGCCGATATCGGTCATCTGAATGGGAGGGCTCATGATTCTTGTCGATAACTTGACTACAGGGTGGTGGCGTTGGTTTTTGGTTCACGCTTGGCCAACTGGGATGGTCGTCCGTCGGTGAAGAACGTTAGTTCACGTTCGTGAATAAGCGGTTGTTGTTCGCCGATATGTCGTGAATAGATCGCTGCCCCCATCAGAACGCGCTGAACGTAGTTGCGTGTTTCAGGAAACGGAATGGTTTCAATCCACACGTCGACTGGGAGTTTATGCTTGACCCACCGGTCCGCTCTACCAGGTCCGGCGTTGTAGGCGGCACTAGCGATTACACGATTATTGTCAAAACGACGGAGCATCATACCCAGGTAGGCAGAGCCCAGTTTGATATTGTGGTCAGCGTCGAGGAGTTGATTATGACTTTTGTGCCTCACTCCAAAACGGCGTGCTGTTAGTCTTGCTGTTGCCGGCATCACCTGCATGACTCCTAGTGCACCTGCGGGCGATCGAGCATCGGACATGAACATGCTTTCCTGTCTGGCGACTGAAAGACTGAGAGTGACGGGAATGTCCCATCGGCGAGCGTTACTTAGGAAGTCGTCTTCGAATGCGACGGGGTATCGGATCCCAAGTGAATCCCATGATCGTGCATCGACGGCGGACCTGATCGCCTGATGGTGCCAGCCCCATTTTGCTGCGACTCGAGCGGCAATTTCCTTCTCAGGGTTACTGAACTGAGCCGTTACGTTTCGCCATTCACGACGAGCATGACTCATTTCTCCTAGAGCCAACAGTTCGAATGCTCGTTGGATCCCCGGAGTGGCCTCCAGTGAAAGTAGTTGATCGGGTGAGATGTCACTGGGTCTGTCGGCGAAATTGTAGTCTGCTGACAATAGATCAGCGGCCCTGAAACCATAAAAGTCACGTTGTACCGCCAACTGAACCAGCAGCTGGTGTGCTTTCTGACGACTCTCCTCAGTCTGTTCTGTTGGACTGCTTGACAAGGAGAGCGCTCGGGAGCGCCAGAATTGCCACCTCGGAGTTTCTTGAACATCCCCGGGCAGCGCGTCAATATCAGCCAGGACACCGTCCCAGTCCAGGCGGAACAGCGACAGCCGAACCATGCGGGCCTGTAGATCTGCGTCATCTGCCAGATTAAATGTGAGCTGAGGGATCGTGTTATCCGGATCGCGCTGGCTGATCAATTGGCTTGCAATCTGTCGTTGCATCGCGGTGCGTTCTGAATTAGTGAAAGAATAATGGCCGTAGTGATCTAGTGCCGCTAATGCATCCTTGCCGTTCTGTCTAGCAAGTCGACGTATCCCGTGGCCAATGATCGCCCGAGTACGGTCATCGTCAACCTTCAGCTTCTGATGCCCAGCGACCAGGTTGGGGTGGCGATGAATCTGCCTCAGAACGGTGGCCAGTTGTCGGTCCTTATCGGAGAGGAATCGATTCAGGTACGATGCGAGGCTGGTGTTTGGGACGGCCATAGCGAGCAGAACGCGCTCCCACGCAAGGTTCTCGAAATCACTGCTGTCGCGAAGCCTTTTGAACGGTTCGTCACATTCGTCTGGCTGCGAGCTGCCTTTCAACCACAATTCTTGTGCAACACGATGTGCGTCATCTATTTTTGCTGTCTGGTAGAGGGACTGTGCATATCGGCAAATCAATGCGGTGGTCGCAATGTCCGGTTCGTAGTGGTGGGCGAAGGTTTCCCAGCGACCGCGACGTGCAAGCGAATCTAGCCATGACCGCTTCAGGGGATCGACGAGTGGCGTATCCGCGTACTGGGTTGCGAAAGCTTCGATATCCTGAGGCGTTTGTTGACTGATCGAATACACGAGCTGGTAGTACTCGACGTAGGGGAATAGGGGATAGTTGGTCAGCCTGCTCCTGAGTTTCATAGCCTCTGACTTTCGCCCTTGACGAATCGCGTCGATGGCCTGACGGTAATATTGGCGTTCCTCGAAACGCGCGCCGGCTGCTTCTGAGAATGCAGCGAAGGACATATTGCACCACAGTACCAGCGTGAGACCGATGGCGGTCAGTGACAGTGTGTCTGTTACATAGATGGTGGGCTTGGGTGTAAAGATCAGCTGGATTCCTGTAGTCCGACTCTCACGGCGAGAACGTCGCAGGGAGCGCCATGCAACACTCCATTGGCCGTTGACCCGAGGATTAATGCAATACCATGTCGACCATGTGACCCCACCACGATCAGATCTGCACCGATTTCGGCAGCGATTGCATCGATTTCTGTTTCAGGTCTGCCGAAGGTCAGATGTTGGTTTTCTTCCGATATCCCCAATTGTGTGGCGAACTCGTGAAGATGAACTTTGGCGGTTTTCTGAATCTGTTCCTGTATGGTGGTGAGATCCATTGGGATATCGCCACCGTAAGCTAGACTGAGTGGTTCGATGACGTGAGCACAACTGAGACGCGCATTGAATGAGGTGGCGAGTGCGACCGCTCGAGACGCGACCTGCTGAGAGTCTTTCGTCAGATCGACACCCATAAGAATGTGTTGGTAGGCACCCATATCCCATACCCTGTTGAGTCTGATTTGTCTGTCATGCTTACAACTCGCCACCTAAGGTGGCGCATGAAGTGGATTTAACAGCGATGCGAAGGCAAGCTCAACAGGTTGATCGGGAAAAAGCCAATTTTAAAAAAGCGCGTTTATACGTCCATAATCCATCGGGAATGTGGTTCTACTAGTTGCGGCGGCAGGAGCATTTAATCAGCACTTCGAGTTGTGTGACCGAGTTGGTGTAGTGTGTTCTGCGCCTCAGTGAGATTATGGGTACTCTGCTAAAGGTCGGAGGGTAAATTGACATACTTCATTATCGCATTGGTCGTGGCGCTGATCATCACCCCGATCGTGTCCATTATTCCATCCAAGCATCAGCGCGCGTTGGCCCAGATTCGTCAGATGGCAAGAACCGAAGGACTGCGTATTGACCTCGTCAAGCTCGAGGACCCGGATCCTGATCCCGATCGTTATGTCAGTGGCACAGGGAGACCGTTAGCGAGAAAACTGTCTGTGGCGGCTTGGCGTTTACCAAGACCAAGACCCAAGGACTGGCAGTCCCTTGCAATACCAAATTGGGAGATCGTTCGTGTCGGTAACGAGTGGCGTTGGGTCGGTGATCCTCCGGCGCCGGAGGGCTTCGCGAATTATGTTTCGGAAGAGCTTATTACGTTGCCCAGTGACATCGTGAAAGTTGAGGAGAGGAACTATTTGCTGACTGTTTATTGGCGTGAACATGCCGATAGTATTAGCGCCGATCTGGTCATTCGCTTCTTGAAATCCTGCATCGAACGCCCCACTCATTAGTAACGGATCGTTGACTGGCCGCATACAAGACAGTAACGGCTATGCTTGACAATTCACACAGCGATCTGTGTAAAGTAAAAAAGGTGGCTGTCCGATGAACGTATGTGACTGCTAACGGAACAGTCGGTTAATAGATCGTGGGGTAGTAAGAAACGATTGACATTTGCGATGGGTCGGCATCAACGCCCAAAGGAGTAACGAAAGACTAGATGGGAAAGTCCCTCGTCATTGTAGAATCGCCCGCAAAGGCGAAAACGATCAACAAATACCTGGGGAATGACTTCATCGTCAAATCCAGTGTTGGCCATATTCGTGATTTGCCCACCAGTGGTTCCGGTAATTCAGATCCGAAGGCGCGTGCAAAAGAAGCTGCCAAGACCCGGAAAATGTCGCCTGACAAAAAGGCGGCCTATAAGAAGGAAAAGGCGCGCAAGCAGCTGGTCAACCGGATGGGGGTTGATCCGCACAATGAATGGAACGCTCGTTACGAAATCCTACCTGCCAAACAGAATGTCGTCACGGAATTGCAGAAGCTAGCGAAAGACGCAGACGAGATCTATCTGGCCACAGACCTGGATCGTGAAGGTGAGGCGATTGCGTGGCACCTGAAGGAAGCGATCGGAGGAGACGACAGTAAGTTCCGACGCGTTGTGTTCAATGAGATTACTCAGCGTGCCGTCCAGGAGGCATTTTCCGAGCCTGGTGACATCAACACAGATATGGTGAATGCGCAGCAGGCGCGACGATTCCTCGATCGAGTTGTCGGCTTCATGGTGTCGCCGCTACTGTGGGCGAAGGTTGCTAGAGGGCTGTCTGCGGGACGTGTCCAGTCAGTTGCGGTGCGTCTGATCGTCGAACGTGAACGAGAGATTCGGGCATTCATACCGGAAGAGTACTGGGAGATTTTTGCGAGACTGCGTCAGGAAAAAGATGCAGAAGATGCTGCCATCAGATTCGAGGTTGTCAAAGATAAGGGTGAGAATTTCCGTCCTAGGAGTAAGGATGAAACTGACGCTGCACTTGCGCGATTAGGTGATGCAGATTTCTTGGTCGACAGTCGGGAAGACAGACCGACCAAAACGCGCCCTACTGCACCGTACATTACGTCGACGCTACAACAGGCAGCGAGCACGCGGCTGGGATATGGTGTCAAGAAAACAATGATGTTGGCACAACGCCTTTATGAGGCTGGTTACATCACCTACATGCGAACCGATTCCACGAACCTTTCTGCGGAAGCGATCAACTCCGTAAGGGAGATGATTGGCTCTGAGTACGGCAACAAATACCTTCTGGAAGAACCGCGCTACTTCAGCAGTCGGGAAGGTGCTCAAGAAGCTCACGAGGCGATCCGCCCGTCAGACGTAAGTGTATCTTCCACGCAGCTCAGGAATATGGAGCGGGACGCCGAGCGTTTGTATGAACTGATATGGCGCCAATTTGTAGCGTGTCAGATGCCTGATGCGGAGTACACAAGCACCACCGTGCTGGTGGGTGCTGCTGATCTGCAACTGCGGGTGCGCGGACGGATACTGAGATTCGACGGGTATACCCGCGTACAACCTCCAGCATCGCGTGGTGATGATGACGTGCCACTCCCTGAGTTCGAACAAGGTCAGCTTCTGAAGCTGGTGGAACTGTTGCCGTCCCAGCACTTTACCAAGCCCCCACCGCGCTATGGTGAGGCGAGCCTGGTGCGTGAACTCGAGAAACGAGGAATCGGTCGACCTTCGACATACGCATCCATTATCACGACCATCCAGGATCGTGGCTATGTGACATTGAACAACCGCAGGTTCTATGCAGAAAAGATTGGTGATGTTGTCACGGATCGTCTGACTGAAAACTTCAACGACCTGATGGACTACGGTTTTACCGCGGAACTTGAAGAACGTCTGGACAAGATTGCAGACGGTGAGAGCCACTGGAAGTCGGTGCTCGATGAGTTCTTTACCGATTTCGAGCAGAAGCTGGATACGGCAGGGTCTGACGATGGGATGCGGGCCAACGATCCGACCATGACCAACATTGATTGTCCTACCTGTGGTCGATTCATGCAGGTGAGAACTGCCAGCACCGGAGTGTTCCTGGGTTGTTCAGGATATGCGTTACCACCCAAAGAACGCTGCAAGACCACGATCAATCTGATCTCTGGCGATGAGGTTGTCAGTATTGATGCTGACGAGGAAGAAGAGTCGCGAATTCTACGAAATATGAGACGGTGTCCCATTTGCGATACAGCGATGGGTAGCTACCTTATTGATGAGAACCGCAAGTTGCATGTCTGTGGTAACAACCCCGATTGTGAGGGCTTTGAAATAGAAAAAGGTCGCTTCAAGATCAAGGGCTACGATGGCCCTATTATTGATTGCGACAAATGTGGTGCAGAGATGCAGCTGAAGACGGGTCGTTTTGGCAAGTACTTTGCGTGCTCGTCGGACGACTGTAAGAACACTCGTAAGCTACTGAGAAATGGGGAACCCGCACCACCGAAGATGGATCCCGTCCCGATGCCTGAACTCGTGTGCCAGAAGGTGGAGGATACGTATCTACTGCGGGACGGTGCTGCTGGTATCTTCCTTGCCGCAAGTCAGTTCCCCAAAAACAGGGAAACAAGGGCACCCTACGTGGACGAGTTGATCCCCCACCAGAACGAAATTGATCCCAAGTATGAATTTCTGATGCGAGCACCCTCGGAAGATTCCGACGGGCGACGAACGTTGGTGAAGTTCGCGCGTAAGACGAAAGAGCACTACGTTATGTCAGAAGATGACGGAAAACCATCAGGTTGGCGAGCCGACTATGTCGACGGCAAGTGGGTCGTCAGTGAGAAGCCAAAAACCAAGCGTAAGACCAAGACCAAAGCGAAGAAGAAAACGGTACCAAAGAAAAAAGCCACGGCCTGACTGGCAGATCCGTGGGGAACCGACAGACGTAATGGCCAGGCCCAACGCAACGGTTCTAACCGAGCGCAACGGATGGCATGGTGGATTAGATCGACAGGTTTAGAGCGATGCTGCACTTGGGGCGCTCTTTTTTCAGCGCTACATCCTCGGGCGTTTCTTCAAGCACCATTGAGATGATGTCGGGACTTGCTCAGGAGACGTCTTGTTCCGACGCTGCCAGCTTGTATCCATCAATGCCTGATTAGACCAACACTGATTCCTTCGATCGCAAAATCTTGACTGCGAAGATCGACTTCTATGGGGGAGTATTCCGCATTTTCTGGGAGCAGGGTGATTTGGTGTTTCTGCCGGCCTCGCTGTAACCGCTTCACGGTCACCTCGTCATCAATTCTGGCAACGACGATGTCGCCGCTATTTGCATCGCTGACTTTGTGAACCGCGAGCAGATCGCCATCATGAATGCCGATTTCGACCATGCTGTCGCCTCGGACCATCAGCATAAAATCTGCTGACGGGCGAAAAAAGGAAGGAGGAATCTCGCAGTAGTCTTCTATGTGCTCCTGGGCAAGAATAGGATTGCCTGCTGCGACCCTTCCCACAATTGGAACCCCTTGTGACTCGGGAAGCTTGATGCCACGGGAGGTGCCAGGAATGATCTCGATTGCGCCCTTGCGTGCCAGTGCTCTCAGATGCTCTTCGGCTGCGTTAGCGCTACGAAAACCTAGCTCCCTCGCGATATCTGCACGCGTTGGTGGGTATCCGGTATCGTCTATATGCCGCTTGATGAGATCCAGCACCTGGGTTTGTCGCGGGGTCAGGTTTTGCATTTGCCAGTACTTCCATGCTCTGTGGATTTATACAGTCTGTGATTATATACAGCAGATGCTGTCAAGCAAGAACCTGCGTTAAAAAACCAGGATTTGGTTTCTGCTGATTAAAATGGTGTCGGTCGTTGAATGTTTGACTGATCCCCTGGAGCACCGATTTACATTCATCAGCAGATATGATGAATTAGCGCGCGAACCGATATGGATCTCCATGGACCAGAACACGGACATACTTAGTCTTATCACGCAACCTGACATTGTTCTGGTGTTTGTTATCGTCTTTGCGACCCTCGCAGGAAATTTCCTCGTGAGTCAGTTATTGAACCGGCTTGAGGCCAAGGTGGAAGCGACACGAACGGTCTGGGACGATGCTCTGCTGGCATCCATCCGCAAACCCATTCGTTTTCTGATCTGGGTCGTGGGAGTTGCCTGGGCGGCAGACGTGATTTCCTTGCGTGCGGAGACCGGCTTTCGCGAAATGATCGATCCCATCCGCTACGTGATGGTCGTGGGCATCCTAGTGCTCTTCCTGATCAGTTTTATTCGTGAAGCGGAAAAGCGATTCATCCATCAGGGCGCTGATGTCACAACTGCAACTGCCGTTGGTAAGCTCCTCCGAATATCAGTGCTCATTACTGGCGCGCTGACAGCACTCCAGACATTGGGCGTCTCCATTTCAGGTTTGTTGGCATTTGGCGGCGTGGGTGGTATCGCGGTTGGTTTTGCAGCCCGTGATCTACTTGCGAATTTCTTCGGAGGCCTGATGATTTACCTGGATCGACCGTTCGCGGTAGGTGACTGGATTCGTAGTCCAGATAGGGATATCGAGGGAACGGTTGAAGTGATTGGATGGCGACTGACCATGATCAGGACTTTCGATCAGCGACCCTTGTATGTCCCCAACTCCATCTTCGCCAGTATCGCGGTGGAGAATCCATCGCGAATGCGCAACCGTCGTATCTACGAGAGGATTGGGTTGCGTTATGATGATGTGGCGCAGTTGAAGTCTATCGTTGACGCGGTTCGCCAGATGCTGATTGATCACCCCGATATTGATACCGACAGTCGAACACTGATCGTCAACTTCGACGAGTATGGTCCCTCATCGATCGACTTCTTCGTGTACACTTTTACGTACTCGACCAACTGGGTCGAATATCACCATATCAAGGAAAAGGTTCTGCTGCAGATTTACGACATCATTTCGACCCACGGTGCTGAAATCGCGTTCCCCACGTCGACGGTTCATATCGCGAGGCCGCACTTAGAACCATGATTCCAGAAGGCTCCGATCCGGTCTTTGACGCTGAGGAAATCGACTCTGCAGTTGTCAGGATTGCACATCAACTGAATTCGGACTGTGCTGGCGGCGTCTGGTTGTTGCTCGCTGTCATGAACGGTGCCGTCGTTTTCGCGGCCGATTTGATGAGACGACTAACTTTCGCCCATGAGCTCGATTCAGTTAGGGTGTCCCGATACCATGGTGAAACGACCGGCGGCGAGTTGATCTGGCATGCGAGTCCAACGGCATCTTTGGACGGTGCGAATATCCTGCTGATCGACGATATTTTTGATGAGGGGCACACCCTACACGCGCTCCACAAACATCTGGTAACAAATGGCGCTGCGACAGTCCGCTCGGTTGTTCTGCTCGATAAACAGCACGAACGGAAGGTCGAAGGATTCGAACCTGACTATGTTGGACTGCGTTGTCCGGACCGTTATGTCTTCGGCTATGGCATGGATTATGAGGGTCGATGGCGTCATTTGCCAGAGGTGTATGCGTTGCTCGAGGCTGATTGACCCTGGTGATTGTGGGCTGCGCCTCTTCCAGTCGCTGCATGATCCTATCTTCAGTTACTGCTAAGGTAGAACGTCGTTGCACCAAAGACCGTTTCCTACGATGGCTGATCTTCTGTTCTACGAAAAACCTGTTGCGCTGAATAAGGTGACCCACGAGGATACGCGTATCAAATCGATGGGGCGCGATTTCAGGTTCGCCGCGGGAACCAACTCCGTTATCGTGGCTGGTGTCGAATTTACAGAAGCGGCACGGGAGTATCCGATCGTTTTCGCACAGGTCGGAGCAAAGGTAGTCCCGGTTGCATTGCTGGGGATGCGCAATGCGGAAAACCTTTTTGTAGATGACAAGGGCAATTGGACAGCACGTTATATCCCTGCGTTTGTCCGTCGCTATCCATTTGTACTCGCCGAAGCAGGTGATTCAGGGCAGAGTGTCGTTTGTGTTGATGAAGGATATCTGGGATTTAATCAGGCAGACGGTGAATTGCTGTTCAACGAACAGGGGGAAGCCACGCCGGTTCTGAAACAGGCGATCGACTTCCTTGAGGAGTACCAGCGTCAATACGTTCGAACCGAGGCATTCGTGAAGCGCCTGCAGGATAACGATCTGTTGATGGCACTGAATGCGAAAGTGGATGTGAAAGGTGGCCAACAGTTCGCATTGACCGGACTTCTGGCCGTTGATGAGAAAAAGCTACTGGCCTTATCCGACGAGCAGGCGCTTGAGCTCTACAGATCGGGAGAACTGGCGTGGATATATTGTCACCTGATGTCTCTCGGGACCATGGGCTCAATGGTCGATAGGGTAGCGAAGCGTTTACCCCAGACTGAACCTGATTCGAGCGGAGAGGTGACCTGCAACTGAGGGTGTCATGATGTCGCAAACGACCGCGGTCATCGGTGGAACCGGATTTGCTGAGTTCGTCGGCATGATCAATGAGCGATGGCAATATCGAAGAACCCCTTTTGGCCCGTCAACGCTCGTACGCGGGTCGGTCTCGGGTGTCGATATGGTGTTTCTGCCTCGTCATGGCCGACCGGCTCGTTTCCCACCGCATGCGATCAACTATCGTGCGAACATTCGAGCTTTACGTGACCTTGGCATTGAGCGAATCGTTGCGATTAATGCGGTTGGTAGCGTCAATCCTGACATTCCTGTCCCATCGCTGATCATTCCGGATCAGCTTATCGATTATACCTGGGGCAGAGCGCATACTTTTTTTGATGGTGCGATACATCATGTTGATTTCACCGAGCCATTCGATGCCGCGTTGCGAGAGCAGCTCTGTACGATCACAAGTGAGGTAACTTCTCCTTACCGCCTGAACGGTGTTTATGGTTGCACGCAGGGACCTCGACTTGAGACGGCGGCAGAAATCCGTCGCATGGCAGCAGATGGCTGCGACATCGTAGGGATGACTGCTATGCCAGAGGCCGCACTTGCACGAGAACTGGAAATGGCCTACGCCAGTATTTGCGTCAACATCAATCCTGCCGCGGGGCTTGAGGGTGCTCACCAAATGGATTTTGAGGCAATGAGCGCGGCTCTTGAGACTGGCATGGCAGCGGTTCGTAAGATTCTTGAGCAGCTGTTGCTCAACGGGTGAGTGATTGAGCCTGTGCCAAGGAGTCTTCTTCCTCAGTTGTCAAAGGTGTGATCAGTGCTATCAATCCAAAATAGGGGTGGTCGATGTAGTGTGTTTCGCCACTACGCATGCGCCGTGACTGTTGAAGCACATACTCTGCCGCAGGGAAGTAACCTGAGCGTTCAAGACCGCCTGTGAGTTTGGGATATCGGTCTGCGTACGTATCAATCAGTGCACGATGATCGGAATCGATGATGTTATCGTCGGCACTGAACACCGAGAGCCACAGATCAGTGTGGAGGTGCAGGTAGCGAGATCTAGTGATACGAATCGTCCCGTCCAGCTCGCGTTGCTCGCCGTAATATTCGCCGGCCTGTGTAAGTACCGCGGGATTTTTTCCTGGTACGACAGGTTGTTGCCAACCCCAGTGGTCCAGCAAACGATATCGCGAGGCTCTGCGGATACGGTTAGCTATCGGTCCTAGGTTGAGTGCCTCCTTGGACAATCGCGCAAACGCTTGACGTTCACTTTGGGTTTGTCTGAACAGATAAGCGAGTTGTTGTGCCTGCTGTTGCCTCGACACTATGCTGCCAGGCTCGGCTTGTCTGCGGTAGCGGCTCTTGTCTTCGAACCTGAATACCGGTCTGTCGTTCTCGACCTGAACATCACTGCCGTCGACAGTGACGAATGGCAACAATCGCAAACTTGGAGGTGTGATCTCGCCTGCTATGGGATCGAGACCGAGGGTATCTCTTGGATAGACATGACGACGAAGCGGCCAAAGTTCGTCACGCTTCGGCGCAATGTTCTGTGCGAACAACACAAGCTCGATCTGGTACCAGTCCTGTTCCTGCTGATGTGTACCGGGTTCACCCTTACTGGGCTGTCCTTCTGCAGGCAGGATAGCCACGAGTACCGCGGTTAAGGCAGCGCAGATTGCGATCTTTAGTGGAGAAACCGCCTGGGTTGATGAAAGGAGTGTCATGCGGATTGCTCGACGTATTTGTGTCTTGCCTCCAGTCGTTCAAGCAGCCGTTCGAGTTTGTTAAAGCGCGTTTGCTGTTTCTCCATGCTCTCACTGATCTGCAGTTGATGGCTACCGGAAAGACGGTAAAGGTGCGGTTCTGCCTGGATCAACTCGATAATACTGTCTGGATCTATTCCGGTATCTTGTTTGAACTCTATTTTACCGCCAGTCGCGCCGATGTCGATCCGACGAATGCCCAGTCTGGCGGCTCGAAGCTTCATCTGGGTCACTCTGAATAGTGACTTGGTGGCTTCAGGCAACAAACCGAACCGGTCAATCATTTCAACCTGCAGATCCTTCAGGGACTCATCAGTATCGGCGTTGGCGATGCGCTTGTAGAGCACCAGACGGTTTGTTACATCCGGCAGGTAGTCCTCCGGAATCAACGCCGGCAGATGCAGATTGATCTCGGTGTCTTCGTAAAGCGGCTGATCCATGTTGGGCGTCTTGCCATCACTGATCGCCTGCACAGCACGATGCAGTAGTTCCATGAACAGTGAATACCCGATAGCCTGAAGGTGACCCGATTGCTCTTCCCCTAGCAGTTCGCCTGCCCCGCGTATCTCGAGATCATGGGTTGCCAGGATATAACCGGCTCCCAGGTCTTCCGCATCAGAGATGACATCGAGACGTTTGACGGCATCCGAAGTCATGACCTTCGGATGCGGTGTTAGCAGGTAGGCATAAGCCTGGTGGTGTGAACGCCCAACACGTCCGCGGAGCTGGTGGACTTGCGCCAGTCCCAGCTTGTCCGCGCGGTTCATGATGATGGTATTGGCACTCGGAATGTCGATACCGGTTTCAATAATGGTGGTGCAAACCAGCACATTGGCCCGCTTGTGGTAAAAGTCCGACATTACCTTTTCAAGCTGTCGTTCCCGCATCTGTCCATGACCAATCACGACGCGTGCTTCCGGTATGAGTTGGGCGATTTCCCGGGCGGTGTTTTCGATGGTCTGAACCTCATTGTGCAGGTAGTAGACTTGTCCACCACGCATCAGTTCACGGGTGATAGCCTCCTTCACCAAGCCTTCAGTTCGTTGGCGTACGAATGTCCTGATGGACAGCCGTCGTGCTGGTGGCGTCGCGATGATAGACAGGTCTCGCATCCCTGACATGGCCATATTCAGTGTGCGAGGGATCGGGGTTGCGGTCAGGGTCAGGATATCAACCTCTGATCGCAGTGACTTCAGTTTCTCTTTCTGTCGTACGCCAAATCTGTGCTCTTCATCGATTATCAAGAGACCGAGATCCTTGAAAGTCATCTTGTCTTGTAAGAGGGCGTGGGTACCGATCACGATATCGACGTCTCCGCGGGCCGCTGCTGCCATGACGTCGTTTTGTTCACTGCGCGTATTGAATCGGGACATACCGGCGATGCTGACAGGCCAATCGGCAAATCGGTCTCGGAATGTCTCCTCATGTTGTTGTGCCAGTAGCGTCGTGGGCACTAATACAGCGACCTGTTTACCATCGTTGACCGCGAGGAAGGCGGCGCGCATAGCTACCTCTGTCTTGCCAAATCCTACATCGCCACAGATTAGGTGATCCATGGGCGTCTGCCGCGTCATATCGGTGATAACGCGATCGATAGCGGCTGCCTGGTCAGGTGTCTCTTCGAATGGAAATGCAGCGGCGAATTTTGCACACGATTCATCGGGTTTTGGAAACGCGTGACCCACCCGAGATTCTCTGCGGGCGTAGATGTTGAGTAGCTCTGCGGCGACATCGTGGATCTTCTCGACAGCTTTACGTTTGGCTTTCTCCCAACTGTCGCCACCGAGTCGGTTGAGGGGTGCGAGGTCCTCCTCAGATCCAGAGTATCGGGAAATGAGATGCATCGAAGAGACTGGCACATAGAGGCGCGCATCGTCCTGGTAACCCAGTGTCAGAAACTCATTTGCACGTCCATCAACTTCCAGAGTTTGCAACCCCAGGTAACGACCGATGCCGTGGTCTAGATGAACAACCGGCGCACCAATTCGGAGTTCTGTGAGACTTCTAATAACAAGTTCGGATGATGCATCTCTTTGCTGCTGACGATGTCTTTGCTGCAGCACGTGTTCACCGAACAGTTCCTGTTCCGTAAGCAGAAGACAGGCGTCCGGAAGATGGTATCCGTCTTCGATCTG
>CAJWYI010000037.1 GCA_913049815.1 uncultured Gammaproteobacteria bacterium
ATGATGCCACAACTCGCCTCACCATCTTTCCTGCCAAAGCATCGATACTAGTTGATTGTTACTGGCCTGTAGTCCGTCGTGTCGTATCTCTGTCGCAGCAAACGGACACGACAAATTATTGATTCATCGTCTGTTGGTCCTTACTAAGCGGCGCAAAAGATTCACCGAAGCGCCCTACGTGTGGGCCAATCGCCGTGGGACTAGTCAGTAACATGTCAATGAAGGGGAGTATCTTTGTCAGCACGTCAGGGGCATGCCGTCGCGTTGCAGTCACGATGTCAGGGTTCCCTTCAAAGTCTCTTCATATTTTGGCAAAGGTTTGCGGGTTAGCCTCAGACGGAATCTCAGCTACTCTTGTCGCCATCGCTCGCAAACGTTGATCATCGTGCATGCTGCCTTGTCGATGTATATGTTGCATGACCAAATCTGTGCTGCCGGCCGGTAACTCCGTTGAGGTTGATGACGTGTTTTGCATCTTGGTCACCATCTCACGACGCTGCGCGGTAGCCTGTCCGCGCGTCCCACCATGGCGGCTTGCATGGTGGTGATCTAGTTGCATAATGCCGCTGCTTGTTTCGGTCCATGGTATCGATATGCTGAGTCGAAACTGAAGAGATCGAATCAGGCGCTCAATGTGTATTTGGGAAGAAGATTGTGCCCCGTATAACCGATCGCCTTGGGCTGACCATCATCAACGGTTTGTCTGTGACAGCGCGCGGTCGCGCACAGTCGTTTGAGTATGGCGATGAAGACCGGCAAAGGTTGGACTGGTATCGGCCACAGGATTCTCGATCGAAGACCTGTGTGCTGTTTTTCTATGGCGGGAACTGGCGTAGTGGTAACCGGGCGGACTACCGATTCGTAGCGGATCAGCTTTTGTCTTGGGGGTGTCAGGTCATGATCCCAGACTATCGGCTCTACCCACGTGTGCGATTCGACGCGATCCTCAGTGACGCCGTGCAAGCCACGAACCGTTGCATTGAGTTGCTGGATAGGGATACAACACTCATCATCATGGGACATTCTGCTGGCGCCCAGCTGGGTGCGCTCCTGACTCTGAACACATCACTCGAGGTGAGTGAACGCGTCTCTGGATTTATCGGCCTTGCAGGACCCTACGACTTCTATCCATTCTCCGAAGACGATCATTGGGATTTATTTGGCCCCGAGGATCTTTATGCTGAATCCCAGGCGGTCAATTTTGTCCAGCCACAGGCAGCCCCTCTGTATCTGCTTCATGGACGTGAGGACAGGCGGGTCCGAAGGGGAAACTCGAAAAGCCTGATGGAGAAACAACGTGAAGCAGGTGGCGTCGCAAATCGCGCTGTCTACGACCATGTTGGGCACGTCGGGCTCGTGTTGACGTTTGCTCCGTGGCTTAGGCGACTTCCTAGGAATCAAAGCGCTCTGGCGGACATCAGACGTTTCATACAGTCACCCCCCTGAGTGACGAGGCCTTAAATTGCCTTCACCATACGTTTGACTCATAGAATAAAAACCGACGGACGAAGAGCATGAGGGATCAGGATGCAGGTGCTCAAACGTTTGAAGAGGTATCAGAGGTCATTAAGGGGGCAACAAGAGCGCAATAAGAGTGCAATAGGGGTGGCATTCGCAGGCGCGATCTTAGGATCAGGAGATAGTTTGACCGTTATGCAGCCTGAGTGTTTTTTTCTTACGTTCGCGTCGGCGGGCCTGTGACGTCAGCATCTCTGCCATTGCTTCCAGGTACACATAGCGTTGTGTCATCACCATGCGAGGTCTTGGGCCAACGTTAGGCGCGACGGTATGGAGTAATCGTAGATCGGTGACATAGATATCGCCTGGTTCCCCCGTCAATTCGACGACCGATAGTGGCACACCTAGTTCTTTTTCTTCGTTCTCGAGGAAAGCAACTCGATCCTCAGGTTCGCCCGGTGACATCAGCTTATGGAAATAAGGGAGCTTTTTAAGTTTTCGTTTGATGCTTTTTGAACTCATGGCGCCACAATCATTCAGCAGTCGATGTGAGCCAGACACCACCAGGGTGCCACCGCCTCCGGCTTCAACGCGATCGACGCAAGCGAAGACCTGCACACCAGGGAGGATGCCTGAGTTCAGCCGAGGGAAATCCAGGTGCCAGAGCGTGTGGGGAACTGTCCACGCGTCCGACACAGGTGACGAATACAGAAGTTGAGGTTTGGCCAGCAACGTGTCGAACTCACTGCTGCCTGTTAGTTTGATGACGATCTCGTTAACCTGCGGTGAGATGACATCACGCAGTTGCCGGTTTTTCTTTAAACGTTTGGTAAACCGCGCACTATCCCAAGGCCTACTGGCACTAGACTTTGCCCATCGGTTGTGACTAATCAGGCCCTGATCCGCGAGCGTTTGGTAAATACGATCCCTCGCATGCTGAATCAGTATTGGGTCAATCGCCCCTAGGATGTGGACGACGCCTCGTTCCGATAACTCGTGCTTAGCGTCCACGCTCATCACCCTATTCTCTACTCATGCGAACAGTATTCAAATGCCTATAATGGCAGTATTGGTATGACTAACAAATGAGGATCCGCTTTGTCTGAACAGACCCTATCCACAGGTGCAGAAAACGTCCACTGGGACCTGACTGATCTCTACGAGGATGTGGATGACCCGAAACTCGACCAGGATCTCGAAAAGCTACTGGCCCTGACTGAAACCTTCCACAGTGAGTTCGCGGGCCAGCTGTCAACCCGATTGGGTGACGCACTGACCCATCAGTCCGAGATCGAGTGTCTTGCCGACAAATTGATGGTCTATCTCTTTCTCCGTAAGAGTACCGACGCCACCAACGAGACAATCCAGCAGAAAATGGGACAAGCCCAAGAAGCCTTGAGTCGCGCATCGGCTGATTTTCTGACGTTCTTTGATCACGAAGTCGTCGCGATCGATGATGCTGACTATCATCGACTGGTTGATGACGATCCTGTTTGCGCGAAGCACCAATCACTTCTCGATCATCTTCGGGCTAATAAAGACTACCTGCTGGAAGAGACAGTGGAGAGAGCGCTGACGCTTCGCTCTCCCTTTGGTGCCAGCGAATGGTCGGACTACATGGACGAGCTCGAGGCGGAGCTTAGGTTCTCCTTTGATCAACGGGATATGATGCTTCCTGAAATCCTTCACGTCACTGCCAATGATCGAAGTTCTGAGCGGCGAGCTGAGGCAATGGCGGTCTTCAGCGAGGGTCTCACGGAACAACGTTTTGATCGGACGATGGCAAGAACGCTGAACGTCGTGATGGGGGCCAAGGCTGTTGAGGACAGGGAACGCGGCTATGCCAATCCAATGAGCGCACGGAACATCGGTAATCGCGTCGATGATGAGACGGTGCTTGCATTACATGATGCTGTCGCTGAAGAAGGGGCGCTGCAGGCACAGCGCTACTATCGATTGTTGTCAGCGCATCTTGGGATGGACACCTTGAAGTGGTCTGACCGCAATGCACCTGCTCCTTTTGCCAATGAGGAAGTTGTCTCGTGGCAGTCCTGTGTGGATACCGTGTTGTCGGCTTACGAGTCATTCAGTCCGACATTGCGTGATCTTATCGCGACAATGCTCGATCGAAAATGGGTCGATGCGCCGCCTTATGCTGGCAAAACCGGTGGTGCGTTTAATTACTCAGTGTTACTGCCAAACGGGGAACCCCGTGCCTATAATTTCCTCAACTATCTCGGATCACCTCGCGACATCATGACGGTAGCCCACGAAGCAGGCCATGGTGTGCATGGCATGCTCGCGGCCCAAAGCCAGGGTGTATTGATGATGCGAGCGCCCATGGCCTATGCTGAAACCGCTTCTATATTCGGTGAGATGACCACGTTTCAGTATCTCTTATCTAACACGAGCACCGACGAGGCGAAGCTGGCGCTTTTGATGGAGAAGTCAGCAGACCATGTGAACTCGGTTGTACGTCAGATCTCATTTTCCAATTTCGAACGCAGAGTTCATGAGGAACGTAAATCTGGCAAGCTGACTCAGGATCAGTTCAACGCGGCGTGGTTGGACGTGACCTATGCATTCTACGGTAAGCCAGGTGAACTATTTACATATGAGCACGTCGACAATCTCTGGTCATACGTCAGCCACTTCCTGCGTCCCTTCTACGTCTACGCCTATGCGTTCGGTGAGCTGTTTACGCAATCGCTATTCGCATGTCGCGATGAGATTGGCGAAGATTTTGAGGCGATGTATCTAGACCTGCTCAGAGCCGGTGGCAGTAAGGATGCGGTAGCACTCATGCAGCCGTTTGGTTTGGATCCTCGCGATCCCTCATTCTGGCGGATGGGGATTCGTCACAGTATCGCTAGTTGGCTTGATGAGGCAGAAACTATCTCTGAAAGACTGGGTGTCTCGGTGACATGAAGAACGAGGGTGAAAAGTCCCAGGCGCTAGCGGATACCCGCCAGTTTTAGCGTGAAACCGCAGCGATCCTCGAGGTCGATTTCCTGAACTGGATGGCGGCATATCCCCCTATACTGCTCATCAGGCATCACAAATCGAGCGGTGGAGGAACAAACGACAGTGGTAGCAGTTTCATATTGTGTGAACCTGGCGGGTGAAATTGGTTCATCTGTGCTAAAAGTCCCTGTTTCTCAGAGATCTAGCAACTTTGCAGTTTCTGAAAGTTCAGGCGGTGCTCAAACATGATCGAAGGTTTTGACCATGCTGCAATTCCAATGGGTGCGGTGGACGACATGTTGAGCTTCTATGAACGCCTCGGGGCAGAGGTTCGTGAAGAGGTACCAGGATTTCTCTATTCTGCCTATATCGGGGCGAACAAGATCAATCTGCATTTGCCCGCTGCATGGCAATCTTCGGAGTTTACGCTTCGAGGTCCATCTGCGATGCCTGGATGTGGAGATTTCTGTTTCGTCTGGGCTGACACCGATGCGTCACTGATGGATTTAATCACCCGGTTAGGTGCTGACATCGAGGAGGGGCCTGTAGGCCGTCGAGGTGGCCGTGATCAGGTAGGTACAAGCGTCTACATACGTGATCCGGACGGAAATTTACTCGAGTTCATTCGATACTGATATCACTCTGATCCAACGGAAAAGTAGCATGCAGGTTGAAAATTGGCCGTCAGCAGGACCGTCCGCTCGGCTCTATCAGGAGCTCAAACAGCTCGACTTGTTGGAGAACATTGCCGAACTGGATGTCTTTGGATTTACGATCGTCCCTCCGGACAAGGTCGGGCCTCCCGACTACCATGCGCGGATGAGAGAATCTTTGCTCTCTGTCGTGACTGAGCGCTTTGGTGAACCTGCTCAGAATGGACTCTCGTGGGAAGAAGCTAACCAGATCTTCAGACTGATCCTCTGGGAGAACGAGGCTTTTGAAGAGCTATTGATGAATCCAGCTGGATTGGGGCTTGTGCAACATCTGGTGGGCACGAACTGTATTCTCAGTCTGTTCGATGGTTGGGTTAAAGGGCCCGGTGAAGCGCGTACACCGATTCACTGTGACCATTGGGATTTTTCCCGCAAAACGTTTGCGCCGGAGCCGATGAGCGCGAACTTCAACTACCTGATTACTGACTATTCAGCAGATGATGGTGCAATCAGTTTTGTACCCGGTAGCCATAAGTGGCACCGATATCCATCTCCCGCGGAAGTGAAGTACTGGTCTGAACATGCTCATCCGGTCGAAGCAAAGGCTGGCTCAATGGTCATCTGGGGAGACCAGACCTGGCATGGTTCCTTTCCAAGGAAGGTCAATGGCGAACGCTTGATGATTCTCGGAACGTTTTCCAGAGGCTATCTTCAAACACAAGAACCTTTCAGAGATACGGTGTCGGCCGAGGCACTGTCGAGAAATCCGCTACGATTTGCAGGTCTGATGGATGTCTATGGGGCGTTTCCATTCGGAAAGGATGATGTTGATGCTCGTCGTCTGTCCGAGAACATCAACAGTTCCGCAATTGATACCGCGCCGTACTACAGTCTTTTCGATTGTGAGCCTGCAGGGGATAAGGTCAGTCGACGGCCTGAGTATGAGTATGAGGTCTTCAACAAAGAGGGTTGGTTGTCCGCGCGCCAAGCCCGCGTCGAACGTTCGATGGCACGGAACCGTCAGGAGTGAATCGTTTTCAACGATTCCCGAATCGCAGACCGGGATGATAATACTGCTCAGCGTACCGCATTCGTACATTGAAGAAATCTTCCCCACTCCTGACTTCTCGCTCTGGTCGTTTTGAGTCACGAATAACAAAGTCAGCTTCAGTGGGGGCGCAAGCCATCGTTGATGGGTCGCGTTCCGGACCATAAGTGTTGGGATCTTCGTCAACGTTGTTGGGAATGGCAGCGCTCGCGTATCGAATGTCCATACTCCAGCGTGTCTGTTGGGACGTGTTGTCAAAGGAAGCGTGAGGCGTCATGTTGTTTAGAAACAAAACATCTCCGCGTTGCATTTCGATTGGCAGGTGTTTTTTCTCTTGTAGGAACTTGGATTGGATCTCGATGTACTTGGATTCTCCGCCTGGCTCATGTGGCAATACACCTTTTTGGTGCTGCCAGGGGTAAACCACCAGACAACCATTGTCGATCGTCGCATCGACAAGAGGAATCCAGCAGGTAACGATCATCTGACTATCACAGTGAGGCAGCATATAGCCTGCATCCTGATGCCAGGGAACGGCCGCTGGAAAGTAGGGCAGCTTGTCACCTGGGGTCCAATGGGGGATTTTTGCTCGGATTCGAAATGTAGAACTTCCAATGATGTCAGGACCCACTACGGATTCGATACAGTCAAGCAACGGATCGTGTCTGATGCACTGTAGTAGGGTATCGGCAACAGGGGGCACACCCGATTCATTCACTTCATGCCTGTAACGTCCCGTCAGATATAGATCCTGCATCGCCGCGAGCAGAATGCGTCGTGCTTTGCCTTTGTCGTCAGGTAACTGATGAATAATACGCCCAAAACGTTCATCGAAGGGTGCATCAAAACAGCATTCTTTAGACGTAAGCAGACGTTTCTCGATCAGTTTTTTACACTCAGCATCCAACTGTGCCGTAATGGCTCTGGTCAGCGCATCCAGTTGTTCTGCGGCCATCAGATTTTTACGGACCAGCCAGCCCTGAGCCGTATAAGTCTCGCGTTCAGCGGGTGAAAAGCCTACGATGGTGCCGTTCATTTTATTCCTACAGGTCGTCGCAGATCGATCTGACACCTGCCTGACCGGGTGGCGATATCATCCAGCTGCATATTGTCGCCGTCTGTGCTTGTATTTCACAGGTCTTTTTCTGAAGATCACGCCATGACATCACTTCGACTGCAGGAGCGTATTCGAACCGGCATCATCACAGGATTGCTGGTTTTGGGGCTATTGTTCGTCGGACTACTCAGTCATCAGACCTATGTTGCGTTCAGCAGCCAACAGACGCTTGTACAGGATATCCTCCGAGATTATGCCACTTTGGCGGCGGATGAGTTCAGGCGTCGCGCCAATTTTGTGGGCTTCTACGGTATTGGCCGAGTGATCGGACGTTTGGCGCAGGTTCCTCGTCAAGACCCTCTGCCATTGCCGGAACAGTTGCCTGAACTTTTACAGATCGATGAGGAAGAGCGTCGAGACCTCGGCCGGGCTACGATGCTAGCCAAAGGCTTCTTTCGATATGACGCTAGGTCCGGCATCCTGACGCATACGGGTGATATTCTTGAGGACACAGAATCTGGTCTGATCAAAAGAATGTTGGAACCAGGGTCGGACGAGCAACTTCGGTTCTCCGGAACTCACCACGAGAATATCGACGGTGAAAGTCATAATTTCGTCTTTACGCAAGTTTCCGAGGACTACTACGTCGGTTTGCGGATCAACGAGGCTGAAGCGATCAACTGGTTGCGTTTCTTTATCGATCAACGTCCCTTGATTCCACAATCCCTTGCCGGGGGGAAGCTTGATAACGAGTGGGTGTATGTCTCACTGCGAGGGCTGGAGGGTTCGGAGGTATTCACCATAGGGACGTTTGAGTCTGGCATGCAACTGGTGACGGAGTCGCTGGAAGGTAGAATGTATGAAGGACTGTCGCTACAGGTAGGGATCTACCCGAAGGCGGTTGACTCCTTGATCATTGGCGGTTTGCCCGTGGATCGCTTGCCGTCCATCTATGGGGGCACGGCGTCTTTACTCTGGACGCTTTGGATTCTTGCTGTCCTTATGATTGGTTCAGCGCTACTGTTTGTTCGTCGTGAGCGTGCCATTGCCCATTTGCGGTCAGACTTCGTGTCCCGGGTGTCCCACGAACTCCGGACCCCTCTGGCTCAAATCATGATGTTCGCTCAGACACTGATGCTAGGTCGTGTCCGTTCTGACAATGAACGATTACGCGCAATTAAGGTCATTGATAAGGAAGCACAGCGATTATCCCACCTGGTGGACAATGTGCTGAATTTTTCGCGTGTCGAGCGGGGCAGTCAGGAGGTACAGATTTCAGCGCAGCCATTGTTTCCGTTGGTACGAGAGATTACGGATCAATTCCGAGGCCTCATGAATGAAGGAGATCTGATTCTGCATAGTCAGATCAAAGAGGATGCGAGGGTGATGCTGGATCCGGATGCCTTTCGTCAGATGTTTGTTAACATCCTGGATAACGCGGTGAAATACAGTCCGTCAGGAGAAAATGTCGACATCCTCCTGAAAGAAAATGGTGATCGCATTGATGTCTCGGTCGAGGATCGAGGTATCGGGGTCCCTACCAGTGAAAAGCAGAGAATCTGGGAACCCTATTATCGAACACCAGACATCAAGAAGCAGGCCATCGGAGGTACCGGTATTGGGCTCGCGGTAGTTCAAGAACTTGCTCGCTTGCAGACCGCGCGTGTTTCCGTGAGTGATCGAGATGGTGGCGGTGCTCGGTTTACTATGGGATTTGAATTGGCCGGTAGAATGGCATCATGAGTCACGTCCTGATTATCGAAGATAGTGAGGATATGGCCTATGGGCTCAAGACTAATCTTGAATACGAAGACTACCAGGTTACGGTTGCGACCGATGGCGAAGAGGGATTGCAACAAGCGCTTGAAGTTTCTCCTGACCTGATCATTCTGGATCTGACGCTACCAAAACTCGACGGGTTGAGTGTCTTGAGTGAACTTCGCACCAAAGGTGCCCAAATACCTGTATTGATTCTTACGGCAAGGGGAGAGGAGCAGGATAAGGTCACTGGGTTGAAATTAGGTGCAGACGACTACGTCACAAAACCGTTTGCTCTCCTTGAACTCCTCGCGCGTGTAGAGGCTCTACTGCGGCGGGCAGACAATGCCACAGCATCATCTCTGAAAACAGGCGATATCGAAATCAACGCGGCAGCCCGCACGGTGAAACGTGGTGGCAAAGATGTTGAGTTGGCACCTCGTGAACTGGAATTGCTGATTGCGCTGGTGAAACAAAATGGGCAGGTGGTCTCAAGGCAGGAACTCCTGCACTCAGTCTGGGGGCACGCAGGTAGAGTTGAAACGCGCACGGTGGACACACACGTTGCTGAACTCCGACGAAAGCTCGAGACCGACCCTTCGAATCCCCGCTATATTCATACTGTTCGTAAAGTCGGCTATCGATTCGACCTGGCCTGAGAGTCAGTCTTATGAGGTTTCGCTCAAACCTTGTCGATCCGAGTCCAACCGATCAGCCATATGTCGAAGATCACTGATCCGTTACATGTTGCTGGGGGGAGCGCTCAGGAAAGGTACAGGTGCACTAGGAGACATATCATCAAGATGTTCAGCGGACGGCAACGCTGATCTCGGCGGAGGAAGAGGCTCGTGCTCGTCAAACTGGTGGGGGTTCAATAGCAACAAAAGATTTAATGTGGCGTCCTATTCGGTCATTTTGTGTGCGATTGTGAGGGAAGGCGGTGTAAGCGGCGGTAGCGGTTTTTCTGGTCTAGGTATGGCTTGAATACTTCCGTATAACAAAAAATATAGGACAGCTTCCTCGACCACGTATGTTCGTGGTTCAGTAGATTATGCTGAGCGTGCGACCCGCCGCTTGTCGCCGTCACGGATTGTAAGACCCTGACCATCAAAATACTCAAGGAGTTCAATACAAAGATTCCGTCCCAATCCGCTGTTGTCGCGAAACTCTCGTACAGTGAAACCACCTTCTTTTTTAGCGAGATCGTGGATGATTGCAACAAGCCGATCGAGACCAACCTGAAGGTAATAGCGATTCGGTGTTGGTTGCACCACATACCCCAACTGGACGCAGCGCTTGAGGAAGGCCGCGAGTACGGCAGGCGAGTTGTTGACGGTCTTCGACAGGTCCGTGAGCACCGGTGGTCTGAGAGGGTCCTCTGACAAGATCAATCTGATCTGCTTCCACAATGCCTGATCCGATGACTTCAGTTGTGCCTGTTGACCTGCTATTGCGTAACGCCCGCCATGATTTGACAATTTGTCATCCTTGAGTAGTTTACCGATGACATGGTCTTTCACAGGTCTCGGGATACCTGCATCCATCAAATCTCTGACCCCGCTAGCCGATTGACCAGATGCATCCGAGTTGTCGGTGTGCCAATTGGTCAGCGCGCTGATCAAGTCAGATCCCCAAGCTTCGAGCTGAGCTATGGAGACAAGCTGTTCTCCTATCACTTCACAGGGAACGGTCGCACGCACATCGTCAATCCACGAATCCAGCGTTTCAGGCAAGCAGTTCATGGATCGCTTGATGGCTTCTATATTCACGCCGTCCGGAGACTTTTGTAGAAGGGTCCGGAGCGCCTCGCCGTTGGCACCACCGAGGGTGTTCAGCCATTCAATCCGTGAAGGTCGGGCCCGACCACGCGCGGGAGAGAAAGGATCAACAACCATGCCGCCCGCCAGTGTGTTTTCAGCACCCTGATCCCTAAGGATTAGCCTGTCGCCGGGATAGACACACAGTGGTTCTGTGAGGGTGACCTGGACCAGCCCCCTGCAGCCCGACTCGATGCGTTTATCGGTGAGCGTGGCGATTCGACCCACGCGGTGCATAGCGGCGCAATGAAAGTGCACTGGCATCCCATGGGTGATTGGTTGCAGATCCTGTGGAACTGAAATCAGCGCATCTAACCGTCTTGTTGGAGGAAGTGGACTGTTGGTAACCCAATCACCCCGATGGATATCCTCAGGTGACAGATGGCCACTCAGATTCAGTGCACATCGGTCACCAGCGACTGTGGACTGGGATTGCTCGTTCTGGCGATGCAATCCCCGCACTCGGACCGTCTTTCCGGCTGGCATCAGTTTGAGTTGTTCGCCTACCTGTGTCGCACCGGCAAACACGGAACCTGTCACCACGGTTCCAGATCCTTTGACGTTGAAACTGCGATCAATCGCCAGTCGGAAGTATCCGTTCTCTTTTCGATCGGTTGAGACCAGTGACGCCGAGACCAGCTGCTGTTTGATCGCGTCGATCCCTTCCCCGGTCTCACTGGAGGCGGTCACGATAGTAGATCTGCTCAAAGACGTACGGGCAAGGATTTTCTGAGCCTCTTGCTGGACAGCTGCAATACGTTCTTCGGACACGCGATCTATTTTCGTGATGACAGTGATCACCTTGTTGATACCTAACAGATCCAGTATGGCGAGATGTTCAATGGTCTGTGGCATGGGACCATCGTCGGCGGCGATGACGAGCAGCGCCATGTCAACAATCGAGACACCTGCGAGCATGTTATGGATGAATCGTATATGCCCGGGTACATCAATAAAGCCCAGGGTCTCTCCATCTGCCTCTGTATAGGCGAATCCGAGGTCTATGGTGAGCCCGCGTGCTTTCTCTTCTGTCAGGCGATCGGTATCGATACCCGTGAGTTGCTGAACAAGGGAGGTTTTCCCGTGGTCAACATGGCCTGCTGTTGCGACAATCACAGCGCCAGCTGGTCCAACTGTGCGATGAAAGTTTCAGTATCAGAAAGTGAAAGCGTGCGAAGATCCAGAAGCAACGCTCCTTCGTTGACACGGCCTATGACCGGCCTCGGCAGAGCTCGAAACCCCTTGACCAGCTGATCCAGATAGCGATGGCCTTCATGCTTCGGGGTCATTACGATCGCCAGACTGGAGAGGGTGTCGCCTGGGAGCGCACCAGATCCGATCTGACTCAGGCATGACTTTGTTTGTACGCAAGCGCTTTGGGCTAGCGCTTGCTTGAGCGAGGGCAGAATTTTCTCGGCAACGGCAGAGATATCCTCCGCTGATCGGGTAAGGGTAACTAGGGCAGGCAGCGTCTGGGTAAGTTTGTCAGGGTTTCTATAGAGTTGCAGGACGGCTTCGAGCGCAGCGAGGATCATCTTATCCACCCGCAACGCGCGCTTCAGAGGATTAGATTTGATGCGTGATATCAACTCTCTTCGACCGACAATGATCCCGGACTGTGGTCCTCCAAGCAGTTTGTCGCCGCTGAACGTCACCAGGTCGGCACCACTCTCGATGACTTTCCTTACTACCGGTTCTGAGGGTAAACCGAAATTCGCCAGGTCGACCAGAGAACCACTCCCCAGGTCGGTCGCAACCGGTAGATTGTGCCGAGATGCCACATTGACCAACTCTGATTCTGAGACGCTGGTGGTGAATCCTCTGATCTCATAGTTGCTTGTATGCACTTTCATCAGTAACGCCGAAGCTTCACCGATTGCGTTTTCGTAGTCGTGAACATGGGTCCGGTTGGTGGCGCCCACCTCGCATAAACGGCAACCGGCCCGATCCATGATTTCCGGAATCCGGAATGACCCGCCAATCTCGACCAGCTCGCCTCGGGAGACGATCACTTCCTTGCCCATGGCTAAGGTATTGAGGAGAAGTAGTACCGCCGCGGCATTGTTGTTCACCACGGTTGCAGATTCCGCACCGGTGAGTTCACACAGCAGCTGCTCCACATGATCATCGCGATCACCGCGTTGACCCTTTTCAATATCATATTCGAGATTTACGGGCGAACCCGCGACTTCTGTGACGGCGTCGATCGCAGCTCTGGGCAATACGGCGCGGCCAAGATTAGTGTGAAGCACGGTGCCCGTGAGATTGAATACTGCCCGGATTGACGGCTGACTAAGACTCAACAGGTGGGCGCGTGCTTCTTCAATCAGTGCTGTTGGCTCCGGTGGAGTCTGGTCCTCAGACCTGACTAGACGTTCACGTGCACCTGCCACGACCTCACGCAGTACCAGGGTGGTCTGCTGGCGACCATGCGCTTCAATCAAATCTTCGCTTGCCGAAAGCAAAGTATCGATTGAAGGCAGTCGGATTTGATTCATCTGAAGGTCAGTTTCCTGCGTCTCTGATGGCCTGTTGGAGTGGAGCGAGTTCGATTAGAGATGGCGCAATATCTGGTTTAACCTCATCGATCCATCGTTCCATCGAGCTCCACGCGGATTTTTCATCGGGATAGACGCCGAGGAGCAACATATACCAGTCAAGTTCCTCATCAGGAATTTTGACTTCGATATAGGGCGCTTTCAGTCCAACCCTGGCAGCGTAATTTGCGATCTTTTCTCGATCCCAGTGTCCCAACAGTTGAACTGCGTACGATAGATCGGATTGGCTCAGGATCAAGCGATTGCTAAATGATTCGCCGGGCGCCCGACTGGCGGCAAGGACGGTCGGCTCCTTTTCCTCCAAACCACAGTCCCAGCTGTCGCCCGCGTTGTCACTATAGCAATACCATTCCTGGCTGATGTTCTTCAGCAGCTGTGCATTGTCAGGTTTTTGTCGCCACAGTTCGCATCCGGTGCATGCGAGCACGAGTGTCATTGTTATAATTGGAGCCGAGGTACGGCCGAATACGGTCATGTTTCTCAATTGATTCGTCGCTCGCTATTCTTCTTGTGTGTCATCACGCTGGTCATTTTGTGCGTCCATCAATTATTCGACGCGATACATTATGCCTATCCATTAGAAACGGTATCAGCCTATCTGATTCCTTCGTTTTCGTTCCACATCATCTACCGTCATCGTGGGAATAGCTGTTCCCTTTGTGGGAACAATCCGTAGATGCCTCCGGTATGAACGAACACGAGGTGATTTGCACCTTTTAATCGCCCTGATGCGAGTTCAGCGAGCATGCCATCGAATGCCTTACCGGTATAGACCGGATCCAGAACGATGCCCTCAAGACGCGCGACCTTTCTAATTGTATCAAACACTTCAGAGTCGGCATGTCCGTAGCCGGGTCCCACGTGACCATCCAGGATTTCGATCCTCAGGCTATCGATGTCGACGGGATTGGGATGATTGGCCTGGTATCGCGCTTTCCAGCGTAACAGGTCGTCCGTGATCTTGTGGGTAAAGTATTCCTCGGTATCAGAAACATTGATTCCAACAATCCGAGTGCTGATCCCCATCAACGCAGCACCCAGGATCAAGCCGGCCTGCGTACCTCCAGAACCTGTCGCGTGAATGATGGCATCAGGCGTAATGCCGACTGACAGAAGGTCGTTGTGCAATTCCTCGAACCCTCGGATGTATCCCCAAAGTCCTATCTCATCGCTTGCACCAGTCGGTATGGCAAACGCAGTGACTCCTGTCCTAGCGTAATCAGCCACGAGTTCAGCAGTGAATTCATCAATTCTGCGCCACGTTTCTGTATCGATAAACGTGGTATTCGCACCAAGTAGTTCATTTAGGAGCAGGTTTCCGTCCGGCGCTGATTCTGAGGTGGCGCCACGGAGTACCAGGTGAGCCTGAAGCCCCAGATTTGCTGCAACTAGCGCCGTAGCACGGCAATGGTTGGACTGTACGCCACCATTGGTCAGTAGGAGTGTCGCTCCTTCGGAGAGGGCCTGCGCGACACTGAACTCCAGCTTTCGGAGCTTGTTGCCGCAAGCCACGGTATCCGTTGTATCGTCCCGCTTAATCCAGATATTGGCACCGACCTCCTCACTCAGTCGTGGCAGAAACTGAAGCTCAGTAGGTGTCCGTGCCAACGCGATGCGCTTGGCAGCCGTGTGCCCTATTTGGTATTCCTGAACAGATCGATGTGTATCGACAGGTGTCGTCATATTCCAGTGACCTTGCGCGTGATTTGGATTGCAACAAAGTTGTATTGCTCGGATATCATATCGTTCGCAACAGGAGCGAGAAAATGCCGCCGTTCAACAATAACCATGAATAATTGTGACGCCATAGAAACGGCCGCGATGAAGCGTTGGCCTGCGGTGCTTCTGGCGGCTTCCGTTGTGCTAGTACTTGCCGCAGGGTGCTCAGGCGAATACACGCCCCTTCGACTCCAGGGTGAGACAATGGGCACGACCTGGTCTGTCGTCACAACACGGACGGATAGCGATCGTGAGTTGGTAAACGCCATTACGACGGAACTGGTCCGCATCAACGACGTAATGTCTACGTGGCAATCAGACAGTGAGCTCAGCCTCGTGAATGCGATAGACGATGCGTCACCGGTACAGATATCACCGGAACTCTATTCTTTGATTAACATGGCACAGGAGATTCATGAACAAAGTGACGGTGCCTACGATGTCACAGTAGGTGCACTCGTTGGTCTGTGGGGCTTTGGACCCACCCAGAGGCCGGTTCGTGTGCCCGATGATGATGCCATCAACAGGATTAGCGCAGATGTTGGGTTCGGGCAGCTACACCTGTTATCCGATGGCTTGAAGAAGCCCCAGGGTTTGGCGATCGATCTATCGTCCATCGCCAAAGGCTATGCCGTTGACCAACTTTCAGAGCTACTGACGACCCATGGTCGCGAACACTTCATGGTTGAAATTGGCGGTGAGATTCGAGCCCATGGTCTCAGTCCAAGAGGGACGCTGTGGCGCATTGGCATCGAAAGACCAGAGAGCGGTCATCGAATACCCTTTACGAGCCTATCGATTAGCGGGATGGCCGTTGCCACCTCAGGAGACTACCGGAACTACTTTGAAGATGGGGGGAAGCGTTACTCGCACATTATCGACCCCCGAACAGGATATCCCGTTGAGCACCGACTGGTATCTGCAACCGTATTGCATCCCTCGGCCGCGATGGCCGATGGCTATGCGACAGCGATCACGGTAATGGGTGATGAATCCGGATTGGCGATGGCGGAGCGTCAGAGGCTCCCGGTTTTGCTCATAATCAGGCAGAATGACGCTTTCGAGGCGGTTTCTTCAACCGCGTTTCAACACTTTGTCAGGACTACCGATGGTTGAATTTGCACTGACTTTTCTATTTTTGCTGTTGATGGTTGGGATCATGGCGATTGGCGTTCTGAGCGGACGTCATCCTATTACTGGTTCTTGCGGTGGTCTCAACAACCTGGGAGTTGACGGTGCCTGTGAGATCTGTGGAGGCGATATGAGCAAATGTGAGAACGCATCCCCAGAAGTGATGACAAGTGCGACTTCGCCAGTCGCGCAGACGTCGAACCCACAGTCTCCTGTGGTGAAATTTGACCCGCGCTGACCGCGGTCCCCCATTATGTCGCACATGTCCGACGATCAGCGGACATCACTTGTTCACTCTGACATAGTGATAACTCGCTCAGGATTTTCCTGGAGGGCACGTGTTGCATTCAGATTCGCAATTGCTTCAGCCGGGGACCGGCTGATTTCTTTCATGTCACTAATTTCTATAGCCGGTCTTGTTCTGGGTGTCGCTGTACTGGTGGTTGTGTTGTCTGTCATGAATGGCTTTGAGGAAGAACTGCGTAGTCGGGTCCTTGGCGTTATGCCGCATGGCCTTATCTATGATGACCAGGACGGATTCCCAGACTGGCCCGCAGCCATTGCGCAGTTTTCGCAACACCCCTCGGTGCTGTCAGCTGCGCCCGTCGCTGAAGGAACAGCGGTTGCTGTGGCAGGTGGCGAACTGGTGGGGGTGTCGTTTTCTGGCATCTTGCCTGAGTATGAAGTGATGGTCTCTGATCTACCTCAGTACCTGGTCGAAGGTAATCTGGCTTTGCTGAACGATCGTGGTTTTCGGGCAATCATCGGGACAGGTCTTGCGCGACGTCTGAATGTTGGGGTTGGGGATGATGTCACCCTGGTCCTGCCTGATGCCCGTCTGACGCTGGCTGGTCCAATGCCGGTGACCAAATCGGTCACTGTGGCCGGCTTGTTTGAAGTCGGGTCGGATGCCGACAAATCACTCCTGTTGTTGTCGATGGCAGATGCCACACGACTTCTCCGATCAAATCATGTGGCGATTCGAATCAAGCTTACCGATCTGTTTCAGGCGAGAACAGTCCTTCTGGATCTGATGCGCGAGATAGGTGGTGACGGCATCTACGCCATCAGCTGGATGGGACGGCACGGTAACCTCTATGACGCGATCGCGGTTCAGAAGTCCACCATGTTCCTGTTACTGTTGCTGCTGATCGCGGTTGCAGCATTCAATGTTGTGTCGAATCTTGTGATGACGGTCAATGAAAAGCGCTCCGGTATTGCCATTCTGATGACCATGGGGGCGACGCGACAGGGGATCGCCCAGGTGTTCGTGATTCATGGTGTTCTGGTCGGCGCGGTTGGAGTCGCTCTGGGTCTGGTAATCGGTGTCGTTTCATCGGTCTACATTGGAGACATATACCGGATCATCGAAAGTGGCCTCGGTCTTGGTCTCATGAGTGAGTACTTCATTCACTATTTGCCTTCGAAGGTGCTGATCTCGGACATCCTGACAGTTGCTCTCGTATCGGTTGGTGTATGTATCGTGGCGACCCTGTATCCAGCCTATCGGGCATCCATTGAACAACCGGTTCAGATTCTGAAGTATGAAGGCTGATCGAGATATCGTCCTCGCTGCGTATGCGCTAGAGCGTACCTTTACAGAGGCGGACCAACCTGTACATGTACTGCGAGGAGTCGATCTCGAAATTGCACGCGGAGAACGCGTCGCCATTGAAGGATTGTCAGGAAGTGGCAAGAGTACGCTGCTCCATCTGCTTGGAGGATTAGACAGACCCGACGCTGGGGAGGTAAGTATCGAGGGAAGACGCCTTGCGGCGCTCTCAGAAGGCGAGATTGGTTTTCTTCGAAACAAGTCTCTGGGTTTTGTCTACCAGTTCCATCATCTGTTGCCCGAATTTACCGCAGAAGAAAACGTGGCCATGCCCTTGTTGATCCGGGGACAATCGAAGGCGAGAGCAACCATAGAAGCTCGATCTCTGCTAACGGACGTAGGGCTTGATGCACGACTGCGGCACAAGCCACCGATGCTGTCCGGCGGAGAACGACAACGGGTCGCACTTGCCCGTGCCCTGGTCGGTGATCCTGTTTGTGTACTGGCTGATGAACCGACGGGGAATCTCGATGAGGACACGGCGAACCAGGTAGACGATCTTATGATCCGTTTGAGTCGCGACAGAGGCGTCAGTTTTGTGGTTGTTACGCATAACCGAAGACTGGCCGGACGAATGGATCGGATCCTGACGTTGCACAATGGTCGGTTGGCAAACAACATCCGTCGCGACGGATCGGATGGATCCTTTAACGAGGAACCATCCAAGTGAACATTCCCGTATGGGTGGGTACCCGATATGCAATGACCGGTTCGGTCAATCGCTACATGTCGCTCGTTTCGTGGATTTCACTATTGGGGATGACGCTGGGGGTTATCGCGTTGATCGTGGTGGTGTCCGTCATGAACGGTTTTGATCGAGAACTGAAGCAACGGATTCTTGGCGTGATACCGCATGTTGTGGTTGAAGGTGACGTCGATCCGGCCCAGCTCGTGCACCCCCTGGTTCAGGAGCTTGTTCCATTTTCACAAGCACAAGGGATGGTGGTAAAAGGCGGTGAGTCCCGACTGGTGGCAGTGTTTGGCATTGATTCGGAAGGAGAGGCAGATCGATTGGGTTCGCACCTGGTTGCCGGAACGTTGCCAGACTTTGGAGAGAACAACCAGGGTCAAGTTGTGCTGGGACGATCACTCGGGCTGCAGCTGGGGTTGACACAGGGAGATCCTGTGACATTGGTGATCCCGGTACCAACTGCGTCCGGGAGTTCTATTAAGCCACGCTTGATGCGAGGGCAGGTGCAAGGGTTTTTTCGGATCGGTTCAGAGTTGGACTATGGCCTCGT
>CAJWYI010000038.1 GCA_913049815.1 uncultured Gammaproteobacteria bacterium
ACTACACCCAAAGCGGAATGCAAAACGAGGACTAAACCTAACCTCGGGCTAACGCTCTGGATACGGCGACCATCAATCGACAGACGCTCTGCGTCTTTTCGACATCCACCGCCTTTGGCCAGACGTCATCCGGGTGGTGGAACAAAAGATTACCGCCCACCACCGATACATAACGACCTCCGGCATCGTAGACGGATCTTACCTCACCACCGGGACGTCGACCTATGACCTCAACATAGTCGACCAACCCTGCCTTTTCAGCACAATCTCGCACCATCGCTTGCAAAGCTGGATGTGACATCTGCAATCGTATTGGTGACGGAGGCGGCGCCGCGAAATTCGCGCCCAGATGGATCCAGGCTCGAGCGTTTGCCTCTAAGTCCAGGCGATTTTCAATAAAATGGTGGTAACCCAAATGCCCCAATTCATGTCCTGTATTGGCGGTAAAGATCACGTCGCAGTCACTACCCTCCGAGGTCAACGTTCGCATAATCTCTAACCAGGCAACAAGACCGCCACCTCGTTCCGAGGCACATTGCCACCACCCGCTTCTAGGGGTCATTACCACCATGGGTGGCTGTGAAGCATCACGGCCGTTCAGACGCGCACCAACGTTGATGCCGGTCGCCGGTATATTTTCAGACTCATATCTGAGAACAATGGGCTCCCCGGACTCAATCGCTGCCGTTAGTCTCGGTAGATACTGCCTTGCAACCTGCAGAGCAGGTTTACCGTAGGGCGCACCAAACTTCTCTGCATTCGCCAGTGCAATCCCTGCCTCCGGCATCCCCTCCGGAGTCACTACAACCAATGCTTCGTAGTCTTCAGTCCCGCGCATTTCAATAACAGGGTTCGATTCAGCGAGCGATATGGCTTCAATAACTGCAACATCACCCGACTCGCCGTACCGCACCAAACGTCCTTTGATGCGCTCCTGCCCAGGCGCGCAGTCATAAAACGGGATCCCATGAATACGCTGCCCGGCAACCTCCACATGTGCGTCTATGGGATCAAACCGATCAAAGACAAAACTGGTCAACAGAGGTTCAAGACCCGCTCGCCGTACTTCAGATGCAAGCCACTGTGCGCTTTCGATGTCTGTTTCTGTGCCCGTACGATGAATGCCTTGCGCAGAGTACGTGGCGATAACGCGCGCAATATCAGATTGCATCACGACGTTCCGCGGCCAGATAACTCACATCCCGGGCGGTTTTTCTAACGCGCGCCCAATGCGGGCCTGCTTTGTTCAGGCAGGACTCGATTTGTTCACTCGCCCAATGGTCAACGAAATGGACAATTGCACCCTCTGTGGCACCAGGTTTCAGCAAGGTCAGCAATTGACGCGCCACCAAAGCATCGTTGGCCTCCCCCAATACATCCTGAATCGACGACATAGTCTTGATCAGCTTGTGCCCATCTGGACTGATGAGATCATTGAAAAACTCGAACGCGTATCGTGTCTTCTTGCCTCGCTTACGAAGATCGTGCAGTTCATCGCCCCACATGCGCTTCAACGACTTGTCCGTATCAACGAGTTCATTCAACGTCTTTTTCAACACCCTCTCCGCGTAGGGCCGAATGGGCGCCGCAAGTTCACCTGTCTCTTCCATGGACGCAAGCCAACGTTCGAACTGCACCAGCATGCGCATGTATCGTCGGCTGGTCAGTACTGCGATCGCTTCGCGCGTCGAAGACAGCCGTTGGTTCCTGGCAATCCGCTGTAGGGGTTTCACATTGACGTCGTCTGGTGCTGCTTTCGACAGAAGAGGCCAGGTTTCTGCTAGAAAGACATGCCAGTCCCTCGCCGCGCCCAGTTGCTGAAGTGTACGCCGAAGTTCCCCGTTGAACGCCATACGCTCATCCCAGGGGAGCACGCCTTTGAACGCCCTCAAAGCCGCGCGTATCCGTCGGAGAGCAACACGTGTCTGGTGCACGCCCTCGGGTTGCCCGGCAAGGGTTGGCGCGTGATTGACGAACAGATGTTCAAGCGCTGCACTAAGAACCCCGTGTAACGCGTTAAAAATGGTCGAATTCGCTGCTACCGAGACCTTCTTCGCCTTGGTTGCTCGCGGACGCAAGTCCTCTCGGGTCAGCGAGTAACCTCGCTCCGCTTTCGTCAGGTGCAGAGGCCATACATCGTACTTTTCCAACAACGATTGGGCAAAATCGAAGAGGTCAACGGGATTACCCGCAATCATCTCCAGTTCAACTTCGCAAACAGATTCACTATTAGGCATCGAACCAATGCAAGAAATGATCTCACCTCGATCTAAAGCCATTTCAATTTTTGTCTTACCCAGTTTCAACACATAGGCGTCGCGCTCGATCCTGGTCGCAAATACTGGCCGCAGATTCGCTCCACGGTACCGCCAGCGTTCAAGGGCCCCTGTGAGGGCATCGTCCTGGTAGAGAGACAAGTCAGGCGCCATATCAGGCACATCGACATTGAACTCAGAAAAATTCTGCATCCCAGCCGGTCCGTCAGACGGGATCTTGATTGTTTGTTCGTACCCTCGACCATCGTACCGAATCCGAAGTGCCACACCTGATTTTCGAAGTGTGTGCTGACGTGTGTCGAAGTATGTGCTGACGAGTGCTTTCCGCTTCACTTTTCCTTTCGCCACCCTTTTGATGCGCGAGGAAGAAAGCAGCGCCTCCATCGAGGGCTGCGAGATGGCCAACTTGAGCTCGCTTTCCTGGAACATGGGGATATTGGTTAGGACAGAGGCTCGTATATCGGTTCACCGCCAGCGACCGTGACACGCCACATACGCCGAACCTCACCCTCCGGGCGATTCATGACGGGGTAATGTTGTGCGCATCGGTTATCCCACATCACCACATCCCCAGGACGCCAACGATGAACGTAGCAAAACTCGGGACGGTGCGCATGATCGGTCAGGTAGTTCAGCAATCCGGCACTTTCTTCCGTCGACATGTGGGAAAAACGTCGTGTGAACTCGTGGTTTACAAACAGCGCCGTACGCCCGGTCTCGGGATGCGTCCGCAAGACTGGATGGGTAGCGGATTCCCCGGGCCGCTGGTGGGATGCTGCATCGTGCACCGCGCGAAGTGGCGCAATCATGTTTTTCATGCCCTCCGAAAGGTTTTCATATGCGGCATACTGGTTCGCAAAGGCGGTCTCACCGCCTTTGGATGGCAATTCCCTCGCGGAAAGAATCGAGATGGCCGGTGGTGTCGCGTCGAACGTCGCGTCCGAATGCCATCGCCCTCGCAAAGTGCCTGAAGGCATATTGATGGGTAAAACATCCTTGTGGTCCGGTAAACCCGGACTATGGGGGTACAAATAGAGCTCACCGAAACGTTCAGCAAACGCGACCTGATCTGCTTCCGTCAGCTGCTGCTTTGGAAACACCAGGACCAGATGTTCCAGGAAAGCCGTACGCACCGCGGCGAACGACGACGCATCTAGAGATTTCAGATCGACATTCACCTCGGCACCAATCAAACCTGCCAGCGGTGTAACTGGCGGTAAATCAGCGTCGAGTTCCTCACCCACTAAGCTCATAGCCTCCTCGCGTCCCTCAACGATAGGAACCCACACTATACACCAACGCGCTGCATGCAGCGGTTCGCTCCCAATCAGGCACCACGGCGCATTTCGATCGATACAAGTTGGGTGCCTAGGTCTTTGGAGCGCTTAGAGAGGCCGCCCAGGCCATGGGCATGATCCGCACGCTGATTGGTCTCGTGCAGATGCTAGCTGCGATGGAGGAAGAGGTCGAAAGCCCAGCAGGCGCACCAACATGGATGACCACAGAGACACGCCCCATCGAACCCAACGACACCTGGTCCAAACGAGCGAAGATTCGCCCTGTCGAGGTTGTCGTCACTCGCAACCAGTCACTTCACAAACTGGATTTGGATCTGTCAACGAGACCCGCTGCCGCTCCACCGAAGGACACCTAGATCTCCTCATCTTCAGCGAATGGATGATTGACGCGCGGCAGGTCAAACCGGAAGATGGCGGGCCTGACGTACACAGAGAAACAGTATGCTTTTGAGGTTATTCGCCCTCGTGCTAATCATTGCGACGCCAATCGCGATGTCAGCTGAAAGGCCATCAAAAGAAGTATTATGCCGTGCGTGTCACGGTCCCGGTGGTGGAAAACCAATCATGGCCCTCTACCCGAAGCTGAACGGACAAAATGAAGCCTATCTGATTGAAGCAATGAAGGCGTACCGCGAAGGCCGTAGGAAAGGTACCAATGCCATGCAGATGGCGGTGCAATCTAGAACACTCTCTGATGCGGACATTGAGGCTCTCGCCAAGTACTACGCTGCCCAACCCTGACATCGACTGGTGAGCAAAACCTACGCCAAATTACAGTTGCACGGCGAAGACCGCAACGCCGAGAAACTTGGGGCCTACATAGCCTGGTTAATTGCCAATGACCTCATGTCGGACTATCAGATTAAGGTCTGTGGTGCCGACATAGCTATGGTACGGATGCAGGCCATGACTGGTCCTGCGTTCCTGACAACCGTACTGGATGGTGAATTCAAGCAATCCCAATTGAATGACCTCGGGCAGTTATTCAGTGAACACTATTTTATGACTGACAAGTACACCGAGGATTACGGCAGTTGTCAGTACGAGGGTGATGACGAATGGCATCGATTCGATGAGTTGTCACCGAAGATCAGCGCAGCGTTTCGGCTATGGAAACAACCCGCAACAAAGAAGGGAATGGCAAAGATCATTCAGTTTCCGTTTGGAAAGAAAAGATAGGGATCAGAGTAAACATTACCTGTACACAGGTTGTAGAACCTACGGTGAATGTTGACACTTTTTACTCTGAACCCTATCTCATGCAGAAACCGTGCGCCTATTTGCAGGACACCCTTCGCATTCGCTCAGAGCTGTTTAGATAAACGACGGCGTCATCTAACCCAACAACTCCAACGCCCGACTCATCAATGTCGGCATCGACAACCGCGTCACCTCCCAGCTGGGATCATAGCGTTTACCACGTCGGTGGAGGCTTAGATTGAATCCGGTAATCACAGCAAACTTATAGGCAGCAAGCGCCCGATACCAATTGAGGTCCGGCAACGGTGCACCCCACGCCTCCCGATAGAGTTCCATCATCACCTCTGGCGGCTGAAAGGAGGGCCGCATCGTCGCACCACCGTCGGTAGTCGCCCATGCGTGCGGATCGCTGAACGTACAGATCCACCCAATATCATTCAACGTTGCACCAACACCGACAAGCTCCCAGTCAATGACGGCTCGCAGCTCACACGTTTGTGTATTGAAGAAGAGATTTGAGAATTGAAAGTCACCGTGAAACACGCCGACAGGTGCGTCGTGGGGTAGTGTATCCAACAGGCGTTGTCGAACGGCCGGCGCATCAATCAGCAACTCAGGGTCAGCCGCTTTTTCGTAGAAACGGTCCCAGCGCGTCACGTCTTTATCAAAAGGTATCGCAGGCCCGAGACCCGGCACCGCCGTTTCCCAATCAAGTTTGTGGACCCCCACCAGCGCATGCATCATTTGACTTGCCATATCACGCCTTTGGTCGTCCGTGAGATCTCCGGCCCATTCGCCAGGACCGAGTTTCACGGTATCGCCTTCCAGCTTCGGGACCGCAAAGTAGGGGCTATCAAACCACTGCAGGTCGTCTCCGGCCCACTGCACGCTACAGTGCGGCACATCAGTCTTATCCAATGCGTTGAGAATCTGTACCTGACGCAACACATCCGCCGTGCCTTTCCAGTTCACATTGGGAGGTGGCAACCGAAGAAACCATGACTCTCTAGCTCCGTTAGACAGGTCAACGGTAAATCCGTACGAAAACCCAGCATGCCCAGGCATGGGATGTACATCGCGAACCAAAGCACCGTCGTCCTCATACATCGTCCGGCTGAAGGGCAATAGCCGTGCTTCAAGTTCTGCCAGTTCCATGCCTAAATCCCCAGGTCCAACTGGTTATAGTCAAACAGGCGTTCACGCGCTCCATCGTTCCATTCAAAGGAGAGACCCGCGTCAATATGGGGCTTGTAGGAAAACGACGTCTCAACAGGAAAACGCTCTCGACGAGCTGCAATCGCGATTCCCAGAATCTCAGAACGTTTCTGCACACGTTCTTCGTCGTAGATGATGTGCTGACTTCCCCGTGCATGAATGCCGTTGCCACGCGCACCTACAACCGAAGCACGGGGATGGAAACCAAAGTTGATCGTGACACGAAGATCGCTACTGGTGTTTGCGAACGACCCATGAACTGCCTGCCGATTGCACATACCCACATCGCCTGGTGCACAGATCATCGGTACCGCTTCCGGCAAACGATCAGACCCGGCTGCTTCACACATACTGCGGATATCTGCTTGTGACAGATGGGATCCAGGAACCACCCATAGACCGTTTGCGGCATTACAACCGTGCACCTGTGCCATGAAGTTAAAACCATGGCTACCTTTATGAAACTTTTCCGTCTCCCAGTGAGTCGTACCATCCTGATGCCACGCGACCGAACCGCCAAGTCCTGGCTGCTTGATAAAGATGACTTCATTGAATGGACTGAAATCCTCACCGTTGATCGCAGCCGCCACACCCAACAATGCGGGGTGACCATAGGTCCGTAGTGCCGCATCGGAAAACTGCAGTGAACCGCCAATGACCTGCAGGACGTACTCGGGCGCGTCGTCGGGAGCATCGGGCTCTATCATCTTGGCCGGGTGCCTACCATTGTTCCCATCGGTCCCACCAATGGGGTCAGACAGTGGTCGAACTAACGAGAAACCACCATGCTTATGACCAACCTGCGGCGAGGGTCGACCAAATTTGTCAACCTGACTCCCAGGTTTTACGGGCGCTCGCTCAATCAAATCATCGACTTCCCTCGCCAGTTCCGCCAGCTCTTCATCACCCAGGACGCCTTCAAAGATATAGAAGCCACATCGCCAATACGCTTCTACAATCTTTTCATGCAACGACCCATCTGCATTGAACCGGACTGGCCCCCGGTTTCCCAACGCCATTGCACGCGCTTCGCCTTCTTCCCGGTAACGAGCAATGGCGTCTTCATGTTCACCATATCCTTCACCCACTGTCCGAATGGTTGCGCTCATTCTCCGACTCTTCCAGTTGATAGACCCCTATCATCACCGCGCACCGATACAGGTGCAAGCTTGGCTATCAACAGGTCAACTCGACAACCCATCGCCAAGCCAGAAAGGTATACTGCCTTTAACCGACAGTAGACAAGGCACCGTGGTTCGCGCATTCCTTACGAGTTGGCTGGGCTGGATTCGCCTCGGCTATCAGATAGTTCGGGCGATCCCCGCCGCGGGATGGCAAGCGATGCCTCGTCGTCTAATGCTCCTGCTCCCGGCCTGGTGTCTGTTCGGGTTGCTGAACACTCTGCACTGGATCGGTTTTGTTTTGGACGAGATCTTCTTCAGAGGCTACCGAGACTTGACCGTTCAGCGCCCGATTCACGTCGTTGGCGTACCCCGCAGTGGCACCACCCACTTGCACCGGATCCTCGCGCACGACCGCGCGTTTACGTCATTCACTCTCATTGAGTGTGTGTTAGCGCCATCCATTACCGAAAAGTACCTATGGCTCGGACCAGCCAGACTGCTCCGAAAGATCTGGCCTCTTCGTGCAACTGGACGAACCAAAGATAACGGTGGCCTCTTACCCGGTATGGCGTCCATTCACAAAATTGGATTGAACGAACCCGAAGAAGATTTCGTAATACTCCTGTGGGTCCACGCTTGTTTCCTGACAACGATGTGCACACCCGCAGACAAAACACTCTGGGCGCTGATGGCGTTCGATCGCGACATATCAATCAACCGACGCAATCTCATCATGTCCTTCTATCAGATGTGTCAAAAGAAGCACCTTTATTTCTATGGTCGCGATCGCCGCATGCTCAGCAAGAACCCAACATTTACCTCCATGCTTGGATCGCTCAGGCTCTGGTTCCCTGACATGACACTCGTCATCTGTGTTCGCGAGCCTGAAAGAGCGGTACCTTCTCAGCTGAGCTCGCTTAAACCGGTGTTGAACCTTCTCGGGCATCGCCAACTGCCAACGGGATTCCAGGCACAGATGCAATCCGGGTTACGCCACTACTACGATGCTATCAACCATCACATGCAAATTGCGCATCACCGTCGGCAGTCAGCCATAGTCGTACACATGTCCCGTCTAAAAGCGTCCCTTTCGGATACGGTGCGGGACGTCATGAAACTGGCCGATCAACCTGCCAGTAGAGCTCTAACGGCAGCCGTCGCCGAGCATAATGAACAGCCATACAGGAGCAGTCACAAATACAATCTGATCGATTACGATCTGACCGAAGACGACATCGCGCGCTATTTCGCCGCCGTCTGGCCTCTAGTGATTCCCGAGGATGACGATGTATCCACGGGGGGTATCGCGCATGTCTGAGGTGGATCAACAGGAGATTTCATCACTTGCCATCGGGGATCTTCGTCTTGCGGTGACGTCTGATGCTGCACCAGAACGAAATGGAGTGGGTGCGTACTACGAGGACTTATTAGACTATCTGTCATCACGCCTCGCGCATGCTGAAGTGTTCTCTCCAGTGATCAAGGATGGACAATGGCAGGCGCCACTCGCCCTCCCTATGCCAGGCGACGCCACGCAAAAACTCTGCTTTCCCAATCCAATCGCCTTACAACGGGCTCTGACGGAACTCGATCCACACGTCTTGATCGTTCCCACGCCAGGCGTTTATGGAATTACAGGGGCGTTCATTGCTGCTCGCCGTGGTGTTCCGATTCTCACAGGTTTCCATACGTCATTTGAACAACTCACCGATCTGTACTGGCGCGGGTCCTTCAAAGGGAGGTTCTTTCGACAGTATCTCGAGCAGACACATCGGTATCTCTTTAATCGTTCCAGCGCAGTCCTCACCAACTCCAATGATATGTACCTGCTCGCTGAACGAATGGGCGCACCGAACATCGAGATGATTGGCACACCGATTCCAAGTTTATTTACCCAAACTGCGGTATCGCCTTACGAAGGTGGGCTGGATCGCGTGATGTTCGCAGGCCGACTGGCGGCAGAAAAGCGTATCGATGCCATTATCGATGCCGCACGAGGGCTCCCAAATATTACCTTTAGCATTGCCGGTGACGGCCCTCTACGGGATGAGGTAGAGGTGGCCGCAGCATCTATCGCCAACGTAAATTATCTCGGATGGCTGGATCGAGAAGAGCTACGCCGACAGGTCGACGAACATCACGCATTGGTGCTGCCGTCTCACTTCGAGTCTTTCGGCACAATCGCGCTCGAAGCCATGGCGCGTAATCGAGTCGTGATCGTTTCCAAAGGTACCGGTATATCGAACTGGCCTGAACTCGCTCGTGGGTTCGTCACAATTGACGAGCACTCCGACCTCACCTCAACGCTCTCGCGGCTGGCAGATGCTGCATCGGATTGGCGGAAAGCCCTCGCAGGTCGCGCTCTTGAAGCCGCTACATCATTCAACAATGACAACATCGCCAGATGGGAACAGCTGCTTCTTAGAACCGCCAAACGAGCAGCGCTGTAGAACATTGCAGGCGGTCATTTCCATCCATGATGTGACACCGGCAACGTTGTGCCACGTTAGAAATATCATTGACCGGTTGCCCGATGTTTGTCGGAAGAACCTGATCCTTCTAGTTGTGCCTGGCTTACGCTGGCAGGATGATGACATCAGGCAACTAAACGAGTGGCAGCAACAGGGTCACCTCCTTGCTGGACACGGGTGGACACACGAAGCACGACACGTGCAGGGTTGGCGCCATCGATTACATGCACTCCTGATCTCACGAATGGCCGCGGAGCACCTCTCTTTACCCCGCGACGAGATCATTGATCTTATGCAGCGCAACCATTCCTGGTTCGGCATACACGACCTCGCTCCGCCGGATTACTACGTCCCACCAGCTTGGGCTCTGGGCCCGGTGACAATAGATGATCTAGCGTCAACACCCTATGAATACATTGAGCTAACGAGTGAGATACGGCGCATCTCTACAAGCTCATTCAGAATGTTACCGCTTGCCGGATTCGAAGCCGATCAGTCGCTCCGCAAGTGGTCGCTCGTAGTCAGCAACCTTGCCAATCGTTTAATCAGCGGCGCCGTGAGGCCGTTACGCATTGCCATCCACCCTTACGACTTCACATACCTGCTTTCAAGCGATCTTCAAACGTTACTTGAAATGGTTGATGAAACTCTGGACTACCATGATCTCTTCGATTGAGTCAGCGAATTTCCAGGTTCACGCCCAGGCCGGTGGCCTGAATACATTCCCGGAGCAGACTTGCCTCAAAAACCGGCTGAGAAGATAGCCACCCTGCTTCGAAGGTCAGCCGAAGCTCATTCTTCTTGTGTTTGATCCTGAAGAATGGTGTGGTGTCGTCCTGTCGACGAATATTGATGAGCACCCCGAGACGCAGCAGAGCAATCAGACGCTCGATCTCCGGGGGCGCAAACAGACTAAACTCGCGCACCTCACTTTTCTTGAATTTCTTGCGATGGAACCTCACCAACGACGCGACAAGTTGTTGTTGTTCCTGATTGAATCCTGGCATTTCGACGTTCTGCAAAATATATCCCGAATGGCGCTGGACACCCCGCGAGTTAATTTGGAGACCAACTTCGTGGAGCAGCGCGGCCCAGCCGAGTAGGGAACGATACTCCTGCTGATCGAGCTTCCAGTCGACGCTGACCGCATCAAAGAGCGTCCAGGTGGTATTCAAAACCCTTTGAGCCTGATCCAGATCAACATCGTAGCGGGTCGCAAGGCTCTGGGCTGTCCGTTCACGAATATCGTGATGACTTAGACGATCTTCCATGTCATAGATGACACCTTCGCGAAGCGCCGCAGGCGAATACATCAACTCCTTGATATCAATGGCATCGAAGATTCCTTTCAGAATGGCAAGCCCTGCCGGGAATACGCGACGACGCTCCTCGGAGATGTCCTCAAAGGGGAGTTCATCAACATGGCCAGCAGACACGCACAAACTGACTAGTTCCTTGATCTGCTTGCGTGTCACATGGCGGTCTCCAGCGCCACCAGACATTGCCATTGCTTGTTCCGTGACCGCGCGAATCGATCCCGAGGACCCTAGTGTCTGTTCCCAGTCCAACTCGTGAAATTGTTCCGGCGCGATTTCCATGATCTGGACGGTGGCGGTTATCGCTTTATCAAACTGTTTCTGCTTGATTTCACCATTTCGAAAAAAGCGATTAGTGAACGTGACGCAACCCATCTGTAAGCTGGTTAATGCGATAGGATCAAATCCATCACCAAGAATCAGTTCGGTTGATCCACCGCCGATGTCCACCACCATACGACGACCTTCAGCATGCTGAGTGTGTGCAACACCCTGGTAGATCAGCCTCGCTTCCTCCATGCCACGAATGATCTCAATCGGGTATGGGAATACATCACGTGCAGCGGTCAGAAATTGTCGCGCGTTGCGCGCTTGGCGGAGCGTGAAGGTCGCCACCGCGCGGACGGAATCTGGTTCGAAGTCACCCAGGCTTTCATTGATCATCCGAAGGTAGTCGACGCCTCTCGCTATCGCCTCGTCAGATAGCCAGTTGTCTGCATCCAGACCACGGGCCAACTGAACCTTCATCTTAAGTCGGTGAAGGATCTGAACGTCGTTGGCAACGATCCGTGCGACAACAAGATGGAAACTGTTGGAGCCGATGTCCAGTGCCGCAACACGAGTCGCGGTACGTTTGTCTTCACTATCGAGTGTTTGCGTATAGTCCGACATCTGACGCACAGGAGGTTTGGCAAACATTGCCGCAAACCGCGTGGTGTATCAAGCGATACGACCACTGTGCGACAGGTACATTCGGTATAGCCCGGTTGGCGCCAAACCATGACATCTCGCCTCTGGCGCCTCGCTAACTCAGATTCGCCAGAAAGTGGTCTTCAGCTCGGCATCGCTCAGATCGAGGATCTGTTCCGAATGATTCTCGAGATCAGTCGGGTCGAAGTCGATACCAAGATTTACACCAGAGTTCGAATAGATGGCATCTGACGCAAACTTACCACCTGCAGCCTGCACGATGCGACCATTTGGGGCTTCCTCGGATGCCATCAGTAGAATGGCTGCACTGACCAGCTTCGGATGATTCGCGGGATCCGGATTGTCTGCATCGATGGCACTGCCAGGCACGCTCGCCGTCATACGCGTGGCGGCGCCAGGGGACAAACAGTTCACCCGCACGTTGTGAGAAGCACCTTCGCGTGAAAGGTTGTTCATTAAGCCTACCATTCCCATCTTGGCGGCCCCATAATTACCCTGTCCAAAGCTCCCCAGGATGCCGGAGACCGATGACGTGAATATGATGCGACCATAGTTTTTCTCGTACATAATCGGCCATGCATGCCAGGTGACGTACGCTGTTCCGTTCAGATGGACATTGATCACAATGTCCCACTCATCAAGCGTCATCTTCTTGAAGGATTTGTCACGGAGAATACCTGCATTATTGATCAGGATGTCGACGGTTCCGAATTTGGTCACCGCGGTTTCAACAATGCTCTTTGCCCCATCACGGTCAGAAACAGAGCCCTTGTTCGCAACGGCTTCGCCGCCCTTGTCACGAATTTCTTCAACAACCAGATCCGCCATGTCCGACTTGCCGGATCCATCCACAGAGCCACCAAGATCGTTTACAACCACTTTGGCACCCTGCTCGGCCAACAGCAATGCATGCTGTTTACCCAGACCACCGCCAGCTCCTGTGACGATCGCAACCTTACCTTCTACACTCATGGAAACTCCCGACGATTCCTCAAAAAGACGTGTCAAATAGCGGTGCGCAGAAAACCATCTCTCGAGTGTTGATGCAACCAGAAACACTCGTGGTGATGAATGCTTCGACGCTTGTTCAATAATGCTCGTTTGAAGATGGCAACTAAAAGAGTATCAGTCGATCATGTGCGCACGACCTTCTGCATCGAGCAGATTTCGTGCAGAGGTTACAATCAGCGGATCGGCCTCGCCGATGATCTCTTCATCCTTATCGTCGTAGTCAAACTGATTCAGCACGTACTTAATAGCCTCAAGCCGGCCGCGTTGCTTATCTTCGGTCTTCACGATCGTCCAGGGACCGTGTTCTGAATCCGTCAGTTCGAACAATTTGTTTTTTGCATCCGTATAGTCATCCCATCGACGCTGGGCTTCAATATCATTCGGTGAGAGCTTCCAGTGCTTCAGAGGATTGGTTCGACGTTCGTCAACTCGCCTCACCTGCTCATCCTGACTCACAGACAGGTAGAACTTCACCAGATGAATGCCGCTTGTTACCAGCATTTTCTCAAAGATGGGAACGTGCTCGATAAAGTCGTCGTATTCCGGTTGTGTACAGAACCCCATGACACGCTCAACGCCGGCTCGGTTGTACCAGGACCGATCAAAAAAGGCCATTTCACCACGCGATGGCAGTTCCTTGATGTAGCGTTGGAAGTACCACTGACCACGTTCCTCATCCGTTGGTTTTTCCAGAGCAACAACCCTTGCTTTACGGGGATTGAGATACTCCATAAACGCCCGGATGGAACTTCCCTTTCCAGCCGTGTCACGACCTTCAAAAATAAGGACCAGACGTTTGCCATTTTCCTGAACCCAGTTCTGCAGCTTCACTAGTTCGATCTGCAGTCTTACTTTCGTCTCATAGTAGCGTCGAAGCGGTAAACGTTGTTCGTACGGATAGAGATGTCCATTGAAGTATCGGCTGATGAGTTCGCGTGTGATTTCTGTTCCTGGGTTTACTGGCTCGACATTAGCGATGGGAGTTCTTGGGTCCGCCGCTTCCAATGAACTCACCAGCGATTCGTACTCATCTCCGGAAAATACCGAGTCCGTTCCCATCGGATCCAGGAACCTGGGTCCATCACTCATCAACACGATCTCCGTTGTTGTAGGTTGCCCAGCGTGTACGGGCCATTCGCTGCTCTTCTGTGGCTTCCACAAGATCCGGGTACTTCGGCTGCGTCATATATCTGGCGAACCAGTCTGCGACCAATGCCTGATCATCGACGACGCTGCGCAATTGCGTCTGGACCTGTTCGATCACCGAATCCGGGATCAAAAAACCCTCTGAGGCTACCAAAGAATCCGGATCCCGATAATTTTGATCTAGGCCCTGTGCCATCAGTTCGATTGCAAGGTCACCCAACATATCGGAAAACGATGGCGATCGAAAGCCGACGGAGTACGTGAGGGAGGATGTGACCGCTTCGCCCCAATGGACCATACCAGGCGGTACATACAGCACATCCCCTGGATTCAGTACCCAGGACTCCTGCTCATCAAAACGCTCAACCAGCCGTAGTTCACTTCCAGGGACTAATGGCGTCTCGCGGTTCGCCATACCACCCAGGCGCCAGCGTCGTTGACCAGACACCTGTACCAGGAACACGTCATAGTGGTCAAAATGAGGACCTGTTCCTCCTCCAGGGGTTGCGTAGCTGACCATGATGTCGTCAAACCGCCACCGCGGTAGGAACGTGAAATGCTCGAACAGCGAAGCGACCTCATCGACCCAGAGGTCGACAGCCTGCACCAGTAGTGTCCAATGACTTTCAGGTAGACACCGGAAGACATGCTCTTTAAAGGGACCATGTGTCAACTGCCATTCGCCAGCCGTATGTTGTATCAGACGTGACTCCACCTCCGGTTCCAGTGCCAGCCCAGCGAGCTCTTCCGCTGAGATCGGCGATGTATAGCCGGTTAAGGCATCGCGCATCAGTAGTGCTTCGTTCTGCCACACACGATTTAGAAATTCGGTTTCGTTGAGGTCATCCAGAATCGTCATCACACAGGGAGCGTCAGCTCATAGGTCAGACCACGATCATCTGCACCGCGTTGCGAGCTGAAATACAGACGGGAACCGTCCGGACTGAAGGCTGGACCCGCCAGTTCAGAGTCCTCCTGATCATGGAGCGTGACCAGCGTTACAGCATGATACCGGTCATCCAGCACCACCAGCTGCATGTCACCACCATCCTCCGCAATAATCAGATCACCGTTTTGAGAAATCTCGATGTTGTCAACACCTGACAGAATCGGCGTCTTAGACGTCTCAATATCGTAAATGATACTCAACTTCTGGGTCGACAATTGCAGTGCCCAGACCCGGTTGTCTTTCTTGGTTGTGAAGTACACATGATCCGGTCCGTACACGATGCCCTCACCACCAGCAAAACGTGCGGCATTTTCAAAGCGATATCGTAACGGGCTACCGGGGTCTTTGACGTTATTCACATCATCAAGGTCGAACCAGTCAAGCCTGTCTTCATTTAAGATCGCAACCTGTAACGTCCCATGTGACAGGTCTGCCTCCGCATCTGGCGTAAAACGATATAGACATCCATCACTGACATCTTCAGTAAGGTAGATCTGATGCGTCCTGGGATCAACCGCTGCTGCTTCATGATTGAAAGACCCAAGCAACGGATGCGCCACCGCAGATTTGTTACCCATCGGGTCACATTCATATACAAGGCTGTCATCACCGCGTTCTTCACAAGATAACCAGGTACCCCACGGCGTCTTGCCACCGGCACAGTTACGGATACTGCCCGTCAGGATCGAGTAGGCATCGAACATTGTTCCCGCACGCGAAAATCGCAACGCACTCACTCCGCCAGCATCACGTGACTCGCTGTTGCTCACGTAGATCCATCCACCATCGGGCGTTGGGTATGTCGCACCACCATCTGGTAGAAAATGCCATTCATAGTGTGTGCCCGGGACCTTTTCACCAGAAGTCGCAAGTAATCTCAAGTCCGCGCCCACAGGAATCGTCGCGCCCAACGGATGGCGCCAGGTGTTGGCAGCTATTTCAGCCATGCGATAAGGGTGTCGAATCTGTCCCGCCAGTGCGCCTGGGGTCATCGCGGTGGCTGCAAGCCCCAGAAGTGTATTTTGAAGCAGTCGCCTACGTGAGATTGTCTTTGATAGCATAGATATATCCTATCTGGGGTCTAGGAAATCGTCGTTATTATCGTTCACTCTGACACAACTCTGTTAGGGCTTGATGAAGACCGACCGGCGTTACTCCGGTCGCCAGCCAACCCGAGCTGACTCATGCACATAGATCTCATCCTGCAATACATCCACAGGATCTCGACCATCCACACCTAACCCAAACCGATGATAACCGAGCAGTCGCTGCAGTTTACGCGGCATTTGTTTGGCTACATCTCTCGGAACAGACAAGAGCTGATTTTCCTGCGGTCGCAGATACCAGACCTGATGGCTCATGAAAAATCCAAGGCGCTCCCGGTCTTTGGAGATATTAGGTCCGCCGCCATGCCAGAGGCCCCCATCCCAGAACAAGGCCGAGCCGGACTTCATGGGAACTTGAATACCGTCATCCTGAGACGGTGCCTTGGGGTTCTTGTGGCTATGGGGAACCACATAGGTTGCGCCATTTTCTTCATCAAAGTCGTCGAATGCGATCAGTGCGTTACACAGGAATGTGGGATGTGGTCTAGGTATCGGCCAAAGTCCATCATCTGGATGAAGGTACATTTTTTCTTCACCAGGGAGAACGTTGAAGAGTGTGGTGACATTAATATGGGCCAGACCACCCAGCACACCATCGACAATGCCGCGAACGCGTTCATCGAGGAACAGCCAGTCAACCGCCCGGGTTTTGGCGAGCAGATTGTGTGCTCTCATCGTCTTACCGGTATTCACGCCGATCGCCCGCATTTCAGTCATAGGGACTTCGGTATCAAAGGAATGGCGGATCTTCGCGATTTCTTCCTGGTTCACAAAATCCGGAACAACGATATAACCGACGTCGGCAATCTCGGAGATGCATTTAGTGATATTGACACCGCGGATGATCACATCTTCTGTGGTTTCAGTTTCGACGGTAGACACGATACGACCTCGGTCGCTTGGGAACGGTCGATTATCTTAGTTGACCGGTGACATGGGTCGCAAACTGGAGAGACCTCACTTCACACTCGGTTGAGCCGCTCCTGCACTCGGGAGAGTTCCCGCGCATCAAAATTGAAGCGCAATAATGTGATGGCCGAGATCAAATAGCATAAGGCCGGGAACCAGGAGTACATCACCAGCATCCAGGTCTTTACCGTCTCTGTCTGAGGCACATTAGGGACATACCCGACGTACTCCAGCAACTGCAAAGCGATGAAACCAGTGACCGCGGCACCCAACTTGGTAGTAAACGCCCAGATGGCAAAATAGTTCCCCTCTCGCCGCTTGCCAGTCTCAACTTCATCCCAATCGATGACGTCTGCTACCATCGACGGTGGAATAGCAAGAAAGTTGCCGAACGCGATCCCGCCAAACACCAGAATGAACGAAAAGTATCCGATCGAACCTTCGCTCAGCCAGAAACATCCCGCGCTAGTAAACGTGGACATGATGATGGCGATAAACCACGTGTTTCGCTTACCAATATGTCGCGAGACACGATCCCAGACGGGCAGACTCAAAATACCCGAGACAAAGTACAATAAGAGATAGTAAGACCAGGTTGGCATCCAGCCAGGAATCATGACCGTCCACCATTCCGGTGTACCAATGATGTAGACCGCCACATAGATCACCAACACTGCGGGCACCGCAGCACCCAGCGAGCTGAAGATAAAGGACACCAGTAGTCGCGCGAAATGTGGGTTCTTAAACGTCGCGAGCCATCCAGCGTAGGGATTCATCGCGGGCCTTCCCTGGAAGTCCGGACGCTCACGACTGACGATGGCAGCAAAAATCAGAAACACGGCAACACCGCCGCCCAGGATACCCCCCATAAACGAGTAACCCTGCAAACCGCCATAGGCATAGATGAGCCAAGCCGGCAACACTGTGGCGGCCACCAATCCCACCAGGGTGCAGGACTCTCTAACGGCAATGACTTTGAGTCGTTCGTTGTAATCATCCGTGAGCTCAGCACCCAGACTGAAATAGGGGATCGCAGCCACAGTCCAGATGAAGTACGTCACGATATAGAGCGCCAACATATATAAGAGGAGGTAACCCTGATGATTCTCAGGATCTTCTACTATCGGTGGTGTAAACAGGAAGTAGAACGCGATCGCAAGCGGTATCGCGGCGAGAAAGAAATACGGTCTGCGACGTCCAAAACGTGTTTTCGTCCGATCCGACAGGTAACCCATCACTGGATCCGTCAACGAATCAAACACCCGTGCTGCCAGCAAGGACCAGGCAACCAGTCCTGCGGAGAGCCCCACAAAATCGGTGTAGAAAAACTGGAGATTAACCGCGACCACCAGCCCAAGTAGTGCAAGTCCAAAGTTCCCCGATCCGTAACCCCAGATCAGCGTGTTGGAGATGCCTTCGCGACGTTCAGCACGACCTGGATTCGCCTGTCCACTCATATGTCTCGCCCTGTGATCTGGTAGTTGCGCCAGGCCACAGCGACAACTACGAACGTATACAGGTTTCCCAGGGGATACGCTAGCCTTCTGCTCAAGGCAGCCGTGTTGCTGTGCTATAGTCGCGGCCTGTTTTTGATCACCAAAATCGTAGAAAGCATGACCCTGAACTACGTTCTGATTCACAATGCAGATGGCTACCTCGTTAGCTGTGACGGACAAGCGCTGAGAACCGCCGCTCACGGTGATGACGCTTGTTACTGGCAAACCACCGACGACGGCTATCGACATGCGCTGACCGGGCGATTATTGACCGGTGTAGAGACTGAGACAGGTACCGACCTGCAGGATCGCAATGGCAACAAAGTGTCAGGTGGACCTTTCCGCCTGACTGATGCCCCGCCCAGGTTGGCATCAGAAATACTGGCAACACTCAACGATCAGGGATTCGCAATCATTGAAAAACTGATGTCTGATCGTGAAATCTCCCAGCTCAAAGAAGAAACGGCTGTCGCACGGGCCAAAGATCACGCGGATGAAACACCAAAAGATGGCAATTTCTGGATCACCGATTCGTTGATCTGGAGCGTCGATGTCGCTC
>CAJWYI010000039.1 GCA_913049815.1 uncultured Gammaproteobacteria bacterium
TACAGAAGAGCCAACGAGCAAGTCCGCCAGAAAACGTGAGAGTGTTGCCTTCCAGGAGATGGCTCGTCAGCTGGTCTCGCTTTCATCCCCCCAGTTGGCGTCGCTACCGGCAGATTTCGTCACATCCATTACAGATGCCCAAGCGATCACCCAAGGTAGTGCGCGAAAACGTCAAATCCAATACATTGGAAAACTGCTCCGCACCAATCGCGAAGGACTATCTGAGCAGGTTTCAGCGCTACTCGCACAGCTGGACGCGAGTTCAACGGCCCACAACCAGTATTTTCACCAGCTTGAGCAGTGGCGCACGCAACTGATTGCCGGCAAAACATCCGTCTTTGACGAAATCGTTCGTGCTTGCCCTGAAATCGATCGACAAAAGCTACGCATGCTGACACGGCGCGCCCAGGCAGAGACAGAAGCAGACAGCGATCAACCACATGGTCCGAGTTATCGATCGCTGTTTCAGTTCATCAAGAGCGCGTACCCGCCGTCCTGATTATTCGGCACGACCACCGGCTTCTTCAGGCATTCGGATGGCCTCACTTGGAGTATGAGTCGAAGGTCCGCCGTTTTCGCCTACGTTAGCGTCCTCATTATCAGATTCACCTTTACCCTGCCGTACTCTCCGATCGAATATAGAGTCAAACTCAACGATTGGCTCATCGATCGTCCCCGTAATACGGAATTTCGAACTACTGATCGTGTCGAGTTGATCCGAGAAGATCTGTTGGAAAAGGAGCACCCCGGCGCCCGCGATAGGTCCTGTTGCAATCGTTGAGTACGCGGCATACCAAGGAAGATTTTTGGAGAGTGGTAATGTCACGATCATGTCGTTGTCCAGCGTCTCACTGTGAAGATCGACACTGCCTCCCACCATGAATGTACTTCCCGATGCGTCGATCACGATCGGCTCCACAATCTGAACATGCCCATCGTCCAGGCGCGTGACCCCACCAATGCCGGAAAACGACATCCCATCTGATACCACATCGGAAAAGTCGAGCCGGAAACGTCTCGCGAGGGAGGTGAAATCGAATATGCCCAGCAGCTTAAGCGCTTCCGCCGATTCGGCCTGCACAAAACGACCATGGCCACTGGTCAAAGCAACATCTCCATCCACATTGAGCGTGTCGATCATCGTCGGAGACCCCGACCACGCTAGGTCCGTCTTAAACATGAATTCGTGGCCCTCAATACTAGCTGCGTATCCCCATGCTTCCAGCGTTTCCGCCAAGTTAGCCACAAAAATCTCCCCTTCGAAACGGCTCGTGCCTGGTCCACCTGGACGCCAGGATATTTTGGCACCTTCCTGGACCGACATGCCTCGCAACTCAGCTCTAACGTTGGAGAACTCGATGGCACCATCAACCGGATTGAGATCAAATGACCACCGGCCGAAGTCTTCACCATCATAAGACAAATTTCCGGTTTCGAAGCGAAGCGGCACGAAATCCTCTGCAGTCACACCCGCCAGTGGGTCCGCCCAACTATCATCATCGACTTGTTCAGACTGGTACCGCATGAAGTCCAGATTAATCATGAGCCGTTCCGATTCATCGTCGGGAACCTCGACGAGTCCTGCAAGTTCGTGATTGCTGAGATGCACCATCCAACGGCCGGGCCCCCTCCCGATCACCGTATGGACTTCCGCCATATCAGGTCCAATGCCGGTAAGAACACCGATATTCAAATCAATCGATTGAAGGACAGAAACTAGTTCGTTTTCCAGGGCGTACTCGGAGACTTCATCCAGAGCGGTCGTGAAAGACTTCCATTCATCGTAGTCAGCAGTCACGAGTGACCCCGTCACCTTGAAATTATCGTAAGTAATTGATGATAGTTCACTGGCACCGAACACCAGGTGTCCACCAGTGACGGCACCATCGGTTGACTGAATCCACGCTCTCACGTTTTCTCCGAGCGAGAAATCGATGTAGTCGTGCTGCTCACCGAACTCCTGGCGATATCTGAAGGAGACCTGTCCATCCTTAGTTTTGGCCATTGGCGACGGCATATCGATCGTCACGCCCGCTAGGTTCGATGTCGCTTCAATATAGATCGCATCTTTCTCGCCACCTGCTCCTCCTTCGAGCAATGGTACGTAAACACTAGCCTGGTACGCAGACACCCCAGAGAGCTGAGTCAACAGAGACTGGCCTGTCCATTCGTACAGAGCCACCATGTCCACATTCCCTTCAGCGTTCACGCTCATCAAGTCATCATCGGTGGTAATGTCAATCCGCGCTGGCATACCCAGTAGTTCACCTCGTAAATCGGTCGCAGATAACCCTTCGTCAGTGTGATATCGAGCCTCTCCTATCAGATTTGACGCGATGAGATCCCATGAACTCATCTCCAGATCGATTGCATCTAGATTGACCAGAATGTTTGCCATAAGCTCATCACGATCAGGAACCAGTGGTACCATCAGCTCAAGGCTTCCGTTGATCGATCCATTCCCGTCCCAATCAGCTGTGGCTTCGCGTGTCAATTTTGACAATGGCGACTCATTAAACAAACGAATACCTTCTTTCACGGGGGCCGTGAATTCGCCACTGACCAGGACAGCCTTCGCCGGTTGGGCATACTGGAGTGGCATAAAAGCGTTCCCTGTCACAATGGTATCGTCATACATTCGCGCGGTCGCATTTTTTGAACGCACGCCGCGCGTACTAATGTGAACTTCCGCTTCGATATCCGTAAGTGGTGGCCATTCCGGTTCGTAAGTCATAGCAACATCGCGGACACGCACGAAAAGGTCATGGGATTTCCGGATTTTCGGTACCGGTTTGGCAATCGCGCCGTGAAAAACTATCCCACTCTCTGTCGCTACACCGGCCGTCAACGCTGTTGCTAACCATTTGGATGCCTGTGGATCGACGGTATCCGGCACATAGAGGGGCACCTCGGAAACCGGAATCCCTGTCACACCCAGCTCTAGTCCCCATGTTCTGTTTTCCAACTCCGGAGACAGATTCAGATGTAATCTGCCCGTCGCACGGATCGATGCAGACTCTGCATGCAACAGCCCACTCCAGACCTGCAGATATCCTTGCTGATATCTGTACTGGAATCTGCCTTTCGCCGAATCGAACGACCAGGAATCCGGGAATAACTCGCCAAATTCAACAACAACGTTCTCTTCATTAAGATGGACCTTTCCGTCCCGGAGGCCAATATCCGCAAAACCACTGATCCCAGAAAAACCAGGCATACCGCGATAAGACCCACTGCTCACAGACGATAGGCGGAATGCACTGCGACTGTCTGCGACCTCATCAAGAGGAACAAGAAAATGAACATCCTGCAGCTGCCCTCGCGGCCGCACCTGTTCCAGTACATCTACCACTACAGTTGGCAGGGTACTCACGGCATTTGTCAAATCGATCAGATCGTCAATTGAGATCTGTGGCACGACGCCCGCAAGCCGATTTTTCCGCCAAGCCAGACCCAGCTGTTCCACATGCCAGCTAAGATCACTTACATCGATGTCGACCAGAGGAAGCTCAAGCGACATATCAGTGATATCACGACCAAGCCCGTGCATCATGAAAGAACTACGATCAATCGTTTTTAACTGGGTGCTGCCCAACGTGATGGTGACATCGCGCACGACCGGCTCACCCACCAAAGACAGGCCATCATCATCCTGACTCAGCCAGAAGCGCCCATCAACGTACATGGGAGCCACTTGAATCTCCGCGATCTGCATTTCCGGGATCTGAAGATCCTGAACCTGGAAGTACGCCTTACCACGAACGTCTGAGGCTGTCCGCACACTGCCGCTGTACTCTGCCATCAGGAGCGTCCGTCCCTCATGAGACCCATTTGAGAATGTCAGCGGTATACGAATGATCTTGGTATCACCCAGTCGATATATTTCCGCCTCGTCGTCACCCGTGATCGAGATCTGATGGCGTACGTCGCGATGCACGATTTCAAGCCGCACGTCTCGCAGGCTGAGGTTTACCAGATGCTCGAGCGTGTGGTAAAACGGCTCCGCTGCAAACCCAGCATCGCCGCTGCTCTTCAGGCCAGGCATGATCAGCTGCCCCGAATCCGTGACCATGACTCGCGCCCACACCCCATCGACCAGAAGATCAGAGAACACGAGCTTGCCCGTCATCAGGCTCGATAAAGTATCAAACCTGACCTCCACTTCACGGATCGTCGCCGCTTCAGCCACCTGAACGTCACTCAGATAGAAAACCGGGTCCATATAACGCCAGTCTCCACTGAGATTTGAATAAGTCAGTGGAACCTGCAAGCTGTCCGATAGAAGTTGCTGGATAGAACCCGAAACAGCATTCAAATTGGCGACCAGAAGGCGCCCCATGGACACATAGGCCGCACTAACAATCAGTGAGATCAGGATGAGTGCCTGCACGGATTGAATCGAATACCGCAGCAGACGATTCACATCAATCACTCCGCAACGTGCGGATCACATCGAACTGTTCCTGGGAGTAACTCACTTCGACCTGACAGCTGATCGATGTGTCCAGACTATCCGCCAGCGAACGCACGTGGAGCGCATCTTCATCAATCAACCGGTCGACGACGGTCTGGGACGCGCGAATCAGGCATCCAGCGCCTTTGTATTCTGCACGTTGTCGCTGAATATCGCGGAATATCTCCAGGCACACGGTTTCAGCCGTCTTGATGAAACCTTTCCCATCGCATAGAGGGCAGGGCTCGCTCATCGTCTTTAGCAGACTTTCATGGGTACGTTTTCTCGTCATTTCGACCAACCCCAAATCGGAGATTTCGGTGATCCTCCACCGAACCCGATCAGACTGCTGGCCTCTTTCCAACGTCCTGAGAACCTGACGTTTGTGTTCTTCGTCCACCATATCAATGAAATCCAGGATGACGATCCCACCGATGTTTCGGAGACGCAGTTGCCTTGGTATCGCAGCAGCAGCCTCAAGATTCGTTTGGTAAATCGTGTCTTCAAGATCTTTGCGTCCAACAAATGCACCCGTGTTGACATCCACAGTGGACATTGCTTCGGTCTGGTCGATGATCAGATACCCACCAGATTTCAGATCAACTTTCTTGTTTAAAGCGATCTCGATCTGATCTTCGAGGTTTTGTTTGTCAAACAGGGGGACCTCATCATCAGACAGTTCAAGGATCGATTGTCTGTCTGGGACGAAATCTGCAAGAAACCGTCCCACCGCGTCACGTATTTCGGGTTGATCGACCAAAATTCTCAGTGTCTCACGATTAATGATGTCTCTGACCGTCCGAAGATGCAGGGGCATGTCCTCGTAAACCAGGCCAGGGGAAACAACGGAGCGCTCGTCTTCCTGGATTCGATCCCACCTCGCCCTGAGAAGATGAGCATCCTGGAGAATCTCCTCGCGATCTGCCATTTCAGAGGCAGTCCTTACGATAAAACCGTCCCCGCGCGATGGATCGGACACCATTGCCAACACAGCCGTCAGCCGTGCACGTTCTTCCTCATCTTCGATACGCTGCGATATTCCGAGATTCGGGCTGTGGGGCATGTAAACAAGATAACGAGAAGCCAGCGACATTTCTGTCGTTGCTCGAGCGCCCTTGGAGCTTATCGGCTCTTTGGTCACCTGTACCAGGATGTCTTGGCCTTCCGTCAGCGCCTCCTCGATCAGAGGAACCGACTCTGCATCCGAGTCACGCGAATTAAATGTGCGCACTCGATGCTGCACAAGGTCACTGGCATGCAGAAAAGCCGCCTTTTTGACACCAATGTCTACGAAAGCGCTCTGCATCCCAGGCAACACCCTCACTACCTTCCCCTTGTAGATATTCCCGAGCGTACCCGGCGAATGGGAGCGTTCTATAAAGATCTCTTGGAGCAGTCCCTGCTCCACCACCGCCACACGTGTTTCATGGGTGGAAACGCTGATGACAATCTCTTCAGCCATGACTTGAATAATCCCATACTCATAAAACTCTCCCTGCCCACTACCAGCGGCCGATACCGGCAGACCTGAGCAGGGTCGCCGTCTCGAACAAGGGCAGGCCAACCACATTGCTATAGCTACCATGAATGCCAGAAACGAAGATGGCACCTCTACCCTGAATACCGTATGAACCTGCCTTGTCCATGGGTTCACCGGTCAACCAGTACCTTTCGCACTCTTCAATGTCCAGCGTGCGGAATCTCACCTGTGTTGTGACCTGCGTCGACGTTTCATTGCCTACGCTATCTATCAGTGTGACTGAAGAAAATACCTGATGTTCCCTGTCTGAAAGGGTCATCAACATTCGGATGCAATCACTTTTGTCTAGGGGTTTACCAAGAATGCGCTGATCCACCGTCACGACTGTGTCCGCGCACAGAATGGGCCGGTCGCATCCCAGGCGTTGAAAAATAGCTTTTGCCTTTTCTCGCGACATCCTGTCAGCATAGACCTCTGGTCGTTCACCCGCTAATGCCGCTTCATTGATGTCCGGTGAAACCACATCAAACTGAATACCTATTTGAGCCAGGAGTTCTCTCCGCCGAGGCGACGACGAACCCAACAACAGCAAACGCTTCAAACTAGCTGACATCGAATTGCCGCCGCAGATAGCGCAGAACCAGGAACACCATGGGCCAGATCAAGGCACTCGATACCGCACTCAGAACATACCATTCCCTCCAACGCCCGTCCCCCGAGATCCCGGCGATCCAGTAGCTGATCATCTGGTAACACATCATCATGCCCAGAATAACCAAACTCTGCTGCCACACTCCGTACATGCGAATGCGTTGGTGGAGGTGTCTGGCCGCATACGCGGTCACTGCCAGGAGCAATGCGTGATGACCCAGGAGATTCGACATCAGGACATCCAGGACAAGGCCTGAAAACCATGCGATGATCGGTCCACATCGATGCGGCAATGCAATCACCCAATAAATGACCACCAGCGCTACCCATTGCGGTCGTAAATAACCAACTTCCAGGGGTACGTAGTCCGGCAGCGCAATAACTGCCAATATCATCGCAGCCACAATACTGGTGAGAATGATCACCACACCTGGCAACCACGACATGCTAAGGGCCCTCCGAAGGATCAGCGTCCAGCTGATCGGTAGAGAACACTAGTAACACGTGGCGACTCTGCTCTAGCCGCGCGCTTGGAGAAGCATGCGTTTCAACAAAAGGCCTACCCGGATCGTGATCCAGTTCCGACACGTAAGCGACTGGGTAGCCCACAGGGAATCTTCCGCCTAGTCCTGAACTGACCAGCAGGTCACCGACCTTTATATCTGCCGTCGGTTGGACATGCTGCAACTCAAGCTGTCCTGAAACACCCGTACCACGAGCTACCAGGCGCAAATTACTGCGGTTCACCTGGACTGGTAATAAATGGCGATCATCGGTGATCAACATCACCCGACTCGCCTTCGGGCTGACTTCAATTACCTGTCCAATGAGGCCATACGCATCAAGCACCGGTTGCCCAACCCTGACACGGTCGGCGCTACCTTTGTCCACCAGAATTTCGTCCTTTCCGGGATCGGGATTGACGCCGACCAGTTCAGACACAAGGACATGGTCACGCAGCTTGGCAGCTGATCCCAACAACTCACGGAGCCTATTGTTTTCGGCAATCAGTGAGGCCATTTGGACACTTTGAGCCTGGAGAATAAGGCGTTCCTGTTCAAGCGCCAGTAACCGGTCACGCATGTCAGATTGGGATTCAACAATCTCCTCTACACCCCGCACCGTCCTGCCCGGGATATTCGAGACATAAATGACAGGCGTGACAATGACATTCAGGGTAGACCGAACGCCATCAAGGTAGTCTGTAAAGTAGTCAGTAAAAAGCAAAGTGCAGGAAAGGAGAACCAAACCCAACATCTTCTGCAGCGGGGCACTGTCATCGAGGAAGAGAGTTTTAATATCGCCACCCCGTTTGCCGGAGATAACCGATTAGCAGGTGTAATCGTCGGCTGCACTGATTGGCGATGAGCATATCTGATCCTTTCAGATCCCAAAACCTGGCTCAGGGTCCGGTGTCAGCTTAATTGTCTGAGAGCATGTCCTCGTATCCGAGCTCATCCATCAGTTCCAACGCTTTTCCACCACCACGGGCAACACAGGTCAAAGGATCCTCCGCGTGGATGACTGGCAGACCTGTTTCGCTCGATAACAGCTGGTCCAGACCACGCAACAACGAACCACCACCCGTCAATACCATGCCACTCTGCGCGATATCAGCTGCCAGTTCGGGCGGCGTGTGTTCCAAAGCCGACTTAACGGCCGACACAATGACGGTCAGCGGTTCCTGGAGTGCTTCAAGGATCTCGTTGCTATTCAGGATGAATGCCCTGGGTAAACCTTCAGCAAGATTCCGACCCTTCACGTCTATCTCGCGGACTTCCTCGCAAGGAAACGCCGTTCCGATCTCTTCTTTTATCCGCTCCGCCGTCGGATCTGAAATGAGACTTCCCTGGGTCCGCCTAACGTAGGAAACGATCGATTCATCAAAACGATCACCCCCAGTTCGAACGGATTGCGCGTAAACGAGACCATTCAGTGAGATGACCGCGATCTCGGTCGTACCGCCACCGATATCCACAACCATCGTACCCACGGCTTCATGAACCGGCAATCCCGCCCCGATCGCTGCCGCCATCGGCTCGTCAACCAGCCAGACACCACGCGCGCCAGCACTCAGTACCGATTCACGAATAGCACGTCGTTCAACTTCCGTAGACTGGCACGGGACACAGACCAGGACCACGGGGCTGGGTCTGATAAAACTATTTTCATGCACCTTTCGAATGAAGTGCTGGAGCATCTTCTCCGTCACCTGGAAATCTGCGATGACACCGTCTTTCAAGGGACGAATTGCCGTGATGTTTCCAGGTGTCCTACCCAGCATCCGTTTAGCGTCCAGGCCTACGGCGGCGACGCTTTTCTGATTGTTCTTGTTCCGTATCGCAACCACTGACGGTTCATTAAGGACGATACCTCGATCGCGCGCATAGATGAGGGTGTTCGCGGTGCCCAGATCGATCGACAGATCGCTGGAGAACGCGCCTCGAAGCCTCTTAAACATGGATCGATCGACTCCAGTAAATAACGGCGGGTTAGTTTTGGACCCAAGGTCATGCTATGACCCTGCCAACAGGTTCACTTTGCCGCTGCTGCAGTGAACGCATTAAGAACCTTTCGCAACTCTATCATTTTGATGAGCTTTCGCAAACGACTAATGGCTAAAAACAACGGCACAGACGTCATTTTTCAGACTGTTCGCACAATCGTGAGAAAATCCGCAGAACCGCGTCGCTACCTGACCCTAAACAACGACCTAGAAGTAAGGAACAAGTGTCATGGACAACCATCGATCCAGCCTTTAGCATCTTCTGCCCGACGACTTACCACACCTGAATCGACATGGCTGTAAACAAAGAGACCGTACTAACAATCGCGACACTGGCCCATCTCGAGATTGCTATAGACCAGGTCGATGATCAGATCGACCGGATGAACCGTATCCTTGATTTGGTCGACGAAATGCAAGCAGTCAATACCCATGAGGTACGACCACTCGCAACACCTTTTGACCAGGTCCAGCGTCTCCGTGCAGATGAGGTCACCGAATCCAACCAGCGTGAAAAGCTACAGTCTGTCGCCACCCGAACCAGTGATGGGCTCTATCTTGTCCCTCGGTTCGTAGAATAGAGATGGTCGCTCACGTGACAACACCTTTTCAGAGCATTGCCGAGATCCGAGCCAATCTGGATGACGGCACCTACTCTTGTCGAGAGCTCGCCGAAAGCCTGATCTCACGAATTGAAGAACACGACAACGACATCAACGCGTTCATCACAGTCACAGCAGACGACGCTCGATCCACTGCGGATGCACAGGATGTCCTCATCGCAAAGGGGCAGGCAGGCCCACTGACTGGCATTCCGCTTGCACACAAAGATATTTTCTGTACCGAAGGAGTAAAGACTTCTGCCGGTTCAAAGATGCTGGATAATTTCATTGCACCTTATTCCGCGACGGTGGTCGCAAAACTCAAAGCAGCTGGCTGCGTCACCCTCGGCAAAACTAACCTGGATGAATTCGCGATGGGATCGTCTAACGAAAATAGTTACTACGGTCCGGTCAGAAATCCATGGCAGACAAGTCATGTTCCAGGTGGCTCCTCCGGTGGTTCAGCCGCAGCCGTCGCCGCGGGATTCTGTCCGGTCAGCACCGGTACCGATACAGGCGGCTCCATCAGGCAACCCGCGTCAATGTGTGGTGTCACAGGTATCAAACCGACGTACGGACGTGTATCTCGCTGGGGCATGATCGCTTTCGCCTCAAGTCTTGATCAGGCGGGCGTTTTTGCACGGAACGCCGAGGATGCAGCAATACTGCTCTCGGCAATGACTGGCGCAGACCCTCGCGACTCGACCTGCATTGATGCACCTATAGCCGACCTGACCCAAGAACTGTCCACGCCTCTCACAGGAATCCGTATTGGCGTGCCTGAACAGTATTTGTCGGAACTCGATGCGCCAATGGCGGACCTGCTGACTAGTGCCCTTTTCGAGATGGAAGCTGGGGGCGCTAAGCTCGTTGACATCTCACTGCCTCATACTCGCTACGCCGTTCCGGCTTACTACGTGATCGCCCCTGCTGAATGTTCGACCAATCTGTCCAGATACGACGGCGTCCGTTTCGGCTATCGGTGTGAAGATCCAGAGGATATCGAAGATCTATACAAGCGCAGTCGGTCCGAAGCTTTTGGCGACGAGGTCAAACAACGCATTCTCGTCGGGACATTTACACTCTCCACCGGGTACTACGACGCCTACTACCGAAAGGCCCAACAGATCCGGCGTTTAATCCATCAGGACTTTGTAGCGGCCTTTAATTCGGTGGATGTCATTGCCGCGCCAACCTGTCCAGGACCTGCGTTCCGGCTTCTTGAAAAAATTTCAGACAGTATCGCCATGTACCTCCAGGACATCTACACGATTCCCGTCAATCTGGCCGGGTTGCCAGGACTCTCTATGCCGATCGGGCAAATAGGTGAGATGCCGGTTGGCATGCAACTGATTGGTCAATATCTTGATGAGGCGAGGCTCCTAGGGATGGCGCATCAATTTCAGCAACGTACCGACTGGCACCTGGCCACTCCGACCTTACAGGCTACGGGAGTGAGTCATGGCTGACTGGCAGGCAGTCATTGGGCTCGAAATCCATGCCCAACTGAACACCCGTTCCAAGATCTTCTCCGCCGTTTCAACAGCGTTCGGAGCGGCCCCCAATACCCAGGCGAGTCTAGTGGATCTGGGTTTTCCTGGTGTCCTCCCTGTCACCAACGAAGCGGTGTACGAAAAAGCTGTTGCTTTCGGTCTCGGCGTCGGTGCAACGATCAATCATCAATCCGTATTCGATCGGAAAAACTACTTCTATCCTGATCTTCCAAAGGGCTATCAGATTACCCAACTCGACGAGCCCATCGTCGAACATGGGCACATGGATATCAACTGCGCCGATGGCGGTAGAAAAACCATTCACATAACCCGGGCTCATCTCGAAGAAGACGCCGGTAAATCCTTACACAAGGACTATGCCGGTGAGACCGGCATCGACCTCAACCGTGCCGGGACCCCACTTCTGGAAATCGTCTCAGAACCGGACTTGCGCTCGGCGGAAGAAGCCTCAACGTATGCTCGACAGATCCACAAATTGCTGACGTACCTCGACATCTGTGACGGCAATATGGCAGAGGGATCTATGCGTTGCGATGCCAATGTCTCAATTCGTCCCTCGGGATCAAGTGAATTAGGCACGCGCACAGAGACGAAGAACATCAACTCGTTTCGGTTCCTCGAACAGGCCATCAACCACGAGATAGAACGTCAGATTGCCGTCATTGAGTCCGGTGGGCGAGTCGTCCAGGAAACCCGGTTGTATGACCCAGATCGGGACGAGACCAGGCCTATGCGAAGTAAAGAAACGGCTATGGATTACCGCTACTTCCCTGAGCCTGACCTCCTACCCGTGGTAATTGATGATAGCTTCATCAGTGCAGTCCGAGATCGGTTACCGGAAATGCCCTATGAGAAACGTGCCCGGTTTCAAACTGCTTTCGGACTCTCCGAAGAAGATGCGGAAACCCTTTCAGGTAATCGCTCCCTCGCTGACTACTTTGAATATGTCGCCTCTGCATCCGACCCTCGACAAGCATCGAACTGGGTCCGGGTCGAACTACTGGGACGAATCTCCAAAGATAGTTTCAACTCAGAGGATGTTCCTGTGCCCGCCAGCGAACTCGCCTCGCTGATCAATCGTATCTCAGACGAGACGATTTCTGGAAAGATCGCAAAGACGGTGTTTGACGCGTTGTGGCAGGGGGAGACTGACTCAGTCGACGCTTACATCGACGCAAAAGGGCTCAAACAGGTCTCGGATTCATCCGATCTGGCGCCTATCGTGACCGCCATCATTGCCAATAACACAAAACAGGTTGAGCAATACCGCGCAGGTAAGACAAAGCTGCTAGGCTTTTTTGTAGGACAGGTCATGAAAGAAACTGGTGGTAAAGCGAATCCAAAGCAGGTCAACGATCTGGTCCGGATCCAGCTCGACACAGTTTAGTCTGCGAACCCTGCAATAAAGGTCATCACGCGCTCCGCATTAACGCCGAGATCAAATTGACCGACGCGGGATACCGAGCGGGCGTCGATACGACTACCTTTATTATTCCCCCGGACCCGCACGACAAAGTCATCCTTGAAGCCAAACCAAAAAGTCGTGGCAACGGCTTCAACTCGTCCAGCGTCAAGATCCACGTTGATGACCTCAAGCCCCATCTGCTCAAGTAACGCCACAGATCGAGACACCGCATCTTCCGACGTTAACGTCGATGTTACGGGTAGTACGTCGGGATAAGCCGACTTCTGTTGCTGAGCCTCAGCAGGTTCCAGATTAAGATCGTTGCTAAATTCTCCACGTTCAGCCAGTGCAGCATCAAACGCGGGCGGTTCCTCAAGATCCGTAGAAATATCATTAATGGGTGGTACCGACGATACCTTGAAGTATTGGGGCACCGCAGCCAGCAGCGGCAACAAGCTGAATAACGCCGCAATCACAAGCTGTTGTCTATTGTCGACTAGGCCCTTTCGGGTCGTGATGATAACCATAACAAAGGACACCAACAAAACGATCGCCGAGCCCAGTACGGCGAGCGCCAAACTACCGAACGCGGATTGGAGCCCGGTCATTCCGAAACGGTAACCAAGTGGAGCTGAAATCAGCAACACGACACTGATCACGCCACTGATCAGTAGCAAGCGGGCCCACCATCTGATTTCTTCCATCGTAACGCCCCATTCCTCAGCCGTTTCTCGCCTGAGTATACTACCGTGTGTGGAAACACACATTAACAATGCTGAATTCGACCAACTGATGCGAGATTACGGAATTGATCCAACGCATCCCTGTCAGATCATTCTCTAACGTGAGGCGACCGGTGGAATCGCGTCGGTCGGTCAGCTTGCTGAAGCCGCAAGCATCAGCACCGCAGACTATAGACAGACTATTGTACTCATAGTGAATGTCAGCGCGGGGCTCTCGATCTTCGCGCTGATCACCAGTGCATTGTCTTGGTTGCTTTACCCGCACCAACACATCATCACGGCACTCGCGATCTGCCTCGGGTTTCCTGGCACCTTTTTTATGCTCACATCCACCATCGTAAGCCAGCTGATCAGCTTCACTCCAGAACTCACCACACATCTGGCGGACTCACTGGTGATCCTCGTGATTCTCGGCCTGATGTACTGGTTTATTTTTGTCACCACCCTTCAATTGAGGTTGTTAGGAGCAATTCGTCGGGATTCCTCCGATGCCATCGATATACTTGCCCGCTGGCTCAATGGTTCAAAACTGGCGCTCGCGTCCTGCACTGTTGTCCTGTATCTCGAAACATCCAAGTCACTACCAACTCTATCCCCACTGTGGTCAGCGGTGATGGTCCTTATCGCTGGCATCTATCTATGGGGCAGTGAATCAACCTACCTGATCGCCGTCATCACGTAAGCGCGCCTGCCGGTTCAGCTTAAGAACTTCTCTCATGCCGGTCAGGATCAGATCTGGCACCACCGCATCAAACATTCCTTCGCGATTGATCAGCTGTGCAAATCCACCTGTACCGATAACCATGGGGCGATCCCCATCGAAGACTTCTACGGTAATCCTGTTCACCAACTCCCGAATCGTGCCGACGGTCGACCAGTACAATCCAGCCTGAATACTCTCAACGGTTGATCGGCCCACCGCCGTACTGACAGGCAAAATTTCGACGGAAGGCAATTGAGCCGTTTTGGACTCCAGCGCTTCCATGGACAAACGCATTCCAGGCAGGATATTGCCACCCAGGAATTCCTTATCTTTGGTGATCGCACAGACGGTCGTCGCCGTACCAAAATCTGCGACGATCAAGTTCCTGTCAGGGAACAGAGAAATGGCACCCACTGCATCAGCGATTCGGTCGGCGCCGACCTCCCTGGGATCACGGTATCGAATCTGTAGCCCTGTCTTGATACCAGGTTTCAATACCAGCGGTTCAAGCCCAAAGTATTTTTGGCAACAAGCACGTATTGAATACAGCAGATCCGGTACGACACAACAGACGCCCACTTCGGTCAGATCATCGGGGTCAATTTCGTTTTCTCGAAGAACTGCTCGAAAGAACACACCCATCTCATCGGAAGAGCTTTGTGCCTGAGAGGTCCGTCGAAACTGAACGAGCGATCGATCCCCCTCAAACACACCGCCATAGACCTGAGTATTACCAATATCGAGACACAGAATCACGCTGATCTTCCTTGTTATTCTTCTGTTGGGCGAGGCACGTTGTCTATGAGACGAACTTCTCGATCACCATCGCCAATCCGTGCCGCAACAAATCTTCGGTCATACTTGCTAACAACATAATCCACCTTGAACCCTGCTTCCGTCAGCGCAGCGGTGATGTCTTCGTCAGATCGATCACTGGTAATCATTTGATGGATGATGGGAGCCGTTTCCCGAGCTTCACAGGACAGATTCAGATTCCGCGAGCTGAGTGCGAGACCATCCTCTTCACGGACCGTCGCACAGGGCACAATCTCTACATCCATATGAAAAGCGCTGACCATGTCCATGATCAGTTTGAACTGCTGATAATCCTTTTCGCCAAAGTACGCACGTTTAGGTCTGACAATATTGAGCAATTTCATGACGACTGTCAGAACACCGGTGAAATGACCATCGCGATGTGCCCCGCACAATTCCCGGCTGAACTCCCCTTCATCTACCTGATAGCGAAACTCATCCGGATACATTTCTCCCCAGGTGGGCGCGAATACAAGGTCTGCACCCATTGCGCCGGCCAGTGATACATCGGTTTCGAGCGTCCTGGGGTAGATTTTCAGATCGTCCGGTTGATCAAACTGGGTTGGGTTCACGTAGATACTGACAACGGTCAGATCGCAGTCGGTCACGCTATGCTCAATGAGGGAAGCATGCCCACTATGCAAGGCGCCCATTGTTGCAACAAAACCTACGCGCCGGTCACCAATTGTCCGCTGCCATTCGCGCATATCACGGACGGTGCGAATGGTCGAAATACTCATTCTGACCTCTCGAGAGACTGCGTCTCCGAATCGAACGGGTTCAATTTCCGACTACTTGTAAGACTCTTTCAAGCTCGGGAATGACTGCTCCTGAACCTCACGATGGTATTGATTCACAGCACTCTCTACCAGAGAGTGACTGTTGGCAAATCGCCTCAGGAACTTTGGCTTGAAACTCGGATCGACGCCAAGAAGATCGTGCAGAACCAGCACCTGTCCATCAGTATGCGGACCCGCACCGATCCCAATAGTAGGTATCGACAACGCGGCTGTAACACAACTCCCAAGTTTGATAGGCACACATTCAAGCACAAGAGCAAAACATCCAACAGCCTGTAGCGCCAGCGCGCCTCTCTGAACTTGTTCAGCCTGCTCAGCCTGTTTCCCCTGTACTTTGTGGCCACCAAAGCTGTGAATGGATTGAGGCGTGAGCCCCAGATGGCCCATGACAGGAACCCCCGCATCGACGATATGCTCTACCAGTTCGAGTTGATGTGGTTTGTCTCCTTCAATCTTGATGGCGTTAGCACCGGCCTGCATCAAGCGATGAACACAATCCATCGCGCACTCAAGCCCACGGCTCACAGATAGGAATGGCATATCAGCCACGACAAATTTGCTGGGTGCCCCTCGTCTCACAGCCGCTGTGTGTACTTCCATCATTTCGATGGTCGCATGCACCGTAGAATCGAATCCATGCATGACAACAGCGAGAGAATCTCCCACCAGGATGCAATCGATATCAGATTCCTCAAGAATTTTCGCCGACCAGTTGTCATAACAGGTCACCATCGAGATCTTCTGTCGCGCAGACTTGTGCGACTCAAAGTCAAGGATATTCATGCTATATCGCCCCATGTGTTTGGGGACTGATCTCAACAGAAACGACGAGTCGCCCAACACAGGCGATAAAGTGTAGTCGGTACCTGTCCCGCTGGATCAAGTCCCAGATGTATCTGGTAATGCAGTTCTCTAAATATCTAACTTACGTTTTTGTCTCTGTCCGAAGATCAGAGCAGGGGGCGGAGAATAGGCAAAAAAATTGGGCCGGTAAAGACAGAAATTTCCGTGCCAATCGATCGAATTTTACAGTTTCAAACCAGGAAAATGGAAAAATACTGGAGATTCATCCTTAGTGCTCTATTTCTGTACAAATTAGTCATCAATGCGCAGATCCGGATGTCGATTGGAACGTGGATCTTCCCAGTCCAGATCGTTGGGGTCGTACCAGCCAATGGCATCCAGCACTTCTGCCGTTGTCTTCTCAGACAAGGTGCTCCACAGCGTTTGAAACTCAAGAAGCGCGTCATCGCGGGCCAGTCTGGATCGGCCCTCTAACCTCGTCAGAATGGAGGGTAAACGGACAACCTCTCCCAGCGTCCCGGGAACGACACGTTCTTCGCCGAGAATAACCTTGACCCTAGTGCGATTCTCGAGAATCACCTTCAGGGCGTTGGCCACTTTCAACGCCAGGGCAACATCAAACGCATCGGTGTCTATGGATGATGGCATTCCGACCGGCAGATCCTGAATACAAGCTGTCTATTATCGCAGGCAAAAGTGAATATTACAGGCATGGAAGAACATCACGTGCATGGGATCCCATACCGAGTCGCCCTGATAAGCGGTATGACAGCCTAATGTTGCATTACTAAAAGAGCTTGTTCAGTCTCACCCTCATCGCTTATGGCGCTAGCTTTTTGGGTACTGGGATAGCACTAGTTATGAATCAGGGATGGCAACTCGCACGCACACCACCGCTCGGCTGGCCCGAGAAGGACGACTTCAAGTGGTTTGAGACGGCTCTCCCTGAACCGGGGCCGGGTCAAGCGTTGACAGAAACGTTATATCTATCCATGGATCCGTACCAATGGGGTCGAAGGCGATCCGGAGTCGAAACGCCGGGTGACGTTTGTCACGGCCGTACCGTCTCAAGGGTACTGATCAGTAATCATCAGACCTTCACCGATGGTGATTACGTCTTCAACACCAATGGCTGGCAGTCACACGGCCTCATCGGCGACGGTATCGGCACTTTCGGCTATATGGTGCCGAGACAGCTTGACCCGGCCAAAGCTCCGATTTCAACGGCCATCGGTGTTTTGGGAATGCTGGGTCTGACCGCATGGTCCGGCATGAAAGTTCAGAGTGCGCCACAACCCGGTGAGACAGTGGTCGTCTCAGCGGCTTCGGGAGGCGTCGGTCAGATTGCTGGTCAAATTGCACGCATGCTGGGTTGTCGGGTGATTGGTATTGCGGGTGCCAGAAATAAGTGTCATTTTGTAAGCACGGAGCTCGGGTTCGACGAGTGCGTGTCACACCTTTCGGAAGACTTGCCGGGAGATCTCAGAACCGCATGTCCGGATGGCATCGACGTCTATTTTGAAAACGTGGGCGGACTTGTATTTAAGGCGGTCGCTCCACTGCTCAACAAACATGCTCGAATTTCACTATGCGGCATGATCAGTCAGTATGGCAATACTGACGGAGGAGACCCGCGTGCTGCATGGAATGATATTGGTGCCCCATGGCTGGCTCGTCAGAATGTCAAGGTTAACGGATTGTTCGTGGGCGATTTCGTTGACAATGAGCAGGCACTCTTCCTAGATACCATGTCCGGTTGGATAAGAGATGGACATGTTCGGTACAAGGAGGATCTCTGGGACGGTTTGCCCAAAGCACCATCTGCATTTATGGCCATGCTGAAAGGAGGCAACTTTGGCAAGACACTAGTCGCTGTAGGAAAGGACCCCACCGCCGATGCCAACATCATGGCCAGTCGCTCCGGAACTAACGTGTTGTCAGCACATCAGGCCAGCCCAAGTCGAGGCAGTCGTAAATGATCAGGACGCATGAATGGGTATATGCCCGACGTGCAGGTATGGACCTTACTGCCGTGGCCTATCTGCCGGACAACCCATCAAGTTCAACACTGTTGCTCGACATACATGGCGGCGCTTGGTCTTCCGGCGACAAACATGCCGGCCGTCACTATTGCGACGCTATCGCAGCATCAGGGACGCCGGTGGTTGCAATCGATTTTCGTCAGGGCCCGGATTTTCAGCATCCAGCTGCTGTCGAGGACATCCAGTTGGCAGTCTCACACCTGCGCGCGGAGCCACCGACTCCCTTTAGTATTCTCGGTTTATCCGGGAGTTCTAGCGGAGGGCACCTGGCGCTTAGTGCGGCGATCAATCCAACATCACCGGAACAGACCATCGATTTTGTCATTGCACTCTGGCCTGTATCTAACCCTCTTGCCCGCTACCAGTACCTCGTTTCACGGCTTCATGAAGATCCATCAACTTTCAAACGCTTCACACCTGACCGACTCAAAGCTGGCCACGAGGGATACTTCGGTGAACCAGCACAAAT
>CAJWYI010000040.1 GCA_913049815.1 uncultured Gammaproteobacteria bacterium
CTCGGTATCTGGGGCAAAACCCACCTGAATAATGCCTTCGCGGTCCCTCAGGTCGAGGAAGATCACCCCGCCATGATCACGACGTCGATGGACCCATCCATTCAGGCTGACGGTCTCACCGATATCGGTATCACGTAGCTGTCCGCAGTAATGGCTGCGCATGATTGCCTCCGCCTGATTTTTGGATTGTATGATGCCGTCTCGTCGCACGGCACTTTGAAATTATGTTATCCGTCGCTCGCTGATGACGATCCGCTGCTCGAAGACGAGGAAGTTGTTCCCGCCTTGGAGGATGAGCTTGACGAGGTCCCGATCGAGTCGCCGCCAGAGGATGAGCCCCCGTCGCTTCCTCCTGAGTCACCGCCACTGCGATCTTGACTACCGCTAATGATGTTCTTCTTTTTGCCCGTCTTAAAGTCGGTCTCGTACCAGCCTCCGCCTTTCAAGCGAAAGGCTGCAGCCGACACCAGTTTGGTAAGCTTTGGTTGTCCACACGAGGGACAATCCTTCAGAGGATCATCGCTGATCTTCTGAAGTTTCTCCATTCTGTGCCCGCATGCCTCGCACTGATACTCGTAGATAGGCATTTCAAGTCCTCTTGCTGAACCAATCCGGCAGTTGCCTCCCTGCCGTTCGTTGTCAATTGTACGCGAGCCAACAACACGATCAGATGATCAAGCCGAATGCACTCTTGAGAGAGCCGCGCATTATACCGGAATCAACGAGCGATTCGACCCGAGCCAGACAGAGTCCATGAACCGATCACCCGTGGTTAAAAGGGGGGATTCCTTTGCGAACAAGCTACCCTCGTGAGAGTGATGTTCGATGCCAGCCATGTCATGCACTTCAAGTTGGTCACCACGTTTATTGCAGAAAATATCGTGTTTTACCGGCTTCTACCTTGCTCCACATCAGGTGATCCGCTATAAACACACCCGCGCAATCAAGGCAGTATTGCTCGCGCAATCGCACAAAACCAAAACACTGACGTCACCTGATAAAAAGGAAAATTGAATGGCAGCCAGAAAGGCAAAAGCAAAGACGACCGCAAAGAAGCGACTTCCTGCGATCAAAGAGAAGTACACCAAGAGTGCGATTTTGAGTGAGATTGCCAACAACTCCGAACTCACAAAAGGGCAGGTGTCTTCTGTACTAGATGAACTCAGTGACCTGATCGAACGACACGTCAAAAAGGGTGGTGCAGGCGAGTTCACACTGCCGGGATTACTCAAGATCAAGACAGTAAAAACCCCAGCCAAAAAGGCACGGAAAGGCGTACCTAATCCGTTCCGTCCTGGCGAACTGATGGACGTGGCCGCAAAACCAGCGAGCATGCGCATTCGCGTTTCGCCGCTCAAAAATCTGAAGGGCTTCGTCTAGGTAACTGATCTGTTCGCTGCAGCGAATGAAGCTCGAATAGGCCGCGGTTTCGCGGCCTTTTTCATTCTGGACTCGGGTGAACTCAACGCTTCGCCTCCATGCAGTGTCGAAAGGCCTATGATGAACTTGTAGTAACGAAAGGTTAATCGTACTGTCACTAACCAATGGGTAACACCCCGTCGAACCAACATACGCAGCCTGTCATGAAAGCATCCCAATATCTCATCTCTACTTTGAAGGAGGTCCCTTCAGACGCCGAGGTCGCAAGCCATATCCTGCTGCTCCGTGCTGGATTCATTCGCAAGATTGCTTCCGGGATCTACAACTGGCTGCCCATGGGGTTTCGAGTACTTAAGAAAGTGGAAGCCATTGTCCGTGAAGAAATGGATGCATCCGGCGCATTGGAAGTCATCATGCCCGTCGTACAACCTGGAGAACTCTGGGAGGAGTCAGGACGCTGGGGGAAGTACGACGAAGGCTTGCTGGTCAAGTTCAATGATCGACATCAACGTGACTTCTGTCTTGGACCGACGCATGAAGAGGTCATCACCGAACTCGCTCGGAACGAACTGCGAAGCCATCGACAACTCCCGGTCAATCTCTACCAAATTCAGACGAAATTCCGTGACGAAACCCGACCGCGTTTTGGTCTGCTGCGCGCCCGTGAGTTTGTCATGAAGGATGCCTACTCATTTCATCTCGATGAGAGCAGTCTCGACGAAACCTACCAGGTCATGCACGATACCTATAGTCGTATCCTCGATCGGTTGAAACTCGAGTATCGAGCTGTGCTTGCTGATAGTGGCAGCATTGGTGGCAATGCTTCCATGGAGTTCCACGTATTGGCGGACTCTGGTGAGGATGTCATCGCATTCAGCAGCAGCTATGCAGCCAACCTCGAAAAAGCAGAATCCATCATTCCTGAAGCTGAGACGGCGGATCCTTTACCACGAACACAAGTCGACACGCCCGGGATGCACACGATCAATGAGGTGGCCAGCTTCTTAAAGGTTGACGCTACACGAACAGTCAAGACCCTGATTATCAAGGCAGATAACGAAGATAGTGGGCTTGGACTGGTAGCACTGGTTCTCCGCGGCGATCACCAACTGAATGAGGTCAAGGCCGCGCACTTGCCTGGTCTTTCCACGCCAATCACATTCGCGAATGATGCCGAAGTGCATGCTGCAACCGGTGCGGATCCAGGGTCGGTTGGCCCTGTCGATCTCGGCCTGACTTGCTACGTCGACCACAGTGCAGCTGCTCTCAGCAATTTCGTCTGCGGCGCGAACCAGAACGACGTTCACCTCACAGGCGTCAACTGGCAGCGTGATGTGCCAGCGTATCAGGTCGCTGATCTCCGAAATGTTGTCGAAGGTGATGAAAGCCCCGACGGTCAAGGAAAATTGACATTCAAGCGTGGTATTGAGGTGGGGCATATTTTCCAGTTGGGCAAAAAGTACTCTGATCCAATGAAGGCCACGGTGCTCGACGACAATGGCAAAGCCGTCACCATGATGATGGGATGTTATGGCATGGGTGTCACCCGGCTGGTTGCTGCGATCCTTGAGCAGTATCACGATAACCGCGGAATGGTCTGGCCGACGATCGTCGCCCCTTTCCATGTCATTATTATCCCAATCAACGCACACAAATCCCCGGAAGTCGCCAAGGTGGCCGATGATCTATATCGGAAGCTGGAAGCTGCAGGCATTGAAGTATTACTTGATGATCGTGATGGTCACCGACCCGGCGCAAAATTCGCTGACGCGGAGCTGATAGGGATTCCCCATCGTCTTGTTGTTGGTGACCGGGGGCTCAGTGATGGCGTAATTGAATACGCCAATCGATCCTCGGGCGAAAGTGAACATCTGCCTGTTGGTGACGTTGTGACTCGCCTCACAGAGTGGGTCAACAGCGACCGCTAAGCAGATCCCCTACTTCTCCTGGATCTCATCTAGCAGTGATTCGACAGTCTGCGGACCAATCAGCACTTTATGGACACCATTGCCGGGGGCCATCACGATCGTTGTAGGCAGGACCTGGGGTTGTTCGTACCCCAACATACGATAAGGATCATTTTGGAACACGGGGAACGCAATCCCCATTTGTTCGACTGCCGCTGCCATCTTGTCGGGACCCGGCTGATCAAAATTGACCCCATAGACCACGAGCCTGTCACCATGCTCGGCAGCAAGTTCATTGAGCTCTGGTATTTCAGTCCGACAGGGCGCGCACCACAGCGCCCAGTAGTTGATCACGATCCACTTTTCGTTATCGATGATTTGCCGCACATTAGCGGTATGTACGAACGCAACAGGCGGTTCGCCACATCCAGCAACCGATGACATGAGCGTCATCAATATCAGCGCAAACAGACGCTTAAGATTTGTCGAATCGGTGATCGCAGGATTCAATGGCTTCACTTTAGAGTTCATGGGCGCGTTCGGTTTCCTCATCTAGCGTATCAAAGACTGATCTGGTCAGCAGTGTTCCCAGATCAACATCCAGTATCCGGTCTCTATGATCGGCGATGGCCTGTAGGATCTTCCTGATAACGCTGCCAAAACAGAAGACAGAAAGATGCTGACATTCTTGCCCAGGGTGGTAAAAACTTCAAAGTGCCAATCGGTGCCACTACAATGCCTACCGAGAAAGCAAGACTCAGGAACAGGTGCTCATGAGCAAGGTCACAATCTACCACAACCCTCGTTGCTCAAAATCCAGGCAGACACTTCAGCTGCTGGAGGAAAAGGGGATCGATCCTAACATCGTGCTCTATCTCGAAACTCCACCCGACAAAGGCACCCTGTCAAAGCTGATCAACCAGCTAGGCATCACCGCCAGGGAGTTGATTCGATCGGGGGAAGATGAGTACAAAGCGATGAAACTGTCGGATAAGTCTCTCTCAGACGAGGCCTTGGTTAATGCGATGGTCAGGTCACCAAAGTTGATTCAGCGACCTATTGTCGTCGCCAACGGGAAAGCTGTGCTAGGTAGACCCCCGGAAAACATCCTCGATATCATCTGACCTCAGCAGGCAGACCGATCGGTCAATCGTCGACGATCAGTGGATGATCCGATCCTTCCGTTCAGGCGTTGATGGGGGTGCCATCAGATCATCTTCTTCGTCCAGCTCATCATCCTGACTGCTGCAGACTTCATAGCGCCGAGTGCTGATTTCTCCATCCAGCACCTCGGGCAGCGCTTTCAGGAAATCTTCCATGTGATCCGTCTCGTAGTGTCCCTGCAGCGCTTCAACCGATTCCCACTCCTGGAATAGCAATAGGGTGTTGGGATCAGTCAAACCGACGTAAAACTCGTAGCTCACACATCCATGTTCACTGCGGCTGGCCATTACCATTTCACGCATGAGGGAAATCGCGTCGTCGCGAACCTCTGATCTAATAGGGAATGTACCATGCACAATGATCATCAGATTGTCACAGAATTAGCTTTTGAATTGATTATACAGGGAAATTCCGGAGGGACCATGTAAGGACCGGATGGATTGGCTAAGCCCATTCACATCCGACGAATCGCCTGACAATACGACAATCTCTGGGTTATGAATCCCGATGAACGGCAAAAGGAGACCAGGTCTGATTCACAGGCATCACCTCCAGCTGATTGATATTGACATGTGCAGGCACCTGCGTCACCCAATAGATCAGCTCCGCCACGTCAGCACCTGAAAGCGGCTGCATCCCGTTGTAAACCTGAGATGCTTTACCTTCGTCACCTTTGAACCGTACCACTGAGAATTCCGTTTCACACATCCCAGGTTCGACGTTAGTCACTCGGATGTTCTTGCCCAGGAGATCGGTTCGCAAGTTACGAGAAAATTGCTGCACAAATGCTTTGGTACCGCCATACGCGTTGCCACCAGGGTACGGCCAGCTGGCCGCCACTGAGCCGATATTGACGACATGTCCGCTACCACGCTCAACCATCCCGGGCAGTACGGCGCGCGTGACATACATGAGCCCTTTGATATTGGTATCGACCATCGTCTCCCAATCAGTCATGACGGCTTCGTCGGCTCCTTCCATGCCAAGTGCCAGTCCCGCGTTGTTCACCAGGATATCGATCCCCGCAAAGGAATCAGGTAACCTGGAAATCGCAGAAGCGACTGCTTCATTGTCTCTAACGTCCAACGTCACGCTATGAATATGGTCGGGTTGGGGCATCGATTGTTTCAGTTCATCAAGACGCTCCTGTCGACGGGCTGCAATGACCACTTGCCAACCCTCACGAGCGAAGCGTTCCGCGGCAGCCGCTCCGAACCCCGACGACGCACCTGTTACCAGCACCGTGCCAGCCATAAAATTCCTCCGATATTGTCTTTCCCGGATGCATCACTCGATAGCGACATCAAACGGTAATTATTCCGGTGACAAAGCTACCAGACCCACCCCTTCGTCGACCAGCCGATCTTTGATTTCTTCGAGTATCGCCGGGTCATCGATTGTTGCAGGTGGGTCATACGCCTGATTGTCTGCGATCTTTCTTATCACCTGGCGCAGGATTTTGCCGGACCGCGTTTTGGGTAATCGTTGCACAACCACCGCTCGCTTGAAATTAGCAATACCACCAACATGTGCGCGAACAGCCGCGACCAGTTCGGACTGCAGTGACCGCGCATCGATGTTTGCGCCGTCCTTGAGGACCATCAACCCAACGGGAACCTGACCTTTATCCGAGTCTCCAATGCCAATCACTGCACATTCCGCAACAGCTGGATGTGCGGCTACAATCTCTTCCATTTCACCGGTCGATAGCCGGTGACCAGCCACATTGATCACATCGTCAGTCCTACCCATGATAAAAAGATAGCCATCTTCATCGAAGTAACCACCGTCTCCCGTATGGTAATAGCCTGGATGTATGCTCAAATAAGACTTCTCGAACCGTTCGTGGTCACGCCAAACGGTGGGCAAACAACCCGGCGGCAAGGGCAGTCGAATCACAACATCGCCCTCCGAACCAGCCTCTTGCTCTATGTGATTCTCGTCCAGAATCCGAACATCAAATCCAGGCATTGGAAAATTGGCAGAGCCACTTTTCATCGCCAGCGCTTCGATGCCAACGGGACTCGCCGCAATAGGCCATCCGGTTTCCGTCTGCCACCAGTGGTCAACAACAGGAATACCAAGAATATCGACAAGCCATTCGTACGTCGATGGATCTGTTCGTTCACCTGCAAGGAATAGGGTTCTCAATGATGAAAGGTCGTGACCTTTCATCATTGCCGCTTCTGGATCCTCTTTACGTACCGCCCGAAACGCGGTAGGTGCTGTGAAAAAGACATTGACGCCATATTCGCTGATGATTCGCCAAAACGTTCCGGCGTCGGGTGTCCGCACCGGTTTGCCTTCGAAAAGAACCGTGGTACAACCGGTCAACAAAGGGGCATAGACAATATAGGAATGCCCAACCACCCATCCCACATCAGATGCAGACCAGAAGACATCTCCCGGACCTACGCCATAGACCAGTGACATACTGTATCGAAGTGCGACGGCATGTCCCCCATGATCACGGACGACGCCTTTGGGTTTACCAGTCGTCCCCGAGGTATACAAAATATAAAGAGGGTCCGTCGCTGCCACCGGTACTGCTTCCACAGGGTCAGCATCTGCCACAAAATCTGTCCATGATGTCTCGTTTACTGACAAGGACACCTCACACTGATCCCGCAAAAGAAAAATGACGTGTTCAACATTATGATCAGCGAGTTCTAGCGCGTCATCGACCAGGGGCTTGTATGGAATCACACGATCAAACTCAATCCCACAGGACGCCGTGATCAGCAATCGGGGTTCCGCATCATCGATTCGGCTCGCTAATTCTGGCGCTGCGAAACCGCCAAACACTAATGAGTGGATCGCTCCGACACGTGCACAGGCCAACATCGCTATAACAGCCTCAGGGACCATAGGCATGTAGATCACCACCCGATCTCCTTGCGTCAGACCCGAGCGTTGCAATGCACCAGCCGCACGACCGACCTCCTCCAAAAGCTCACGATAGGTATACCGTTGCTTCGTGCCTGTCACAGGTGAGTCATAAATCAATGCATCCTGATCACCGCGCCCGTTCTCGACATGAAAATCGAGTGCCAGCCATGACGTGTTCAGCTCGCCGTCAACAAACCAGCGACCATCCTTAAAGATAGCCGCGGGTGGGGTGTGCCAATCCACCGATGCCGCCTGGGTCCGCCAGAATGACTCTGGATCTGACAATGAACGATCAAAATCTTCGGTATAGCTCATGATCTTCCCACTTCAGTGACGCCTGAATCTTTGATCAGGTCCGATGTGAAACAAAATCTTCAGACGCAAAAAAGGGGATCCCTGATCCCCTTTCAAGCCGTCGTCCAAGTCGCCGCAGATATTTACCTTCGCTTGGCCCGGGCTTTGGTTTTCCGAGCTTTCATTTTTCCAGAGGTATTTGCCTTCCGCTTCATGGCAACACTCTTTTTCTTAGTCGCCTTCTTGGCCGATGCTTTCTTGGCAACGCTCTTCTTCGCGGCGCCACTTTTCCTCTTCATGGTATCGAGCTGACCCTTACTCGGTTGCGCCTTTAGGAGCTTCTTATAGACCGGCGAACGCTTGGAGATTTTCTTGTGCTCAACATAGAAGTCGACCGCCTTGTTCCAGGCACCAGCAAGACCATGGAGATTTATGGAGACAGTCGTATTGACGATTTTCCCCGCCTTACTGGACATGATGCCGATCTGAAATACCGGTGTTCGCGTGCCACTCTTCTCGGTCTTCATCCGGAACAAAATGCCCCGGACCTTACCGCCTTTATCGAACAAGGCTGTCCGTGCGGCCTCATCTCTGGCTTTGCTCTGCTGACGAGATAGCGCTTCGTCTCGTGCCTCAGCAGTAAGCTTCACTTTCGCACGCGCTTCACCGCGTAGGCGTTTGCCATCTTTCTTCAGTGAAAAATATTCCTGATAGGTCTTCCCACCGATCTGTCGACGAACCCTGAAGCCGTGAAACCGGGTTGTATCAAGTAACTCTACACTCATGGTTGTCGTACCTTTATGGCTCAGACCGCTGTTGCTCGGACCGCTATGGTAGTAACTGCTATTAGGTAGTACCTGTGTTGGTCGTACCTGCGTTGGTCGCATATGTGGGCCGCACATTGGGGACCCACTCTAGATCGAACTGTCGAACGAACTATCCGTCGCATCAAGTCCGCACTGCACAAATTCTAACCTGTTTTGCAGGAAAAAAAACACAGGTCCCCGCGCGGACTCACACTTGTGATTGATCCCCGTTTACTCAGCCTGACGGATTGCACCATTTTCGATCAGCGACTCAATTTCCATGTCAGAAAATCCAGCCGCACTCAGAACTTCGCGAGAATCCTCGCCGGGTTTTCTTGCAGCGTGGGTCAACTCAGGAACTGTTCGGTCAAATCGGGGTGACGGTGCCGGCTGCGTCACACCTTCGAGTTCAACAAATGTATCTCGATGGCTGTTGTGGGGATGATGTGCGACCTCATCCAACGACAGAACCGGCGCAAAACAGATGTCAGTGCCCTCCATGATGCCGCACCATTCATCTCGAGTTTTTGTCCTGAAGACGACGGTCAACTCAGACTTGTAGTCTGCCCACCGACTTTTATCCATCTGGCTTCCAAACACATCGGCGTCCAGACCGGCCTTCTCCAACAGCAATGCATAGAACTGAGGTTCAATGGATCCGAGCGAAATGTACTTTCCATCACTCGTCTCATACGTATCATAAAAGTGTGCGCCGCCATCCAGCATGTTGCTCGCACGTTCATGATTCATCGCACCTACAGCCTGCATCGAGAAGAACATCGCCATCAGGGATGCAGCACCATCAACCATGGCTGAGTCGATTACTTGTCCCTTACCAGAGCCTCTGGCTTCAAGAATGCCACAGACAAGTCCAAACGCCAGCAACATGCCACCCCCGCCAAAGTCACCCACTAGGTTCAGCGGGGGAACGGGTTTGCCTCCCTTGTTGCCGATGGCGTGCAAAGCTCCGGCGAGAGAAATATAGTTAATATCATGACCCGCGGCTTGCGCCATTGGACCTTCCTGTCCCCATCCGGTCATGCGTCCATAGACCAGTTTCGGATTCCGTGCCATACAGAGCTCTGGTCCCAGTCCAAGCCGTTCCGTCACCCCCGGTCTGAACCCTTCAAACAGTGCGTCCGCAGACTCGCATAACCGGAGCACAGCCTCTACACCTGCTTTTGTTTTCAGATCGACCGCGATGGACTTGCGGCCCCTCGCCAGAACGTCGATCGTGCGTCGCACAGTGGACTTCGCCGGTCGATCTATCCGAATGACCTCAGCCCCCATGTCCGAAAGCATCATGCCGCAAAACGGGCCCGGACCAATCCCTGCCAACTCGATAATCCTGACGCCTGACAAAGGTCCCATAGTGTGCTCCGTGTTTGATGATGCCTGCACGTATTGTAGGCACATTCAAGTCATTCATCGCAAACCTTCGGACGTCAAACGATCAGCGTACCTCCAGCACACAGAGCTTGATCACAATGCACAGCAGAGGTATATCTGCAGTCTCAAACGAATACGGTCACGCAAATGCTCGAAGTCATAGAAATTGAACCTGCCAACAAGGCGACGGCCAGCGTCATCTGGTTGCACGGCCTTGGTGCTGACGGTCATGATTTCGAGCAGATCGTACCCATGCTGGAACTACCCGAGACAATCCCGGCACGATTCATATTGCCGCACGCGCCAGAACGTGAAGTCACTATCAACAATGGCGAGCGCATGCGAGCCTGGTACGACTTCATCCCGCACTCCGAGACGGAGGGTAAGAACGACATAGAGACTTCAAGGCAGCAGATCTGTGAACTCATCGCCATAGAACAGGATCGCGGTATCGACCCTGGTCGAATCATATTGGCCGGATTTTCCCAGGGCGGTGTGATCGCTCTACATACAGCAATGCGACACGATGTTCGTCTCGCAGGCGTGATCGCACTCTCAACCTACCTGTATGACGCAGCTGCAACCGAACAGGAAATGAATGACGCCAACCTCGCCCTGCCCATTCTTATAGCACACGGTAAGTTCGATCCCACGATACCGATCATGCGAGCGGCCACATCCAGGGAAAACCTAATCCGAATGGGTTACGACGTCCGGTGGTTTGACTACGATATGGAACATCAGGTGTGTGTACCAGAAGTCGAGGAAATCTCCCGCTTTATCCAGGAAATTCTGTAACTGGCGCTATGAACAGCGCCGATTCAACCCAGGCATCCAGTCACCATCGATTGCGGTACAACACAGACCGTTCGTGGGTCACCTGCGTCTTGGAGAACTTTGATCTGTTTCTGCTGGATCACGCCGCCAACGAAAGAAAAGCATCGGCCGTTGCAATGTCCATGGTCGCCCACTACCCAGATCGCACGATGCTGGTCGTCAAGATGACGGATCTGGCACTGGAGGAGTTGAGTCATTTCCGAAGCGTTGTCCATTTGATCCAGGCCCGCGGATTGCAACTTGCCGATGACTCGAAAGATCAATACGTAGCCGCGTTGCGTGAGCACCACCGCCGCGGGAAAGAGGATTACTTCATGGATCGACTTCTATCTGCTGCTGTGATTGAAGCACGGGGGACAGAGAGGTTCGCGTGCCTGGCCGCAGCGCTCCAGGACCCTGATCTGGCAAGATTCTATGAGACACTCGCCCATTCCGAGGCTACCCATACCGAGATGTTCCTGAACCTTGCCGCACAGTACTTTGACCTCGGGGATGTGTCGGCTCGTTGGTTGTTCTGGCTCGATCGAGAAGCCGAAGTGCTGTCACAGATCCCTGTCCTCCCACGCCTGCATTAGGTCCTTTGAAATTGAGACAACTTTCATAAATGAAGCGGTCAGGACATGAAAACGTATGAAGCAATCGAACAGTACCTGGCACACTACGCAGAATCGGAAATCCGCGAAGTTGCACAACTACGTCTTACCCAAAGTGACCATGTACTGGTCATCCCGGCATTCCAGGAAACCACCCAAGACCTGCTCCGCGTCATAGCCGGCATTGACGATCATTTTCTGCTGATTGTGGTCTGTAATAGCGGGGTCCACGACACTCTGACCGTCAGACTCCACGAGGAACTCACCGCAGCTGATGACAACGTTTCCGTGGGCAATCTCTCATGGATCCAGTCGCGAAACATGCTGGTCGTTGACCGTTGTACGCCAACCCGATACATCCCCCACAAGCAGGGCGTGGGATTGGCACGTAAAATTGGTTCAGATATCGCACTCGCGTTGATTCATCAGCGCACAGTCTCGCAACCAGTCATTCATCTGACCGATGCTGATGCGCGCCTCCCCCACAACTACTTCCGATGTCTTGAAACAACGACTATTGCGGCTGCCTGGATTTATCCTTTTGACCATATCTCGCACACGGTTAGTAACAACGATCACGAAAGAGATGCGATGGCGCTGTATGAAGCCTCCGTTCATTACTACGCTGCAGGTCTTCGGTGGGCAGGTTCCCCCTATGCATACACAACAGTTGGCAGTGCTATGGCAATATCGCCTCGCCACTATGCCGCGGTCAGAGGGTTCCCGAAAAGAAACGCAGGCGAGGACTTTCACATTCTGAACAAACTGCGAAAGACGGGAGCTATTTGCTCAATACCCTCGCCACCAGCAGTTCCTATTGGCGTCTCCGCCCGATTAAGTACCCGCGTTCCAATTGGGACTGGTACCGCTGTCCGTCAGATCACATCGATGTCGAACCCACTTCAGGAGTTTTCGTTTTACGATCCCCAGGTGTTTATTGAACTGAATCGCCTGATTACGATGGCAACCTCACGTCTAATGCAACCAGCGCCCTATGATGCTCCATGGATCCCTTCCTCATCTGCGGACATTCTGAACACGGTAGTCGAGCAGCTGAATCTCGGGGCTGCACTGTCACGATGCAGTCGACAATCCTCAAACCCTGAGCGCCGTGTGAGGGCGTTTCATGACTGGTTTGATGGACTCAAAACACTGCGGTTAATTCATGGACTAAGAGATGCGGGTCTCAAATCGCTACCGTTCTCTGAACTCATGCAACTGCCCCCATTCCTCAACCTCTCAACAGGGTCTTCACCCGCTGACTTTTCTCAGAAAATGCGGGCCTACCTTCACGCTGCCCCGGTTCATGAAGCCACGTAGCCAGTAACGACCAATATGTACCCTTGTCGGGCGACGTAACGTGTTAGCATTGTCCGACCAATAGTGTCGCTCGATGCAACACCGCAAAAACACGACCGACGCACGACGAAGTTAAGACCAAGACCACAACTGTCACCATTAGATATATGTATTGCCCACTAAGACGGGCCAGAACCGATGACCCATTCTACATCCACCAATGCAACGCCCCAAAAGGTGTTTATAGACGGACAATCCGGCACAACCGGGCTGCAGATTGATCGACTTCTGGCTTGCCACGAGCATATTGAAATCCTGCGTATTCCTGATAGCGATCGTAAAGACCCTGAGGCCAAACAGGCATTTCTCAACGACGCAGATATTGTCGTTCTTTGCCTGCCAGACGATGCAGCAAGAGAGACCGCATCTCAGTGTCGCGACACTACACGAATTCTGGATGCCAGCACCGCCCACCGCGTTGATCCTGCCTGGACATATGGTCTACCTGAGCTCACTCAGGATCGAAGGCAGAAGATCGCGGACGCCAACCGTGTCTCGAATCCGGGATGCTGGCCAACCGGTTTTTTGCTGGCCGTAAAACCACTCGAGGCCGAGGGACTTCTTCCGACAGAAAAGACCCTATCTGTGAATGGTATATCCGGATATTCGGGTGGCGGACGCCAGATGATCGAGCGCTACGAAACGCGTGCATCAGATGCACCCAACGATCTGTGGTACTCACGACCCTATCGGTTAAGTTTCGGGCACAAACACCTCGCCGAAATGCAGAAGCAATGTAATCTCGCAAAGCCACCATTGTTTATGCCTTCTGTCGGTCACTTTGCACAAGGTATGCTGGTAAACATTCCAGTGGATGCAACCTTGTTAAATCAGGCTGCGGGAGCGGCAGACATACAGCTTTTGCTAGCGCAGCAATATGAGGACGAAGCGTTTGTCCGGGTGCACGTGTTGAACGATGAAAAAGCCCTAGAAGATGGATTCCTTGATCCTCAGGGAAACAACGGCACCAATCGCATTGACCTTTTCGTTTTTGGTGACGATGAGCAGGTCCTGTTGACAGCGAGACTGGATAATCTCGGTAAGGGCGCCTCCGGGGCCGCGGTGCAAAATCTCAACATCATGCTCGCTCTGGACGAAATGGCAGGCCTGACCGTATGAACTATCACGACCTTAGCAAGAAAGAACTCGAATCACTCCATGCCTCCCTCAGTGAACAATTCGAGCGTATCAAATCAGAGAGACTCTCTCTGGATCTTACCCGCGGGAAGCCCGGAGCCGACCAGTTAGATCTTTCGAACGACCTCGACGGGATCCTGAATGGGTTTTATCTGTTACAGGATGGTACAGACGTTCGAAACTATGGCGGCATTCTGGGAATTCCTGAAGCTCGAGAGTTCGGTGCAGAACTCCTGGGCTCGACACCTGACGAAGTGATGGTCGGCGGCAATAGTAGCCTGACACTGATGTATCTATTCCTGCGCATGATGATGGAACTATGGCAATCAGCAGAACAACAACCCCGCTTCCTGTGTCCCGTTCCTGGCTATGATCGACATTTCGCGATCTGTGAGGAATTTGGCATAGATATGGTTACTGTACCCATGACCGATACCGGCCCAGATATGGACATCGTCGAACGCCTCGTGCACGAGGATACCTCTATCAAAGGCATCTGGTGCGTACCACGGTACTCAAATCCAACTGGATGTACCTACAGTGACGAAGTCGTTGACCGCATGTCCAGATTGCCCCAGCACGCAGGTGATGACTTCGTGATCATGTGGGACAACGCATATATCGCACACCACCTGGCTGAGACCCCCGATCCGCTAAAGTCCATCATGGCGTGCTGTCGTGAGACGGATACAACGAAAAATCTCGTAATCCTGGCATCGACATCAAAAATCACTTTTGCGGGCGCCGGTATCTCATTTCTTGCAACCGCCCGGGAGCAACTCGCGCAATTCGAGAAATACCTGGGCATAGCGATGATCGGCTTCGACAAGGTGAACCAACTGCGCCACCTTCGCTTTCTCGAGGATCAGGCCGGTCTTGCCGCCCACATGGAAAAACACCGACAAATCCTCGCACCCAAGTTCAAAAGTGTCCTGTCGATCCTGGAAACAGAACTCGGCGGTACGGGCATCGCCCGTTGGACCAAACCAAATGGCGGCTACTTTGTTTCCCTTGACACGATGCCCGGTTTAGCTAGCAATGTGATCGGTATGGCTGCCGATGCAGGCGTGAAACTGACTCCCGCTGGTGCAACCTTCCCGTACGGTCGCGACCCGGAGAACAGCAATATCCGGATTGCACCGACCTACCCGCCGGTTGAGCAACTCAATAAGGCTATGTCGGTGCTTGTCCTCTGCATTCAACTATGTTCAGCTGCCCAACTGACAAAGGCGTAGCGCCCGCTCACAGGATCATCGATTGAGTTTCCTAAAAAACCTGTTTGGTTCCCGATCAACACCCGAGAACAACAAGCTTTCCGAAAATGGACCGAAAAGCGATCGCCCATCGCACGCACAGCGTCGTCAGGACCGGGCATCAGGCAAGAAGACGGAACAGAAAGCAGGCCAGAATACGAGCCAGAAGAAGGGACATTCGCGGAAAGGTCAAAGCAAACAGAGGCCGCAAAAGCAAAACAAACCCAAATTTACCCCACCGACACCTCCAGCCCTCGAGACGATCGGATTCTTTGGTGAGCTGGATCTCCCCGACGAACTCACCTCCGCAATCTCTGCACTTGGATTTACCGATGCCACACCGGTCCAACGTGATGTACTCCCTCACTCGCTGGCGGGTGAAGACATTATCGCGCAGGCACAAACAGGGACCGGAAAGACAGCCGCCTTTCTTATTTCCATATTGACCTATCATCTCGAAAACCCGGAGGAAACCGGGCGAGCAAAAGGGACGCCGTTCGCACTTGTCATTGCACCCACTCGAGAGCTGGTACTCCAAATTACAGAAGATGCCGAGGCACTATCGCAGTTTGTTGATATCAATGTTATTTCCGTCGTCGGCGGCATCGACTACGACCGGCAACGTCAGCAGTTGCAACAAAGAGTCGACATCGTCGTCGCCACGCCAGGTCGACTACTCGATTTCTGTCGCTCGCGCACCATTGACCTCGGCAGCGTCGATTCACTGGTCATTGATGAGGCAGATCGCATGCTAAGCATGGGGTTCATTCCCGATGTCAAAGCCATCATTCGGCGCACTCCTTTCAAAGACGTGAGGCAAACCCAGTTATTCAGCGCAACGTTCAGCGAAGATATCAAACGGCTGGCACAGAACTGGACCCGGGACCCAGTGCGAGTCGAAATCGAACCGGAGCAAGTTGCTGTCGAAACGGTCGATCAGCGCTTCTATTTGACCGCCAGCGAAGCCAAGTTCGACGTCCTTTTCAACCTGTTCAATGAAGAATCCGTCAGCCGAGTCATCGTCTTCGTCAATCGAAGAGACCAGACTCGTAGGCTTTTCGAGCGGATGCAAAGGCACAACATCCGGTGTGGAATGCTCACCGGTGAGGTACCACAGCGCAAGCGTATCCGTACACTTGAGGACTTCAAAGAAGGCAGAATACAGGTACTCGTTGCGACAGATGTTGCAGGTCGAGGCATCCATGTCGACGACATCTCGCATGTAGTGAACTACAACCTCCCAGAAGATCCCGAAGATTATGTGCACCGCATCGGTCGTACCGGACGGGCCGGTTCAGCCGGGACATCCATCAGTCTGATCTGTGAAGACGATTCGTTCATGATGCCCGACATTGAGACGCTCCTGGGTAACAGCGTCAGCTATGAACAGCCGCCACAACATCTTCTGACTCCCGCACCACAAGCGCCTGCTAGATCTTCTCGCCCCAGGCGCTGATGGCAACCCATTGAACGCACGACGCACCCGAATTCCTAATGGTGTGTGCGTGTTCTCCAGAATGATAGTGGTAAAATTACTGATCGGGACTACGGCGTGTCAGTCCAAAAAGGCACTCCTGCCTCCGGTGCCTATAGCGCACGTGGAGTCTGCATCTGGATTTCCTTACGTCTCCCGGCTGAGGCACTCCTAAATACTGGGTCGGGCTTCGAAGCTTTACCCAGGAGACATAATCCGTACCGATGACACCACCCATGTTGTCGCGAGGTTCGTAGACGGAAGTGATGCATCCCTATGAACTCAAAGCCACCTAGTACTACACCAATATTCACTGTCGAAAAAGCGACAAGCGCCCACGGCATTGCTGACATTGAATCGCGGATCAATGCAGTTTCGATCAAGTACCGCGATGCTAGTCGGGCGAGCAAGTCTGACCATTCGAACACCACTTGATGTCGTGGAGTCACGCATCAACAATCTGATCGTGTCGGTTGCACCTGACAGGCCTATGGAGACATTAATGCTCACCGGTCGTTTGATTCGCGTACGCAACGAACACGGTGAGTCTATCGCCAAAACTCCCGCTGTCGGGATTTCCGTTGTTCCCGGCACTGTACCGCGACCTCCGCACAGATGGACCACCAAACGCGCAGAACGCGCACTAAATCAGACAAAAGTTACTGTGGAACAAGCTTGATCGTTCCCTTAGCGCGCGTGTAACCATCCCGGCATGAATTGGTAGGGATCGACTTCGTCGTTACGATCGTAACTTACCTCGGCATTAGCCAATAAGCCCTGTAGCTGCTTCTCGCGGTAGGCATCAAACACTTCCGTGCAACCACCGACAAACTCACCACCAACGAAGACCTGCGGGATTGTCGGCATGCCCGTTCGCTCAGTCAGTGCCGCTCTGATCTCACCACCCAGGTTATCCGTCTGGTACACCACGGAATCGAGGTCAATGGAACGGTAGGGGATATTCCTGTCGGCAAACAGCTTGCGCACAGCCCAGCAGAACTCACACCATTCAAGGGCAAACATGACAACAGGCTCGTCGGTACTGTTCACAAATTCGTTGACGAATTCCCGGCCCTTTTCACTTCCGGCGATGAAGGTCGACGGTGGTTCGGGTGCTGAATCTTGTTGTTCCTCATCCTCGTTATCTTCGCACGGTGGGGGTGCATCAAAGCGTGCAAGCGGCGTCGATTGAGAAATTTCCATCTCATCTGCATTCATGTCCGCTTCAATACCTTCAAATAACGGCGTGGAAAGATAACGTTCCCCAGTATCTGGTAGCATGCACAAAATCCTGCTGCCTTCCGGTGCGTTTTCAGCCAGGGTCAGCGCCGCGGCCAGTGTTGCCCCAGCAGAAATCCCTACAAAAATGCCTTCTTCCTTCGCCAGGCGCTGTGAGCACTCAAGCGCATACTGTCCATTGACTGCGATGATCCCATCCACCAGATCAGACGCGTCACCGGTAAGTTTGGAGATGAAGTCAGGGGTCCAGCCCTGCATCAGATGAGGCCGGAACATTGGATGACTGCCACCTCCTTGCGCAATACCGCTCCCTAACAATGGTGCATTGTCAGGTTCACAGACAATTACACACGTGTCGGGACTTTCCTCCTTGAGCACACGAGCAACACCTTTCAATGTTCCGCCAGTGCCGTAACCCGTCACAAAATAGTCGAGGCCATCATCGAAGTCGCTTAGGATCTCCCGCGCTGTGGTCCGTGAATGGACGTCAGCGTTGGATTCGTTCTCAAACTGTCGTGACAGGAACCAACCATGTTTCTCGGAAAGCTCGACCGCCTTGGCCAGCATCCCACTACCTTTTTCAGAGGCCGGAGTCAGGACGACCTTTGCTCCTAGGAAGCGCAGCATCTTTCGACGCTCAAGAGAGAAGTTCTCCGCCATGGTGACCACCAGCGGGTAGCCTTTGGCGGCGCAGACCATAGCAAGGCCAATACCGGTATTGCCACTGGTCGCCTCAATGACTGTCTGTCCCGGTTTCAGTGCACCACTTCGTTCCGCGTCTTCAATCACTCCGACCGCAAGTCTGTCTTTGACCGAACCCATGGGATTAAACGATTCAACTTTGGCAAA
>CAJWYI010000041.1 GCA_913049815.1 uncultured Gammaproteobacteria bacterium
GGTCCGTTACAAAATTCCAAGGACGTTTGAATTTGTCGATGAACCGCTTCGTGATGACGCCGGCAAGACACGCCGTTCAGCGCTTCGTGTCGCTCGGGTTAAGGATATGGACTGATTGTGGTTCTCTATTCTGCGCTTGGACCAACTAGATAATCGCTCAACAATAAAAACATAATGGCCAAGAAAAAGAAGGGAGTGAAAGCTTGCCTTGCGCGCGATCTCGAGAAGTCAGAGGGTGCGCTGGAACAGTTCGGCGGTCAGTCGCGCTGACTAGACACGGCCTTTGTCCAATTCCAGTTTTCCTTTTACGAGATTAATTCGCAGAAGATCGCTCGCCCCTTCAATCAGTCGGTAGGAGCGAATCTGTCGATACAGCGCCTCGAGCGGATGTCCTTTAACAAGTGCTTGGCCGCCAACGAGCTGAACAGCATGGTCAACAACGCGTCCAGCCGTCTCCGTACAGAAGACCTTGGTAGCTATTGTCTCGTTGACAATATTCTCCCCGGTATCGGCCAAACGAGCGGTACGGTAAAGCGCACTTCGCGCAACGTAGGTTTCAATCCGCATATCAGCAAACCGCAAACGTACGCCCTCCCTGTCGCCAAGCGGCGAGCCAGAACGATGCGGTGCTCGCAGATGCTTCTCAACATAGTCGAGTACCCACATACACAACCCCATGGCGTCTGCAGAGACATTCAGTCTGACATTCCCGATATTGCCCAGGGCCCTCGGCATACCTTCGCCGATCTTGCCGATCACCTGATCCACTCCGACCCTGACCTTGTTGAAGGTCATGGCGACATGACCGCCTCCCTCCATTGAATTGAAGCTACGTGTGATTTCCACCCCTTCGGTCTCACGATCAATCACTACCATCGCGGTTCCCGCCTTTTCGCCGTCGGATTTTTCCACATTCACCAATACGGAAACAAAGTCGGCGGTGTCGCCGCCGGTCACGTACGACTTTTGCCCTTGAACCACCAGTTCATCATCATCCCAGGTTGCCCACGTTGGCCGAATTGCATTATCCGGCTCGGTAAAACCGAATGCTCCCCGTTTTTCACCACGCATAACTGGTTCCAGATAGTCGGTTTTGAGTCGCCCTGTGGCCGCATGCAACATGCCTGGTCCTGGTCCAAAGACAAGGCCGGATAATGTCGTGTGAGAGGCAGCCAACGTTTCTCGTAACATAATCAATTCAAGCATGGACGCGGGTTTACCACCGAATTCGGCGGGTTGAGTCTTGCCGAAGAACCCAACCGACTGAGACGCCTCTCTCACGCGGCGACGGTCGTCATCACTCAACGCGTAGCCTCTCCGGACCTTGTCATCAAGTGGAGCGAGTACATTGTCGATGAAAGCCAGCATGTCACTCTTGGTGGCAGCGAGTTCTGGCGATAACTGATCAGGCATAGTGGGACCTACGGATTCGATAAGCGCGCAGGTTAACGCCTTCGATAAGCGGATGCATCCTGGTGCAATGACTTGCAGGAGTCTTGGCAACCTGCCTATGATCCCGCCACTAACCAACAAGAAACGTCTGAGGTCATCAGCATGAAAATCGGCATCTATGGAAGCGGCAATGTACGGCGGGGACAACCCCTGACGGCGCTTGTTGATGAGATCAAGGACCTGGAACAGCGTGGCTTCGCCAGCTATTGGCTGCCACAAGTCGGCTTCTTCGATGCACTGACGATGATTGGCCTTGCGGGACCCCAGACGAGCACGATCGAGTTTGGGACGGCCGTGGTGCCATCGTATCCGCGTCATCCCAGTGCGCTGGCGCAGCAGGCAGCCACGGTAAACTCTTTGACCGGAGGACGACTCATTCTTGGTGTTGGCCCGTCACACAAACCCGGCATCGAAGGTTCGCTGGGGCTGTCGTACGACAGTCCCGCAAAACACATGCGTGAATACGTCACCATTTTAAAGTCACTTGGAGAATCGGGCCAGGTCGACTTCCAGGGTGACCTATTTAATGTCAGAACAGGTTTTGCGGTCGCAGAAGCACAACCATTCCCTGTGGTGATTTCTGCGCTCGCACCCTTGATGTTGCAAGCGGCTGGCGAAGTGGCCGATGGCACTGTCACCTGGATGGTTGGTAAGAACACCATTGCATCAAGCACAGCACCACGGATCATAAAAGCTGCATCAGAAGCAGGTCGACCCGCTCCACGTGTGATTGCCGCCGTACCCGTATGTGTGCACGATGATAAAGAGCAAGCAGTCGCCCGGTCTGTGCAGATCTTCCAGCACTATGGCGCGTTGCCGAATTACCGGCGTCAGCTCGATGCAGAGGGTCTCGGTGAAGCAGGAGAAATAACCGTGACCGGCAACGAGGATGAGGTCGCAGCGCAGCTTCAGGCGTACGCAGACGCCGGGGTGACCGAGGTTCTCGCGAGTGTCTATCCTGCAGGTGACGACTCTCGTGGATCGTTCGCTCGGACCTACGCGCTTCTTGAAAAACTGAACGACTGATATGAACCAGTGGCAAGTGGGTGACGTCAAAATCACTCGCATTATCGAGATGGAGATACCAGGGGGTACCCGGTTTCTGCTGCCCGATGCGACCCGTGAAGCCGTGAAACCAATTGATTGGTTGTCGCCGTATTTCATGGATGGGGAAGGCAATCTCATCATGAGTATTCATGCGCTAGTGGTGGAGACACCGGCACGCAGAATCGTGGTGGATACGTGCATCGGTAACGACAAAAACCGCAATATTCCCGCCTGGAGCAATCTGCAATTGCCCTTTCTCGAAGACCTGGCCCGCGCCGGTTATCCCCGTGAGACCATCGATACCGTGCTTTGCACTCACCTCCATGTCGACCATGTTGGCTGGAACACGATGCTTGTCGATGGACAGTGGTTACCCACGTTTCCAAATGCGCGCTACCTCATGGGTAAGAACGAGTTTGAATATTGGGATGATGCTGATGATGATCTATTGAACAGCGGTGTCATGGACGACTCTGTTCGCCCCGTGTTTGACGCCGGACTGGTTGATCTGGTTGAGTCTGATTATCAGATTTGCGATGAAATCTCGCTGGCACCTACACCAGGACATACAAAGGGTCACGTTTCGATTCATATCCAGTCGCGTGATGAGCACGCGATGATCACTGGCGACTGTATCCACCATCCTTGCCAGATGGCACATACAGAATGGTGTAGTACAGCGGATTACGATCCTGAAGAAGCGATCGCGACGCGAGAATCACTACTGTCGAGCTATGCCAATAGCGATACCCTGATTATAGGTACACACTTCGCGACCCCAACCGCCGGTCACATCATCAGGAATGCTGGCAGCCAGATCGCAGAAGAACGGTTCTGGTTCAAACCGTTCATGCAAGGTTAGATTGCATCATTGTTCGTCAGGACAGCGCTCTGCGTCTAGGCGTCCGAAACTCGAATACCTTCATCGATCAGAGTCCGGTTGGTCACTGATAACAAATGTCCAGAACGATCAAGAACAAACCGGTTGAACAGCACCACTAGCAGTTCCCGCTCCCGCTCTGTGAGTCGCGTTTCCTCCGTCGCATATCAGAAGCTCATGCAGAGTACGGAGGGTCGAATCGGGTGATGATGTCGAAGTGCGAGCGCAGCGTATCCTGCTCTTCCATGTCCATCATTTCCTCAGACAACAAATCTTCGACGTTTGCCTAAGGACTTCCCATGAGCTAGGTCAGGCGTTGCTCGTAGGCTAGTTTTTCCCGAGGAATGACGCTAATTCTTTTGTCCTTGGAGGCAAACGCCAGCTCAACAACCTACTTCGGGCTCTTAACCATAGAGCGCAATGGTTCTCCCCTCTCTGAAGAGGACATAAAACCGCGGGCTCGTCAGGATTACCAAACCCATTTGCTCAAAGCGCGTACTGGTTCACAAAACCGGTAGACGCCTCGACCACCTGTGCGGAGTATACTTGCCGCAAGCGTTCTACGGGGAACTTCATCATGACCGAGTCTGCACAATCTATCGAAAAACGCGTTGACGAGCTTGAGTTCCGTATTGCGTTTCAGGAGGACACGTTGGCGCAACTCAACGATGTGATTGCGCAACAACGGAACGAGATCGATCACCTGACAAAGCAACTCGGAGGGGTCATCGATACGCTGAGATCTACGATGCAGACAGGCGGAAGTGCAAGCGACATCGATGAGAAACCGCCGCACTACTGATCGAGCGTCTACCCCCACTACTCCAGGGCACCGTAGATGAAATTACCCAACTTGGCACGTAGCATATTCGGCGGCTGCATTCCCATCACCTGTGTACAGAAAACCACCGACATTCTTTCTACCGGATCACACCAGAAGATTGTCGCAGCTGCCCCTCCCCAGGCATAGTTGCCGATAGAACCGATCAGTCCGGCCTCCTGCGTCGATTGTACGATTGAAAAACCAAGGCCGAAGGCGCCGCCGTTCTTTGCCGTTTCCGAATATTGGAACTCAGGGTTTGGAACCATATCCATCAAACCCTGACCTCTAGGCAAATGATTGGATGTCATGTAGTCAATCGTGCGACTCCCCATAACCCGCTCACCTCGGTCATTCACACCACCTGAAAGCAGCATGGTACAGAATTTTGAGTAGTCGCTGGCGGTACCAACTAGGCCACCACCGCCCGAGAGGAACTTGGGGCGCGATAGGTTCAGGTAACCACCTCTCGATCCCTCATCCACGTCCGTAATGGTGCCCAGGTGTGGAAAGTACAACGTATCCGCAGCTTTGTAGACATCGCTCGGATCAATCCCTTCGGGTGGCACGTAGCGGTAGTTGTGCGGCATGCGATCTGCTTTGTTTGCAACAAGATCGAAACCGGCGTCTACCATACCGATCGGTCCAAACACTCGCTCCGCCAGAAACTCATCCAATGACTGGCCGGACAGGACTTCTACGAGCGCGCCACACACGTCAGTGGCATACGAATAGTTCCATTGGGTACCCGGCTGGTACAACAACGGCATCTCAGCCAGTACATCGCAAAACGCACCCAGCATCGATGGATCGTCTTCCGCGATATTTTCAGGATGACGCGCAGGATGCACCATCATTTTGTTATATATTCGATCCACAGCGATCCCGCGACCGGATGGGTCGAATCCATAAGATAAGCCTGCCGTGTGAGTCAGTACCTGACGCATGGTGATATCGGTATGACAAGGCACTGTGTCAAACGAGACATCTTTGCGCCCAGACTCCTCGTCACCTCGCCAGCCGGCAAACACCGACATGTTCTCTTTGCGCCATTTTGAACCCAGGTAGCGATATACAGGGTCGCCCAGCTGAAAACGACCTTCCTCGTAGAGCATCATCAGAGCAACTGAAACGATGGGTTTGCTCATAGAGTACAGACGGAAAATCGAATCTTCCGAGATCGCTTCACCCGTAGCGATATCAGCGAAACCGGTCGCTCGACGATACTCCGTCTTGCCATCAATCGTGACCTGGGTCACCGCACAAGGCAGAGCCTTTTTTTCGACGAGAAGATCGAGCCAGTCCGACATGGCCGCCATCACGTTGCTGTTCAATGTCGTCATCGTGTTCGTCCGAGAATTCTGAGGCGCTGACCATAGACCATGCTACACAATAGTGACAAGCACTCCGCACCTAACGATCAATATGCGGCTGGAAGCTAATCAAATCAGTGATGTGGAATAACACAGCGGCTTCGGGCACAGTAGCGTCCAAGTAAATTTGAGGATCGATCAATGGGCAGACTGACGGGACGTGTGGCATGGGTAACAGGTTCATCGAGGGGCATTGGACGCGTGGTCGCAGACCACCTGGCCAGCCTAGGCGCTAACGTTGTCATCCATGGCACTACTCCGACCTCTACTCAGCAACTTGGTGAAGGTGATTCCCTGACAGCGCTCGCTGATGAGATTGCGCAGGCACACAACACTGAGGTACTCCCTGTCCATGGTGATCTGACGGACGAAGCAGTCGTTGCGGGCAACGTCGCTGACATTCGGGAACGCTTTGGGAAGATCGATATTCTCATTAACAACGCTGGCGGTGATATCGGTTCAAAGGGGGTCACAGCGGAAAACGCTGGCAAACCGGTCCAGAATGATGCGATCCACATTCCCTTGGAGGAAGTGGATACGATCATCAACCGAAACCTCCGAACCTGTATTCTAGTCACCCGGGCAGTGGTCCCGGAAATGATGGAACGCAATGAGGGCTGGGTCGTAACGGTCGGCAGCATAGCAGGCCTCTCGGGGCATCCATCTGAGGTTTCCTATAGCGTGTCCAAAGCCGCTGTGCATGAGTACACCAAATGCCTCGCAGCTCAGCTGCGTCCAAACGGTGTCTATGCCAACGTGATTGCCCCTGGCGAGATCATTACACCGCGGTTTGAAGCCTCTCGACCTACCCGGGATGATCGCAAAGTAGATCAGGGACCTCTCACGCGCTATGGATGGCCCATCGAGGTTGCCAAAGCTATTGAGTTTCTAGTGACCAGCGATTCATCCTATATCACAGGGCAGGTCCTTCGGGTCGATGGTGGCGCTCAATTGTGGCCGGCTTGATTGCACAATGACGCCTTCTACCTTGGAAACCGAGCGCCAACACCGTCTTGAACACCTAGCAGGTGCCTGCCGAGTGCTGGCACGATTGGGCATGGGTGAAGGGATCCTGGGACACATCACAGTTCGGGATCCCGAGAAACCAAATCTGCTCTGGCTGAACCCGATGGGTCTAGCGTTCAGCCGGATTAAGGTCTCAGATCTGGTGCAGGTCAATCATCAGGGGGACATCCTGAAGGGATCACATCCAGTCAATCAGGTGGGTGTTCGCCTACATTCCGCACTACATGAAGCACGTCCGGAAGTGATGGCCGTATGCCATATGCACACGCAATACGGTAAGGCGTGGTCGTCGCTTGGGCGTTTGCTCGATCCGATCAGTCAGGATGCCTGTCTGTTTCATGGTCGACAGGCGTTGATCAGAGAACCTCGCCTCGCCAATACGCCTGATGATGCCGCACGTTTCGCGGCGTCATTCGGTGATCATCGAGTCGGCATTCAGGTGGGACACGGTTTGTTTACCACAGGCCTCACGGTCGATGAGGCGACGTGGTGGTTCATCAGTATGGAACGTGCTTGTGAGGTGCAGCTCCTGGCGGAAGCCGCTGGTACTCCCGAACACTGGCCTGATGAGATGGCCCGCGGACTCGCGGCAGGCCTCGGCTCCTCTGGGTTTGGCCATGCGTCCTTCAAGCCGTTCTGGGATGAAATCTGCGCCTCGGACCCTGATCTATCCGACTAACCCCGTTTCAAAGGGTGAACCGATGCCCACTGCCCTAGCGGCACGCGGTCCCAAATTACGCTATGCTCGCTGCAGACTAAAGTGACCGGAGATTCCTATGGCGCTGGCTGATTACAACGTCTACCCCGATGTCGACAAACTGATGGCCGATCTCAAGGCATTCGATCTGTTCGAACATGCGGTGGAGCTTGAAGCCTATGGCATGACGGTGATCCCACCAGAAAAGATGCACAGCAGTGATGGCTTCGTAGTGCGTCTGCGCAACGCCATCATTCGCGTCTGCGAGGAACGCAATGATGTCGAAATCGGTGATCCTGCGAAGGCTACGTCCCCAGGGGTCAACGCATTCCGAAACTCCTGGCATCTGCTCGAAGAAGATGAAGTTTTTGTCGAAGCAGCCATCAATCCGATCGTTCTCACGATGGTGCGTTGGTTGCTTGGGCAGAGTGCCGTATTCTCAGGCCAGACATGGATTATCAAACCCGCGGGTGCACCCGGTCTAGGACTTCACAGTGATTCCCACGGTATTCCTAGCGGTGCCGGACAGATTGCTCATATGTGTAACGCGTCCTGGATCTGCACCGACTACGATAGTACCGATGATGGACCGACCGTTTTTGTGCCAGGCAGTCACAATTTTGGTCGTGCCACGATGCCCCACGAGTCGCCGCTAGAAGGGACTCCCTGGAAATTTGTACCCTTGATCGCAAAGGCCGGTTCGCTCGCCATCTGGAACGGAGCAACCTGGCATGCCTCTGAAAAGCGGACCAATCCAGGTTTACGTGTGACGTTAGTCCAGAATTATATGCGCAGCTATATGCGGGTTCAGCACAACTACGAAGACACATCTCCTCAGTTACTAGAAAAATACCCCGAACTTGCCAGAGTCATCGGTAAAGCGCTCTATCCCTATGAAGATCCCCAAAATCCTGATCCGGTTCGAATTGCACCAATGATGCGTACGGGTACAGATCCCTTCGCATAGATAACGCTTAAGCTGGTTGACAACCCCATTGGTGGTCAACTAATGCAACCTCGATTCACGTGGACCATGACATGTCTGATCCGTACACACTGACGTACCCTTATGACGCTCCCCCTGCAAACGGGACGATCCAGGAGGTCGCGCCGGGCGTTTACTGGCTTCAAATGCCACTACCAATGAGCCTCAAATACATCAATCTCTATCTTCTTGAAGATGATGATGGCTGGACAGTGATTGACACGGGTATTCGAGGCGATGAGACCCGTGAACTCTGGCAGACCATCGCAGACGATTGCCTGCAAGGAAAGCCGATCACCAGAATCGTCTGTACACACATGCATCCTGATCACACCGGTCAGGCAGGCTATCTGTTTGAGACATGGCGCGCGCCGCTATACATGAGTTTTCGCGAGTACTACCAGGCGCGCAACATGTTCACAATGATGTCAGGGCCCAACTGGCAGATGACTGAATACTTCCAGCGCACAGGACTAACCTTTGATTTCCAGGGGCGGATACAGAACCGTAAGAGTGATTTCCAACCGCAACAACAAGACCGTCCGATTCCACCTTCATTTATCCGCCTAACGGATGGCGATACGTTCAGGGCATCGGGACAGGACTGGCAAATCTTGACCGGTTCAGGACATTCCCCCGAACATGTCTGTTTGTACAGCCCAGATCTTAGAATCCTGATTTCAGGTGATCAGATCCTGCCGATCATCACCTCCAACGTCAGCGTGTTCCCATCGGAGCCAGAAGGAAATCCAATGGTTGGCTGGCTCGCTTCACACGAACGATTCAAGCAGTTATTGCCCAATGACATCCTGGTCCTGCCTGCCCATAATCTACCCTTCTACGGCGTACAGGAACGTTTACAACAACTGATCGATCATCATGAGGATCGGATGTTGATCATCGAGGAAAACTGCGTCGAACCGAGCACCGCCGTCGATCTCCTGCCCCACCTGTTCAATCGCAAGCTTGAGGATCACACCCGCTTCATGGCGGTGGGCGAGTGCATCGCACATATCCATTGCCTTATGGGCAGAGGTCGCCTGGAGCGTATCCTGGACAACGAGGTTTACCACTATCGCTCAATCGATCCCTCACTACTGAAACGTGCACATCCCAAGGGACACAAACCATTGGCGGATACACCGGAGGTGACGTAGCGCGAAGGATCTACCACTCCCGTCCGGCGCCCTCTTTCATCCAGTCACCTCAGACAGCCCTAATGCGATCTAATTGATCTGTTCTCGTTTATGGGCCTACCGAGTATTTGACTAAACACCCACCTGATCAACAAAAAAACACTCGTCAATCGACTTCCGCGACGGTTGAACATACGCCCCTTCGGCCAGCCAATAAGGATCAGCGCACAACTCGGTGTCTCTGCCGTCAGTCCAAACAACTCATCAACCTCATCACCAAAGGCACAATGCGCCGTGGTCAATGCTGCACCGATCCCGACCACTCTACAGGCCAGTAGAATGTTCTGCATCGCAGGAAATAGGGCTTGTGTTTGTGGCGCATCACGACGTTTCCACCCGCTACAAACAGATGGACCGGCACTTCGTGGAGATGTTCTGCCTGGTAGATGGCTGCCTTCATGTTTCGCCGTGGCCTCTGGATAGGCGGGATCCTTCGCTGCTTCAATCGCTGGTGCAATGTAAGACTCAAACGCACGGCTCTAGTAGTCCGCAATCTTCTGACAACGTGACGCGTCCATCACCGCAACAAAATACCAGGGCTGACGATTCCCGCCGCTGGGCGCATACGTCCCCACCTGACCGACCTTAAGAGCCAGTGCTTCAGGGCCAGGATCCGACTTGAGTAGTCGGATTGCCCGGGTTGTCCTCATCGACGTTAGCAGACCGGTATCTTTCTCCAATTGTACCAATGTCTATATGAGTAACCGCCACGCTATACACAACTTGCTATTCTTGCATCAGCCTCTATCGTACATGTCTATATCGGTAACCATATCAACGTGTCACCAACGCTAACGAAAGAACATATCGCCATTGCACTCGAAACACTCGAGCAGAATCTGCGCCAGACCGTCAGCCAGGGAGAAATCAGTATCACCTCATTACCGCTGGTCCCCGAGATCAGTCTGTTGCTCCTAGACGAGGACTACCCTCGCGGTCCACTCCCACATGAAGACACGATCGCCGCACTCAATGACCCGGCGTATTGGTCGTTCTGCTGGGCAAGCGGACAGGTCCTCGCTCGATGGCTTCTGGACCATGCGCACATTGCCAAGAATCAGATCGTATTGGATTTCGGTGCCGGTTCAGGGGTCGCCGGTATTGCTGCTGCTATGTCCGGGGCGCGACGCGTGATCGCCTGCGATATTGACCCGATGGCACTTGCATCGTGCCGTGCTAACGCCATAGTCAACCGGTGTGAGCTGACATTGCTCGAAGACATCCATGCACTGGACACACACATTGACCTAATACTGGCAGCAGATGTCCTCTATGACCGAGAGAATGTTCCCTGGCTAGAGCAACTTGCGACGATCACTCCGAATATTCTAGTCGCGGACTCACGGATGAAAGACGTCGAGCACTGGGGTTACCGGCGGCTACTCAGTCAGTACGCCACTACCGTCCCTGACCTTGATGAGGCCCGGGAATTCACGGACGTCAAACTGTATCTCCATGAACTTGCAGATCTTGGACGCTAGGCAATTCATACGGCCGGTCAGAAAAACGAATCCAGGTCGAGCAGATAGCCATGATCAGAAAGACCACCTCCAAGTGAGCGCTCGTATTCACTCAGCTCAAATCCAAGACTGACCGTCCAGGCGACCACACCCCCGGCCTCGTCATTCGGCAACCAGATAAACACGCGTTCAAATCCTCTTCTTTTTAATGCCGTGACCGCACGTATCATCAACTTTCGCCCGATCCCCAGTCGCCTGCGTTCTGGATCAACTAGGCACACAAAGATCTCACCAGTTCCCTCAGGTAGGACATCCGGGTGCTCAGGCTGTCCGGCGCAGACGAAAGCAAACAATCGTTCATCTTCGGCAAGGTCAATAAAGTGCGTTTTTTCATCCAACGCAAATTCCCAGTCGTGGGACGAAAGATCTCGAGCGACAAGGCGCGAGAATTCTGTGAGTACAGTACTGTCGTTCGGATCAGCCCGGCGAATGGAGACGGACGTCAACACCGTGACTAATCAAGAACGAGTTCAGCCACCTGCTGAAGCTGTTCTCGAGACCCAGCACTGACCATCAAGGAAGTTATCGGTGAATCGCGCCACGCGTCCAGGCGATCTCTCACGCGTTCGATAGGACCGACAAGTGAGATCTCGTCAGCAAACTGAGACGGCACCGCAGCGATCGCCTCGTTTCTTCTTCCCTCCAGAAACAGATCCTGAATCTGATGAGCCTCCGCTTCAAATCCCATACGCGCCATCAGGTCTGTATGGAAGTTTTTTGACTTCGCGCCCATACCACCAATGTACAAAGCGAGATTCTGCTTGACTGGAATGAGCCCCTTCTCAATATCGTCAGTCACATTGATATTGACTCCCTGCATGATTTCGAACCCGGGTTTCGCATCCTTTATCTGATCCGCGTAAACCTCAGGACGATACGGGGAGTAATAGAGTGGTAACCAGCCATCAGCAATTTCAGCCGCCATCGTGACATTTCTCGGTCCCTCCGCACCCAGAAAGATTGGCATGTCATCCCGGAGCGGATGCACCATGGTCTTCAGTGGCTTCCCTAATCCCCAGGATCCGTCACCGGTATAGGGTAAAGGATAATGTTCTCCATCCGGATTGCTGACAGGGCCTTCACGACGGATCGCTTGGCGAACAATGTTGACATACTCACGAGTGCGAGAAAGTGGCTTGCCGAAAGGACCGCCATACCATCCCTCAACCACCTGGGGACCTGAGACACCTAGCCCGAGAATGACACGTCCGCCAGAAAGATGATCCAGGGTAATCGCAGCCATTGCACAGGCTGTCGGCGCTCGAGCAGACAACTGGGCAATCCCGGTACCAAGACGAATCTTGCTGGTGTGGGCACCGATCCAGGTCAGTGGTGTAAAGACATCTGAGCCCCACGTCTCTGCCGTGAACAACGCGTCGTAGCCCAGCCTCTCCGCCTCCTGAGCCAGCTCAACCATGTTGTCCCTGGGACCTCGACTCCAGTAGCCCATCTGGATGCCCAATTTTAGATCTTTCACTCACGATCCCCGATTCAGTGATCCGCCAGCATGCCCCAAGGCGTCACCGCAAGGCAACTACGCTAGGTATACACACATCGGTATTGGCGCATGTACTTTAGTGATTTCTTGCTTTCTGGGGTTTGTTTCGAGGTGGTCTTGCAATCGGGGATTGGCTATTCTTCGCGCTTCGAATTTGAGATGGGTTTCACACTGATGACTAGTTCCATTGCCAATGAAGGCCTCAGAAATGACGAAGGCGAAGAGCAGGAAAACACGCCTGCGAACAGTTTTCTTGAAGAGAAACTCTTCAAGTCACGTTCCATCTCGATTTTTGGTCAGATCAATGATCGTCTCGCGCGTTCGGTATCGGAGCGTCTGCTGGCATTGGCCGCCGACAGCGATGAGCCCATCACCCTATTTGTCAGTTCGCCTGGTGGACACGTTGAATCCGGTGATGTGATCTACGACATGATCAAATTCATCAAACCTGTTGTTCGAGTGGTAGGTACGGGCTGGGTCGCCAGCGCCGCAACAACCATCTATTTGGCGGCCGAAAAAGACAACCGATATTCCTTGCCCAATACACGATACCTGGTGCATCAACCTTTGGGGGGCGCACAAGGCGACGCCACTGACATCAGTATCCAAGCCGAACAGATTGTGAAAACCCGGGAACGTATCAACAAACTTATTGCCGATGAAACCGGGCAGCCACTCGAGCGCGTCGAGAAAGACACCGATCGCGACTACTGGATGACGGTCGATGAAGCAGTTGAGTACGGTATCGTGACCCATATCGTCAAATCCGTGGAAGAGGTGACCAGCTAGACTTACATCTAGCTCGTGACCCTGCGCCACAGGCGAAAGGGTTTCCCACAATCGACAATGCAGTGTATACAACGTAGATCATCATCATTTGGGGATGACCCGACCTGCGGCGGATTCACTTAACACCCAATTCTCTTAGCCGCTCCTCCAGGTAACTCGCCGCTGTATATCGTTCTGAGAGGCGAACATCCGGACGCGGGTGCAGAAACAGCGGTAACGACATCCTGGGCTTATTGGCCGCGAACGTCGGGTTGATCACCCGATGCGTTGTCGATGGATAGTAACCACCAGAGACTTCCTGCAACATATCACCAATATTGACGACGAGCTTGTCGTCACCTTCCGGCACATCAATCCATCGGCCGTCCGACCCCTTGACCTGCAGTCCAGACTGATTGGACGAAGGGAGTATCGTGATCAGGTTGATGTCTTCATGCGCTGCCGCTCGCAGTGCCCCCGTTGGTTCGTGACCCGTCAGATGTGGGTAGTGTAGTACCCGTAACAGCGTCTCACGACTATCAACGATCATGTCAGATAGCGACTCAGAGTAACCACCCGAGATGTCGTCTGGCGTGTGCTGCTGTATCCAATCGAGCAATTCGCTAGCCAGCGCGGACGCCAACTCAAAGTAGGCCTGCAACTCTTGTCTCAGTGACGACGGGCATCGTCCCCAGGGATAAAAATGAAAGTACTCTTTGATGTCTTGTTCAGACTCGCCCTTTGCGGATTCCGCGATCTCGCGCGAAAAGTAACCGTCCTGGGTCGCAACCTGCATGGCGAAGTCCCTCGGATATTCACCAGCCAAATTCTCGGAGAAAAACGTCAACCAGTGATCGTAGATTTTAGTGATCAGCGATTTATCGAGTGGGTGATTCGAAAGTACGCCAAAACCCGTCTCGCGCAGAGACTGACAAAAGTCACCCGACGCACTATCGGATCCATAGTCAATGGCGTCGAAACGAGGCAACCGAATACTCCACAGCGTTACAGCGTCAGCGAGACAAAGAAACCGGCGATTGCAGCACTCATCAGATTCGCGAGCGTCGCCGCTAGCAGTGCACGGAGTCCAAGACGAGCAATATCCGGCCGTCTCTGGGGGGCCAGAGATCCGATCCCACCCAACATGATGGCAATTGACGAGAAATTGGCAAAACCACAGAGTGAAAAAATGATGATTACCTGCGCAAGCTCAGACAGTTCGTCCTGTTGTCCGACAAAGCCAAAGTAGGCAACAAACTCATTCAACACGAGCTTCTGTCCGATAAAGCTACCCGCAATGTTGGCCTCCGCCCAGGGAACGCCCAAAAGCCAGGCAAGAGGTTGAAACAAATATCCGAGCAGCATCTCGATGGTGATGCCGTCCTGACCGAATAATGACGCAATGCCACCAATGATGCCGTTCACCATCGCAATCATTGCGATGAAGGCGAGTAACATGGCACCAACCGCCATGGCGATCTGCAAACCAGTCAACGCACCTGACGCAGCCGCATCAAAGACGTTGACGTACTGCATGTCCTCGTCATCGTCAGTGGTCAGTTCACGTTCGTCAGGACTCTCTGTTTCCGGCATCAATATTTTGGCCATCAAGAGTCCGCCGGGGGCGGCCATGAAACTCGCTGCGAGCAGGTACTCCATAGAGATGCCTAGTGCGGCGTACGCAAACAGGACAGAACCCGCTATGGATGCCAGGCCGCCGACCATAATCGCAAACAGCTCTGATTGCGTCATTCCATTGATATAGGGTTTTACAACAATCGGCGCTTCGGATTGACCAACAAAGATATTCGCTGCTGCGGATAGGGACTCCGCCCTGCTGGTTCGCAGGATGAGTTGCAGGAAGCCACCAATGAGACGAACGATCCAGGTCATGACCCCCATATAGTAGAGCACGGTCATCAGTGAGGAGAAAAAGACAATCACAGGAAGCACGCTAAAGACAAAAATGAAACCGAACCAGGGCTGTCCTCCATCGAGAAACAGAAAGTCCATGCCAGCCTGAGAGTAGCTGATGACATGGAACGCGCCCTCGGCGATCACCTCCAGAGCACGCTGACCGAAGGGCGTATACAGCACCAGCGCAGCGATGCTCACCTGAATGGCAAACGCTCCACCGACCGTTCTTGGATTGATGGCACGACGATCGGCCGAACAGAGCCAGGCCACGCCCATCAGAAATATCATCCCCAGAAGACTGATCATTATCGTGTTCTTATTGTTCCCAGCATTCCTCGAACTTAACCCACACTATAGGGCTTGTCGAATACGTCATTGACCAGCAAACGTGACCGCACTCGGGCGCCAGGTTTCGCGATCACCGCGATACCCAGGCACCATCGCTTCTACCCAGGAGGGTGATACGTGAATAAGGAGATAGTCATCTGGAAAATTCGGGTACAGACGTTCATTGTCTCTTTCTCGACGCATGGCTCTTTTCATTCCCACCTCATCAATTAGCGTCGCTGTACCCATCACAGTCACATAGTTTCGGTTCTCTGCATCGAAGTAATACAAGGTCACCTGGGAATTTGCCTTGATCTGTTCAACTTTTCGAGTGTTAGGTCGCGTCGCAATCAAAATATTAAAGTTGTCATCCGGCAGGAACGGATCGACAGTGCGAGCACGTGGCTGCCCCTCTATGTCGACGGTGATCATTGCACAGTATCGTGCATCCACTATCGTCGTACGCGCGAGGTCTAACAGAGCACGATCTTCATCGCTCATCGCATGATGACCGGCTGTGTTGTTTGTTGCTGCATTGACTGGGGCAATTCCGACGGCCACGGAACACACGAACAAAATCGTCAGCCAGCGAGTCATCTGCTTTTCATTCATGGACCGCATCTCCTCTACCAAAAGCGGGAACCAAAGAGCGACTCTAGTATAACCCTCAGAATCGCTCTACTATTACGCGGCTTCGCCCTTCACCCACGCAAGCAAACTGAAACAACGATAACCAAGGCTGAGACCATGCCCCCAGAGATGCAGTTCCGTACCATCCACCAGATCGTGAAAGCCGCCAAGATGCGGCTCAATCAGACCAGTTGGGATTACCTGATTGGTGGCACCGAAACCGAAACGAGCCTGAAGCGCAACCGAATGGCCATTGACTCATTGGCGATTCGTCCACGTGTACTGAACGACGTAAACAAAGTGGACACCAGCGGGAAGATACTGGGACAGACCCTCAAAATGCCTGTTTTGCTGGCGCCGATTGGATCCCTCCAGGTGTTTGAGGCAGGCGGTGGGGCCAGTGCGGCAATCGCCGCTGCAGAAGCCGGGATCATGAGCATCAAGAGCTCTGTGTGTGAACCCACGCTCGAGGAAGTAGCGGCCGCGTCGGATGCGCCCAAGATCTTTCAGTTATACGTCCGCGGCGATGATGACTATGTCGACGGAATCATTCAGCGAGTGGTTAACAGTGGCTACAAGGCGTTCTGTCTAACGGTCGACAGTGCCGTGATCAGCCGACGCGAACGTGACATTGCAAAGAATGTAGTCCCCACATCACAATCATCTGGACATGGCGAATTCAGTTACCAATCGGGACTCAGCTGGTCACATGTAAGACGGATTCGAGATAAATGGGATATACCACTAATTTTAAAAGGTATTCAGTGTACTGAAGACGCGGTAAAAGCCGTTGAGTACGGGGTTGACGTGGTTTACATCTCGAACCACGGTGGCCGACAGATTGATCAGGCTGAAGGTTCTATCAGCATCCTGCCGGAAATTGCCGCCGAGGTAGGCGACAAGGCTGAAATCATTGTTGATGGTGGTTTCTACCGGGGTACTGACATCGTCAAAGCAATCGCATTGGGTGCGAACGCGGTCGGTGTCGGTCGGTTGGAAGGCTGGGCAATGGCAGCAGGTGGCGCACCTGCGGTAGTCAACTGTATGCAGATCCTTCGGCATGAGATTCGCTTGGCGCTCGCGTTGTCGGGTGTGACCAGTTTTGGCGAGTTAGATGCTTCCTACGTCACACAGGCACCACCTGTAGCGCTCCCTTCCGTGTTCAGCGCGTTTCCCCTGTTGAGTCAGGAAGACGAGGGTTACTAGACGTAGTCGGCTGGGGTCCTCACGAGACGATAACTGGGTGAAATCGCACGTCTGCTGAGTCCGGATGTACAACGCACCGATACAGGCACGCTTGGATGTGGTATTTCCTACCACTCCAGGGGCCATACTGAAGGTATCCGGAAAGTTCCTAAGTGCTGTGATCATCCAGGAAGCCGGAGATAATAAATATTGCAAAGACTTATTTAACAACGGGTCTAAATTAATAAATAATGGTTCGAATCTCTCACGGCGCGCTGAGCGAAAGGCGATCAGACGTCTCAAAACACACCGCAATCGCTACCTCAGGTCATCTCTTGCGTTATAGCACCGATGGATAGGCCGGTGACCAGAGCTCATTCGCGAGCATCGCTTCAACGTCTGTTTGGTTGATCCCGGCAACGCCATCTTCAATCGCCTGCTTAGCCACCCGAATCGTTAGCCGCCGAGTAACCTCTGATAGTCGGTCGATGGCCGGGTACAGCAGCCCACTCTCGAGTTCCTCATTCGTCACCGACAGTGCCAGCTCGTTGGCACAGGCGGTGATCATATTGTCAGTCACAGAACGAGCGTGGCTAATCAACGTCCCCATCCCCAGGGCTGGGAATATGAATACATTGTTGCCCTGCCCAATATGGATCGTTCGATCACCAATTTTGACCGCTGGAAATGGACTACCTGTCGCAACCAAGGCCTGGCCATCTGTCCAATGTAAAACATCAGAGGGTGTGGCTTCTGCCTGGCTCGTGGGGTTCGATAGCGGCATTACAATGGGGCGATCCGCATGCATCAACATGGTCTCAATGATCTGTTGAGAAAAACTACCAGGTATACCTGAAGTACCAATCAAAACCGTGGGCTTATAGGCTCGTACAACGTCCTCAAGAGAACGATGCACCGGATCCGACAACCCTATCGCAGCAGCAGTCTCGGGCTGCCATGCGAGGTCATTTTTATAGGCATCGCGATACGGCTCGTCGAGGACCAACAGTCCTTTACTGTCAAGCAACGCAATAAAGTTCTCATCAGCGCCGGGATTGGCAGCACGAATCTGCCGGGCGATACCAAGACCGGCA
>CAJWYI010000042.1 GCA_913049815.1 uncultured Gammaproteobacteria bacterium
CCTGGATATGGAGCGTGCCCGGTCCGGGCTTTGGAGAGGGTGTCTCCACCAAATTCAGTTTGTCCCAGGGATCACCTAATTCACTCATCTGCCAGGCCAGCATGTTGTGTCTCCTAAGCTTGCGAGGCCGCCATCATAGTGAAATCCCGAGTAGGAAGCATCGCGGTTTCGTTCGCTCTGCGAATCGTTCACACTGGGCGTCCGGCTTCAAGATTCAGGTCTCACTATGGGCTGGTCTGTTAATCGTCCAACCGGTCTTACCTATCATCGCGCTGGTCTATCTACCAAGGGCTATACGCTGTTTACGCCCCACGGCGATCAGAAAACCTATCTCATTGGTATGGACGGGCAGATTGTCCATACCTGGATGTTCGACCATATTCGTCCCGGATATGGCCGACTGCTGAAGAACGGCCATCTGCTGATGACAGGCAGTGATATCAATCTGAAGTTTCCAGAACCGCCTGGACAGGGTAAATCGCCACCACCATTTGAAGAACGGGTTAAGATGCTGGGGGGTTATCATACGACGCTGCTGGAGGTCGACTGGGATGGTAATAAGATCGCAGAGTACGACAACCGATTTCAGCATCATGACTTTTTCCGTCGAGAAAATGGCAATACGATCGTCCCAGTCTGGGTGGAATTATCGGATGAAATGACCAAGAAGGTTCGTGGCGGTTACAAAGAGTATAGGGAACGCCTGCCTAATCTGATTGGTGACGAGATTATTGAAGTGAACGCGGACTTTGAAGAGGTCGACCGCATTCGCATCTGGGAACTCATGGACCCGGTCAAGGACCCGATCTCACGCGACGTCAAACGATGGGAGTGGACCCACGTCAATGGTATTGACGTTAACGAGAGAGGTGACATTGTGTTTTCGGCGCGTCATAACGACCGTGTGGCAATCATCGATGCAGAGACCCACGACATTCGATGGAAATACACAAAGACCCACGGACAGCACAATCCCACGTGGGTAGGTGATGGTAATATCCAGATTTTTGATAACGGCCATGCCGGTTCCCGAGTGATCGAGGTCAATCCTGAAAACGACGAGGTAGTGTGGGAGTTCCACGGCAGCCCGTATCCACAGTTCTTCAGTGGTCATATTTCTGGTGCGTCCCGTATCCCAGGTGGCAATGTCCTTGTTTGCGAGGGGACTAGTGGGCGTCTCTTTGAGGTGACCCGCAACAAAGAAATCGTTTGGGAATGGATCAACCCGTTTGTGAACATGACTCGAGGAAACCCAACCACCAGTATCTATCGCGCGCATCGTTACAGTCCTGATCACCCAGCACTGGCAGGACGTGATCTAGACCCCGAAAGATATGGCAATCTGAATCGACTGAACAACCTCGATACGCCAGCTAGCTGACTTATCGACACGGTGGAACCTGAGGACAGAAAACATGCAAGACAAGAAAAAGAACGCTGAAGTGACTATGGCCACCACACATCCGTTGGACCCGCTGACCATTGAGGAAATTGAAGTGGCCGTGACGCTGGTCCGTAAACAAGAGGGCATCAACAAGCCCTACTTCTCCTCGGTCGGTCTGCTCGAGCCCGACAAGTCGATGGTTAAAGCGCATCGGGAAGGAGATGTTGTAGAGCGAATTGTACAACTGCTGGGTGTGGACGAGGGCCGCGATGGCGGATTCCAAGCAGATGTGGATATGGGTGCGGAGACGGTTGACGTGCAGAGGGTATCCCGGGGTAGCCAGGTCCCTTACAACTATTCAGATTTCGGGCTTGCCATTCAACTGACCAAAACTAATCCGGAATGGTTGGCTGCAGTACGTGCCCGTGGCGTGTCTGCGGAATCAGAAGAAGATCTTAAGAAAATCCAGATTGACCCTTGGTCTGCGGGTGGTTATCCACATCCTGATGTGCCTGAAGGACACCGGGCGTTGCGCTGTATCGCCTTTGTTCGGGAGGACGCGACGGATAATGGCTACGCCCATCCGATCGACAGCCTTATTAGCCATGTCGACATCACGGCGCGGAGGGTTGTGTGTGTAGAAGACTTTGGTGAGCGTCCCGTGCCGCAGGAACCAGGGCGGTTCGATGGCCCCAATCTGCCCTCTGCACGATCGGGTCTTCAGCCAGTTGAAATCAAGCAACCTGAAGGGACCAGCTTTGACGTTGATGGTTATCACGTGAACTGGCAGGGATACGACTTTCGAGTGGGCATTCATCCTATACATGGCCTGGTCTTGCATCAGCTGTCTCTGAATGAGCGACCCATACTGTACCGGGCAGCCCTGTCGGACATGGTCGTGCCTTACGGTGACAGCGATCCCATGCACAGCTGGAAGCATGTGCTGGACGCGAGCGAAATCTGCTTGGGCAACTGCCTGAACTCACTGAAACTCGGCTGCGATTGTTTAGGCGAAATCCACTATTTTGATATCAACCTGATCACGCATGAAGGCAAGGTCCGCACTGTTGAACATGCGATCTGTATGCATGAGGAAGATTACGGTATTCAGTGGAAACATTTTGATGCACAGTCCCGCACAGGTGAGGTGCGACGTTCGCGTCGTCTAGTCATCAGTTCCATCTTTACGATCGGAAACTATGACTATGGCTTTTTCTGGTACCTGTATCTTGATGGCACGATCCAGATGGAAGTGAAACTCACTGGCATTGTGGGCGTGACCTCCAAAACAGGACATGAGAATACTGGTCAGTCACCGCAGATAGCTGAGAATCTGACATCGCCGGTACATCAACACCTTTTCTGCTTCCGACTGGACTGGGAACTGGACGGTGGTGCCAACCAGCTCTTTGAGAACAACATTGAGGTGCTGCCGGTCAGTGATAGTAATCCCCACGGCACACAGTTCCAGAATGTGGCGACGCACCTGACGAGAGAATCTTCAGCACGGCGGGAAGTTGCACCGCAAGTCAGTCGTTCCTGGAAAGTGGTCAACCCTGAATCTACAAATGGTCTGGGTATGCCAGTGGCTTACAAGCTGCTGCCACAGAGTGTACCGACGATTTTTGCGAGTGCAGATTCACCGACCTCCAAGCGTGCTGAGTTTGCGCGGCATAACCTATGGGCGACGCCCTACGTGAAGGAAGAAATCGCAGCATCCGGGAACAATACGGTGATGCATGGAGGCGGTGGGCTGCCGGATTACACGGCGAACGATCGTGACATCAGTTGTTGCGATCTTGTCATGTGGCACACGATTGGGGTGACACATGTGCCGCGACCCGAGGATTGGCCTGTAATGCCGGTAGAATACTGCGGGTTCCATCTGGTCCCTGTTGGGTTTTTTGATCGAAATCCGACGTTGGATTTGCCTGGGCACTGTGACTGACGATGGGGTCGTCATCCTTATGATCGACTCTAGTCGTCCTGGGGAATGTCAGTTACTTGACGAGATGATCTTCAGCTCTCAGCTTCTGTGATCAACAACTCGGCACTCCTACGAGCCTTAGGTTCCCCCCTTCGGGCCCGAAACGATGACAGAGTCGTAATTATCCCCGATAGACCGAAATCTCTACGCCGTCCTCACGATTCGTGTATTCAATATGTGACTTGTGGTACTTGGTATCGTAGTGACCTGACGTGCCCACGTACTCGAGGTATTCCTCCGGATTGAAAAGCGGACCCACGTTATCAGCGAAAACAGTGCTGCCGGCTCGCAACAGATTGTTCGATTCGATTGAAATCAGGTCAGTCTTGTAGAGGTCCTTCCAGTGGTCCAAAAACACAAGATCAAAAGGATCTGTCAGCGTTGGGATCATATCACCGGAACCACCTTCAATAATCTCGACACGATCTGAGAGTCCAGCATATTCAACCGTCTGGCGTGCAATGGCGACACTGTCCGGGTCGATCTCAATGCCGGTCAAGGTTGCCCCAGACGGCAATGCTGAACCGATCAAAATAGAGGAGTATCCACAGAAACAACCCAGTTCCAGCACGCGTCCACCTTCAGGTTGTGCGGCGACCATGGCTGTCAACATCGGGCCTTTTTCTGGCCCCACATTCATCAAAAATTCGTGGTTCGTACCGTAATCGTCAAAGGCTGCAAGGATCGCAGTAACATCTCCTGGTGGTGCATTGGACCTGACGAAGTCGAGTGCCCTTTGGTGAATGGTCGGCATCGTGGCTCCTATGTTGGTGGGACTTTCGTGGAAATTCATGGGTTTCGCTGGTAGGGTTCGATCAAATCACAACACCTGTGTGCATTGCCATAGCCGCCGGAACCGCAGACCGCTGGCGTTGGAGTCAAGCGGTTGATCAGCCGATAACCGCTCCTGATGACTGATAAACCCGACATTATTAACAAGCGTTCGGCCGCGCATGCCAGCGCGACCTCGTCGTCTAGTGTACCGTTGGACTCAGCGAGAGATCTGACGCAGGGTGACGTGTCCGCCCATCTGACCCGACTGACGGGTTTCATGATGCTCAGCATGATGTCGTTCATGGTCGCTAGTTTGGTCGAGACCCTCTACATCGGTTGGGTGGGCACAAACGAACTGGCGGCGATCAGCTTTACTTTCCCTGTGATCTTTACTCTCCAAGGTGTCTCCATGGGGTTGGGAATCGGCGCCTCATCTGTTGTCGCGCGTTCTGTTGGTCTTGGCGATCACGTAAGGGTCCGTCGCGTGGTCACACATGTGATTGTACTCGGCACAACGATTTCACTCGTCATGGCGGTTGGTACCAGCTTCTTCCTTTACGACATATTTTCCCTGCTGGGAGCAGAAGGGGTCGTTCTCGACCTTGTTGTTGATTACATGTGGATCTGGTTGATCGGTCTGCCGGTCTTCACTATGACGTTTGTAGGCACGACGTTGATGCGCGCAACCGGTGACGCCAAAACCCCAGGGTATCTATCCGCACTCGGTTCGATCCTTCATATGGCGATCGCGCCGTTCTGTATTTTTGGCTACGGACCGATCCCGGCGATGGGATTGGAAGGCGCGGCTATAAGCTTTATTGTTGCACGCCAGCTGGCGTTCATTCTGTTCATTTACTGCTTCATTTTCCGAGATCGTATGATGGGGATCTCTATGAACGGCTTTTTTGATTCCTGTCGTGACATCCTACATGTCGGGCTCCCGGCGGTTGCTTCCAACATGATTATGCCGTTCGGGATGAGTGTCGTGACGCGGCTCCTCGCGGGGCATGGTGTCACTGTCGTAGCGGGCTATGGCGTGGCGTCACGAGTCGAATCGCTGCTGGTGATGGTCATCTGGGCTGTTGGCATGAGCATTGCGCCGCTGGTAGGACAGAACTGGGGTGCATCTGCTTTCGATCGTGTTCGCACTGCTATGCGGTTGGGAGGCATCTTCGTCATGGCATGGGGGGGCCTGTGTTACGCCACGTTCTATCTACTGGGCGAGCAGATGATCAGCCTGATCAACGATGATCCGGAAGTCATTCATCAGGCTTATACTTATCTTGTAATTGGTACATTATCTGTTGGCTTCATGGGGCTTATGAACATCGCCACGAATAGCTTCAATGCGCTCGGCAAGCCAATGCCGCCGCTGATTCTCTCAGCACTTCAGATGGTCGTGCTGAATATCCCTATCATTCTGATTGGTGACTATTTCTGGGGATACCGAGGGATTTATGCTGGCGGTGTGCTCACTTCTGTGGTGCTCTCGATTGTCGCGTGGATCTGGCTCCATCGGACCATTGATGCCAACGGCCGATAGACGGCAAGTGGCTGCCGTAACGAAATCAATGTTTGCCACAACATTGCCACAATGATGAACTGGTTCTGACCCGTTCGTTTGTTGCAATTGCAATCACTGACCGAGACAGATGTTGCCATGCTGCGAACCGGACCTAGAAAGATTACGCGAGATTCTCCTGTTGGATCCCCCGCCTCCGCGAACACGCTGGCTGTGGGTCGTTCGCTTGCGTTCCTGATTGTCTCGGTAGTCCTACAACAAATCTCACGTCAGCCCCCGCCGCCTGATGATGGCTGCGCGGCAAACGTCTCGTTCGAGGGGCCATGTTGCGTGCCCATCATCGCCATAAAATCATCGGCAATAATATAGAGACATGGAATCAAAACGAGCGTCATCGTTGTGGCGAAGAGGATGCCGAACGCTAGCGCAATGGCCATGGGCATCATTAAGGCCGCCTGGAAACTGGTTTCCGCCAGCATGGGCGTCAGGCCCATAAAGGTGGTGGTTGATGTGAGCAAAATCGCACGAAAACGTGCGCCGCCTGCTTCGACAGCAGCCTCTGCACGGCTTCGACCTCGTTCGACGGCTTTGTTCACATAGTCCACGAGGATGATCCCGTCGTTTACTACGACGCCAGTGAGTGCAATCAATCCCATGATCGTGACGCTACTCACTGGATAGTCCAGGATGTAGTGACCCATCAGCGCGCCGATCAACCCAAACGGGATCACCGACATCACGATCAGTGGCTGGACATAGGATTTCAGCGGAATCGCCATCAGGGCATAAATCACGAATAGCGCGATGAGCGCATTCTTGCCGAAGTCAAAGAGTGTTTGGTTCTGTCGTTCACTGGCACCTGACAGCTGCATCTTCACTCCGGGATGATGGTCAGGAAGAGCGGCGGCAAAGTTCTGATATACCCCTCGCATGACATCACCAGGCGCAGTTGTCGTTGTGTTCACTTCTGCGGTAATCACCACCACCCGTTCGCCATTCTGTCGTCTAATCCCAGAAGGTGCGGCGTCGTACACCATGAGTGCAACCTGTTCGAAAGGAACCTCACCGCCTGCGGGTGTCTTGAACCACATATTTTCGAGGTTGCCGACGGATGTTCGTTCTTCTTTCGGATAGCGCACCATGACCCGGATCTCCGTGTCATCGCGATTTACCCGCTGCGCTTCTACGCCATAGAACGCTTGTCGAACCTGAGATGCCAGATCCACCTGCGTCAGACCGAGTGCCTCTGCCTGTGGCTTGATGCGGAGTTGCAGCTCACGCGTACCGGACACGTGAGAGCTTTCGACCTCGTAAACGCCTGTGTAGCCGCGCAGATGTTCGATCAGATCAGCAGCCGCGGCTTCGACTTTTGGTGAATCACGCCCAAGGAGGGAAAACTGCAGCGCTGGACCTCCCCCCGTACGTTGCATCGAACGAATACGCATTGATTTGGTACCGGCGACGTCTCCCATCAGCTCTCGCCAGCGGTCGGTAAGCAATTTGGGGTCTACATCGCCCGAAGGTGGCTGGTTGATTTCAACTGCGGCGTCGATTCGGGAATTGGCGAGGACCGTGTTGTTGTCGCCGATCAGGCTTTCCTCCAATCCCAGTTCTTCTTGCACGTCCTTGCCCGCTTGCATAAGCGTTGTACGCAGTTGCTCGGCGATTGCGACACCCAGTTCCTCTGGCATACCTTCTGATAGCTCAACGCGCGCCATGGCATATTTGTCAGGAAACTCAGGTGAGAACACGAACTTGATGATTCCACCCATGAACATACCAGTCACAATAATGAGGATTGCGACGAATGTTGTGACCGTGGTGTAGCGATGCTCGATTGCGAGTTTGAGGAAAGGTTGATACTGGTGAGCAACAAAGTACTTCAATCCGGAGGATATTCTGTCCTGAAACCGGTGAATGCCGCGAGTGACTGGGTTGCCAGGCTGTTTAGCCTTGATGTGCGCCAGGTGTGCCGGAAGAATCAGCTTTGATTCGACTATCGAGAAGATTAGACAGAACACAACGACCCAACCGATGACCCGTTGCATTGCGGCGAAATCGCCACCGGAGATGATCAAGGGCATAAACGTGGCAATGGTGGTCAATACACCAAAGGTCGCAGGGATCACGACCCGCTTCACACCCACAATAACGTTGTCGATGTGCTGACCATGTTTTTCTACCTCGGTGTAAGCGGATTCGCCGATGATGATGGCATCGTCGACGACGATTCCTAGGACCATGAAGAAACCAAAGATACTCATCATATTGACGGTGAGGTCGAATCCCGGGAGGGGCATCAGCATTCCTGCGCCGAGGAAGCTCACAGGAATACCCACCATGACCCAGGCGGCCAGTTGAAGACGCAGAAACAACCCGAGGACGATGAATACCAGCACTGAACCGATGAGCAGGTTTTTTACCATGAGGTTGACGGACTCATCGATGAAGACAGATATGTCGCCCCAGTAAGACACGTTAACGCCCGGTGGCAGGGTCTTCTGTTTCTCAACAAGGTACTGGCGTGCGGCAGCAGAAACCTCAATCTGACTCTGGTTTCCCAGCGCATCAACTTCAACACTCACACTGGGTTTGCCGTTAAATAGGGCATAGAACGGCATGTCGACGAACTCGTCTTTCACCTGCGCAATATCACCAATCGTCACACGCGTGCCATCGGGTCTTGTCAGCAGGACAATCTGCTCAAAGTCTTCGCCATCGTAAGCCTGACCAATCGCGCGAATCCGGATGTCGCCGCTGTCGCTTTCGATCGAACCACCCGAAAGATCGGTGGAACTTGCGCGGACTGCCTGTGAGACCTGGCTCAATGTGAGGCCGTAGCGCCTCAGCTGTCGTTCCGGAATCTCGATGGAGATTTCTGTTGGGCGAATGCCGCGCACAGTGGCCTTAGCAACTTGTGGAATCTGCAACAGGTCATCACGCACTTCCTCCGCGAGCGCTTTCATGCTGCGCTCATCAAGGTCACCACTAATTTGTACGCGAAGAACGCTCTGTTCCCACCGATTGGCGGTTACTCTTGGCTTTTCTGCTTCAACGGGGAGTCGGTTCATGCTGGCAACAGCCTGCTCCACGTCTTCCATAACATCTTCAATGTCATAGCCGGCGCCGGTATCGACATCGATACTAGCTGATCCGCTGCCTTCGTTTGCGAAAGTATCAAAACTCTCAATGCCGTCGACGTCTTTCAGCACGGCTTCCAGTTTGATAAGGATGGCCTGCTCAACCTCCTCAGGCGCCGCACCGGGAAACGGTATCGTAACGTTGATACCACGCGGCGGAATTCGCGGCTGGGCTTCCTTGGTCATGGTAACGAAGGCAAGACCACCCACTGCAATGATCATGATCATGAGTAGATTGGCGGCGACTGGATTGCGTGCAAACCAGCTAATGAATCCTGTATGTGGATCAGGTTCCTTATACATGCGAGTTGCTCACCTGATTGAATGACATCAGGCTAGGCCCCATCTGCGATAACACGAACACGTGTGCCCGGAAGTGGATTGTCGACGGGTGTGACGCAGATGCGTTCACCGGGAGATAGACCACCATCTATCCATGCGTGTTTAGGATCGGCATAGGCAATGCTGACGACCCTAGACTGGATGCGTGAATCTCCATCGATGACCCAGACTCGGTTGCCGGGTTTCACCATATGGCGTTCCAATGCAAAGACCGATTCGAGTCGCTTGCCCGGAATCACCACATCGACATAGGTGCCGATGCGAAGCGGCTCGGGAACCGGAATCGCACTCTTGATGCCGTAAGGGTCCTCGACCCGAGCAATTGCATAAAGTGTACGCGAGGTTGGATCGAGTGTGCCTTCGGTTCTGACCAGTCGACCGGACCAAGAGCGTTCCGCGTCAACCGATTTGATTTGAACAGGGATAGGCAGACCGCCGGTAGACGTCGGCAGGGGCAGGTCTCTAACCTGGGAAGGTGTGAGCGGCAAACGAACCTCAGCGTAGTCCACTGCGAACATGACGCCGAGTGGTGTCCCCGGGTTGACGTATTGGCCGAGGTCCGCTCGTTTCTCACGGATGAGGCCATCATAAGGCATTCGAATGAATGTACGATCGACGTCGCCTTGTGCCTTGATGAGCTGCGCTTCTGCGGCGACGACATCGGCCATAGCCTGGGCAATCTGTGCAGAGCGGAAGGACAAATCAGATGTGGACAGCTGGTTGGGATCGACAGTTTTGAGGCGTTCGTAGTCCCCTCGCTCATGCTTCGCCAGGGACTCTTCCTGGGAGAGTTTGATACGTGCACGGACCAACGCAGCCTCTGTTCGTTTCAGCTCCGCATCATGATTTCGGGGATCAATTTGCAGAATAATGTCACCAGCGCTGAAGTAACCACCACTCTTAAACCCCGGGGCGACACGAATAATTCGTCCGGATACCTCTGAAACAAGCGTTGTCTCAGTGTACGGTGTGACTGTGCCGGAAACCTTGACGTTGATCATCACATCAACCGGCTGAGCTTCGAAACTGTCCACCAGTAGCAGCGGCGGTTCGACGGGAATCTGTTCAGCGACGGGGCGCGCCATCATAAGAAAAGACGCAAAACCGATCGCAACGACCAGGATGAGCACAGGCATCGCGATTTTGATAAGGAGCTTCATTGACGGAAACTTCGCGGGTCAGCGGGCAAGTGTAGTACAAACCTTCGTTTGGAACGTAAGGTTTCGGTCAGTATTGCGGCCTAATCCGGTTGTTTTCGAGCTACCCGGAGGCGGCTAAAGGTCCATTTGATAATCGCATCTACTAATGCATAAAGCGCAAAGAGGGAAGTCAGACCACCTAGGCAATAGGTCAGTATCCATACGGTTTGCGCCGCGATCATACGGTCAGAAAGGATTAGCCAGGACAGCAGGACGGCGCCTGCGATCGGTGCAGTTATAAAAAGCAGGGCCAAGGCGGTATAAACCTGGCGTTCGAGTGCGCTCAGATTGTCGACATTGGCGGTTATGCGTACAGGGTCAACTGAGTCCATTTGAGTCAAATGGGGACTGAGATGACGATTTCAACCCATCAGTATTTTGTGGCACCTGCTCGTCGCGCGTAGCCGAGGTAGGCAACACGTCGGAAACCGAGCTCGATCTCATCCGCGGCCACCCGAACGAGCTCATTGTTTAGCAGTTTGAATTCTGCGAGTGATGCGAGATTGTCAGCCATAGCGTCATTGACCGGCTGGCGTAGCGTCACCTCAAACTCATGGGGGCCGCTGACCTCGAACACGCCCAGATCTTGGTTGATAGCGCGCTGCACGCTGCGAGAAGCGCCTTCCTGGATCATCGCGCGGGCGCGAACAGGTGGAATACAGTCTCCGGCTTGGCGCCCCAGGGCTGTTTTGACGACGACCTGTTCTAGGTCCGGGCATAAACGCGCAACCTGCTCGGCCACGATCTGGTCACCAGTAATCAAGCCAACTGGAATCGACAACTCGGCGGCACGCCTGACGAAAAAGTCGGCTTCGCCAACCGGCTCACCCGAGAGCGAGACTAATGAGAACTCGGTGTAGGAAATCGTATGGGCCATGATTCCCGGAAACGATCCTGCCCTGGCGTGGTGGCCAACCAGCATCACTAGGTCGCAGGTTTCATCCAGCCCCGCCATGGTTGATGAACCTGGCCTGCCTGCGCCACGAACGACCCGACACCGGGGGTCAATTTCATCCATCTTCAGGACGCACAAGTCTTCGACACCGTGATTTTCCTCGACGATGACTTCCGTAGCGCCGGCATTGAAAGCGCCTTCGACAGCGGCATTGGCATCGGCGGTCATCAGACTTCGGTTCAGCTCGAAGTCGATGGTACCGGGGGTGACATCTGCCCAACGAACTAGACCGGAGACGCCCTCCATATCGACGCTGATGAAGACTTTCATGGTGATGGCCAATGACTAGAAGAGTAGGAGTTTACGTAATGGGCATTTGTTTGTCCTTGCAAGCGGCTCTCCTTATCGTCGCTATCTATAATTTTCGCTCGATCGAGTAGATGGAAGAAGTCAATGGTAAAGTGGCGTTTGTAATGGGTGGTGCCAGTGACATTGGCCTTGGAATGACCCGTGCGTTCCTGAAAGCAGGTATGCAGGTCGCCATCGGTGATCTTCAAAGCGGGAGGATCGACAACGCGAGGTCTTTGCTCACTACAATGTATGATGCAGATAACGTGCTGCCGATCGAGTTGGATGTGCAGGATCGATCAGTCCTTGAATCTGCGGCCGAACAGATTGAGGCTCACTTTGGGGAGGTACAATGAAGCCCTGGGGTCAGAGTCAAGTGCCAGAGTGATGTCACTTGATCAAGCTTGTTTGCCTTTACGCCTTTTTACACCGTTGTACTCTGGCACCTCACGCTGACCCAAAATCCACGGGGCACCAAACCCGGGATTCTAACCCTGACACCTGATCCCATGGGCTCACCGACCACCACGGACTGTGGTACGATGCGCGCTCCATTTTTTTAAAGGATGTAAGCGTGGACGACGACATCCAGAAACTACGTGATGAGTATCTGAATCTCGAGTTCGATGAGGTCAGCTTTGATCTCGATGGCGAGCGAATGGCCATGTATGGCCAGTGTTGTGGAGAGACAGATCCCAAGTTCACAGATGTGAAAAATGAAGACTTTCAAGCACCTCCGACCTTTGTATCAACGCTCGTTGGAGGCCGTCATCTGCCAAAAGATATGCCTGTCCCGGATGGTGTTGGCATGGATGCGGGCAAATACGTGGAGTGGATGGCACCACTTCGGGCTGGACATACGCTGATCGGAAAGTCTCACCTGCATGACATTTATACCAAGACAGGTCGCTCTGGTCGCATGATCTTTTTTGTGACGCGCATGGAGCTGTTCGATGGTGACGAGCATGTCGCCAATGCCGATACCCGCACTGTTTTCAGGGAGAGACCCAGTGGCTAGAACTGTCAATGTGATTACTGATGTTGAATTCGGTGAGGAACTGCCGTCGTTTGAACCCGATGTCAGCCTCGACAACGTGAAATTACACGGCAAGTTTGTGGGATGGGGGACCGGACGGTTCACGTCCCACGAGCAAGCGAAAAAAGAGGGCTTCCCCGGAGCGATCGTACCTGGTGTCATGAGTCAGGGGTTTCTGGGAGCGATGATTCATCGATGGGCACCGAAGGCCGTGATAACCGCGATTGATACAGTGTTTCGCGCGCCGGTCATGGTGGACAATCCGCACAAAATCACTGGAATTGTGACCGACATCGACGAGGATGAAGGGACGGTGGAGATCGATATATCGATCTCCAATGAGAAAGAGGAAACGCGGGTTTTCGGGACGGCAACAGCCAAGCTTCCGAAGTGATTTGGCGCGTAGCGCCAAATCATCCTGAGTCACGAAGCGACGTCAGGATCTTCCATCCTCAGCCCGCACGTTGTTTAACGGTCCCTAGCTCAGTTTACTGAGTTTTCTTCAACAAACCGATTTGGAGCACGTGAATCCTCGTTACGGGTTTTCACGTCAATCATCACCGTTTTGCCTTCCTTGTTCAGGGTTTCTGCTTGCTTGATGGCGCCCGGCAGCTCAGAGGCATCTGTGACATAGAGGCCTTCGCAACCCATACCCATAGCGATCTGACCGTAGTCACCTGTCATCTTCGTGACGCCGAATTGCTCGCGGGCGGTTGGTGTGCCACCTGGGTAGGTCGCCATGATTCCGTTGTTCAGCAAGACCACTGTGATGGGCAATTCAGCACGCGCAGCTGTCTCCATGTCCAGACCTGACATACCGAATGCGGCATCACCCATGAAGGCGACGCACATGCGTTCGGGCATTGCTTTTTTCGCGCCTATCATGAGGGGTATGGATGCACCTAGGTGTGTGGTTTTTCCCCAACCCACGTAGCTATGGGGTGAGGTTGCCGTGTAAAACGGGGCTATCTGGTCACGTGGTGCTCCTGCGTCGTGGGTGACAATGCTGTTTTCACGATCCAGGTTCTGATCCAACTCCCATATCACGCGATAGGGACTGATCGGCTTGGAATCGTTGGTTAGGTAGGGCATCCACGACGCCCACCATTCGTCTTTAGCGGCTTTCACACGCTCGGTGGCTCCGGTCTTGCGTCCGTTGTCCCCAATGAGTCCTTTCACGGCATCGATCATCAGGAGGAGTGTTTCTTGGGCATCACCCACGAGACCGATATCACAGACTGTGTCCTTGTTGATTTCATCGACATTGTTGACGGAGTGAATGAGAAACTTTTCAGCATCGAATCGTTGACCGTAAGGTGTCGTCGTCAGTGACGTCCCGATAGCAAACATTAGGTCGGATTCCTTGAGCCATTGGCGAGCAGGTCCCGTTGTTGTCAGGCCGCCTGAACCGATGGCCAGTGGATGGCGCTCGTCGATGGCTGACTTGCCTGGAAGAGATGTGTAGACAGGCACTTCTAGAAGTTCTGCCAGTGCCCGGAGTTCTTCGGTTGCTTGCGCAGACATGACACCGGATCCTGCCCAGATCATTGGGTCTTTGGCATCCACCAGCGCTTTGGCCGCGTCTGCGATGTCACCTGCTGAAGGGACACCGACAACCTTGCGGGGCGACTGGTAGTTCAGCGCATTGTCTGGGATGTCCTGGCCTACAATATCCTGGGGAAGTTCGACGACCACAGGGCCCGGTGCAGAAGATCGGAGCCTGTGGAAGGCGCGACGCATCACGTTGCCGGTTTCAGCAGGACCTGTAATGAACTCTGCATGACGAGAGACATTCGTCCATGAGTTCACGGCGAAGTAATTCGGCCGAACGAATAGCATGTTGAGCGGATTACCGCCCGGCAGCACGAGTATGGGAATATTGTCGGCGTTCGCCTGAGCCAGACCACCTGCAGAGTTTTCTGCGCCAGCCTGCGACTGCATGGCAACGACGCCAATGTTTTTGCGATCACTGACTCGAGCGTATCCATCCGCCGCCATGACAGCACCGCGTTCATGGCGAAATGCGATTGGACGAATGCCCTCTTTAGACAATGCCTCAATCATAGGGTTGCTGGGGAAACAGGACAGCCAGGAAACACCTTCGTCCTTCAAAATTTTCGCGATGTACTCGTCGCCTCTCACGGTTGCTCCCTCGAAATGCGTGTTAAATAACTGCTGATGTTCGGTCACCCTGACCGCAGCGAAGGGCAAGCATACTCTTTCAGGGACGTCAGGGCACTCCCAGCGCCACTCTACTGCATCGCCAGCGGAGGGGTGCTGCTGGAATCACTGCGCGCATGCAGACGTTCGTATTGGGTCAGTAGTTTTAGAATCTGAGGTCTTCGTTGCTGAATTACCGCCAACTCCTGCTTGAAGTGCCCGCCGTTAATCAGGTTACTGTAAAACCCAGCCAGTCCCTGACTCCAAGTGTCACGCACAGTGTCGGCGGGTGTATCGCCGCTAGTACTTCGGGCGTCGATTGGTGCGCCGTGGTCGAGCAGGCGTTGGACGACCGTCGGATGGCACATGAATGCCGCCAGATGCAGTGCGGTATTGCCGTCGCGATTGGGCGCATTAACATTTGCCCCGATACTGATCAAATATTCAACGATTGTGTCCTCCCCGGACATGGCTGCCAGGACGAGTGGCATACTTCCGTCAGAGCTAAACGCTGACAACAATGGCGCTCCTTCGTCGAATAGTCGCGCTATTGTGGCAACGTCGCCTCGCTGGATCGCATCCCGAATGGCTCGCTCACGTTCCGGATCCAGACGGTTCTGCAGTGCAATGGCATGGTCTCGGTCCTCTGCAACATGGAAGATGAAATCGTTGGTGAAAAGACCATCTCGATTTTGCAGCTGCAAGAAACGCAGTCCTTCTTGAGGCAGATTCGCCAGTGTCACCTTAATACGCTCGTTGGCGTATTTCTCAATGGATCCTTCGACGCGTCGACCGTCTACAATCAGATGGACTTCATCAGACAGATTTCTTCCCATCAACGACATAGTTAGATCGTCACCGTGTATCACTGGAAAGAGCTGTCTGCCGCGTTGGGCGTGCATCGGGCCGAGTGTCCATAGCCCGGGTTGTGGTGTGCGGATATCATCTTGCACCCCGTGGTGTCCAGTCAGCGTGACTACCATTTTCCCGTCGCGGGAATGTTGAATCAATTGATTTCGAGACATCGCTGTTGAGTTGCCAGCTTCTTTGTACTGACCATCTTTGAAGAGGAACGAACGGGATTTGCCGTTTGTAAGGTCAACACCGGTCGCAATCAACACGACCGCGCCTTCCGCTGCACTTTCTTCGAGTGCATCCATCAGCGAAGTGTGAATTTTATCTGGCGCCAAGCTGTTCAGCGTGACCTGGCGACCCAAGGATCCCGAGTACCCGGTGCTGCTCTCAAGCACCATATTCCATACTGGATCGAAGGCGGGGCGACCGCCCCATGAAAACTGCCAGATACGTTGTTCATCAAGGCCATCTTTTGCAACGTCGGCGAAGAAATCAAAATCGATGATGTTCAAGCGACCCTGCGGCAATATCAGCCATCGGTCATAGGCGCCGCGCCAGGTTGGCGCGTCCATTCCAGTACCGGGCGTATTCGTGCTGACGAGGAAAGGCATTCGATGGCAGTCGCCGCAAAAGTTCCCTCCGGGTGTACCGCCGACGTCCCCGGTGATATTAAATAGTTCCATGCCCTTTTTTGCACGTGCAGACAGCGTGTTATCAAAAGCACGACGCTGCGCCGGTGGGTAGGAAACGCCCAGCAGAAACCGGGAAAGATCATCCCGCTCATTATGGGAAAGGTAACCGGTTTGGTCTGCATCGTTGGTTGTCTCGTCTCCCGTCTGTAGCATGGTGCTTGCGAGACTTGCATCGATCAGGTGGCGGGTGGTTGAAGAAGGTACATCTTTAAGGGCATTGGGTTCGACCAGGCCGTAGATGTGTTCGCTGTTGTTGCCACCGAACGGGTCACCTGGAATGCCATCCCAATGGTAAGGCGCGGTATCACTCAATCCACGAACTGGCATCGTCGATCGGGGCATGATCTGGTTTCCAGCAGTCACGATGGGTGTTTTCAGTATCCAGAGTAGTTGATCCGTGTGGCCGTCGGGATGACAACTTGCACAGGAAAACGTACCCGTAGAGGACGCCAGGGCGTCATTGAAAGCGGTTCGCCCGCGCTTGAAGACCGGATGCGTGGGATCTTCCAGAGTGATGGTGCGGGTGACTGACATATTCGATGGGTCGGTCACATTGATCACCGAAACCGTGTTGGCGACCGCATTCAAGACCCATGCCTGCTGACTTGGATGGTTTGCCGTAACCTCCGGGAGCGCAATACCTCTCGGCACGGCGTTGACTGTCACCCGCCCAATGATGTCGCCATTATCAGGATTCATCGCGAATAACTGGTTGCTGCTTGCTGCTGTTGCGAACAGAACTGATTCCTCGACATTCAGGCGAACTGCAAATGGGGTTGCGAGTGCTTTATCTCTGTCTGGATGTTCAGGTGGCGGCGGTTCTAGATCCAGTCGCGTCGTGAACGATTGGTTAGCCGTATCGACTCGTGTGATTTGGTTCAGGAATGCGCGGTTCTCGAGTTCCTCTAAACCATGCTTTTGTGTGCCTGATAGGCCGTTGGCATCGTTTCTAGCATCTGTTTGAGCAATGAAGACGCGCCCGCGACTGTCTACGTCTAGTCCATACAACAGAGTGCCCAAAGAGTCGACGGTACTGATCAGCTTGTCAGTCCGCGTATCAAAGATGAAGAGATCCTTGTCGGGTACCGCAGGATTCTTGACGATGTCGACGACATGCCCCAACGACAGAACATTGTTGACGCGGATGCTGTGATCCCACGCGTTGAATGTCACCAGATCACCGTCGATCTGGTTTCCTCCTGACAACTGAGTCTGATTGTTCGACTCGAAAGGTATGACATATAGTTTCTCGCCACGAACGACTATTGCTCGAGGATCCTGAGCGGGAATACTGATTCTTCGTACAACCCGTCGTTGCTTTACGTCGATCACGGCGATCAGATTTTCGGAAGAGAGTGCGACATAGGCTTTGTTGTTTCCGGCAAAAGCGATCCCGACTGGTTCGTCAAACTGGGTTGCTTTCGTGCGCCCGTTGAGTTGCTGGATCGTCGCGACAACGTGATGGTAAGCGGGCGAGCTGTTATCCAGATCGACCACACTGACGGTGTCAGAAATGTGATTGGAGACCCAAAGTTCCAGGCCATCAGGTCGAATTGCCAGACTGATCGGATCGATCCCTACAGGTATCCGTTGGATGATCGTCTCGGTGGTGCGGTCAATCACATCAACACTGTCGGCCGGGGTGTTGACGACA